>NZ_JBITMP010000001.1:0-472042 GCF_044466425.1 Nonomuraea sp. NPDC049400
GAGGAGACCGACCAGGACAAGCCGGTCCATCTGACCGGTGTGACCGATGACGGCGTCGCCTTCGGTATCGGCGCCTCGACTGCCGACCAGGCCGATCCTCGGGTCACCGTCGATCTCGCCACAGGCCAGGTCCAGCCCGGCGACTATGTTGTGGCTCCCTTCGGTGACTACTCCGGATACGGTCTGTTCTGGGATGACTCCACAAACACCATGGTCGCCTATCCACACGTCAAGTGACCGCACGAGTGGGAGACCGGTCACGTTCAGTGGTGCGGGCAGCCCCAGCGGGGGCTGCGCCCGTGTCCGGCACAGGTGATTCGTAGTGCGGCCGCGGCGAGCCGGTGGTGGTGATCGCGGACCGGGCCGACGTGGAACGCATATCCGTGCACTCGACTTCGGAAACTGACACCTGCTCACTGGCCGGGAACGGTGTGGAATCCCGGGTGCGAGGTGCGGAGCTGTGGGATCGTGGAGGCTTTGACGTCACGTCCTGCCCGCCGCACCCGGGGATTTGTCATGGAATTTCGGATTATGGGGGCATTGTCGGTACGTGACGGCGCCGAGGATCGCACCCCCACCGCGCCGAAGCACCGTGACCTGCTGGCGATGTTCGTGCTCAACGCCCGCCGCCCGCTCACCGTCGAGCGGCTGCGACAGCTGCTGTGGCCGCTGGAGGAGGGCGACCGGTCAGATTCGCTGATCCGCGGCTACATCGGCCGGCTCCGGCAGCTGATCGGCAAGGACGTCATCACCACCGTGTCCGGCACGTACACGCTGGCCGTCAACGACGATCAGCTCGACGTCGGTCGCTTCCGCCGGCTCGTACAGGAAGGGCTGTCCGGGCGTGACGGCGGGAAGCTGCGGGAGGCGCTGGGCCTGTGGCGCGGGCCGGTTCTGGCGGACGTGGATCCTGACGCGAGGCGCTGGGCCGAGACCGGGCGGCTGCGCGAGGAGCTCGAAGAGCTTCGCCTGCTCGCCCTGGAGCGTCGGATCGAGCTCGACCTGGACGCGGGCCGGCACCGCGAGCTGCTGTCCGAGGTGCGGGGGCTGGTCGCGCAGCACCCGCTCTGGCAGCGTTTCCGCGGCCAGTTCATGCTGGCGCTCTATCGCAGCGGGCGGCGCGTGGAGGCGCTGGCCGCGTACACGGCGCTGCGCGACGAGCTCGACGGCGGGCACGCCATCGAGCCCGACCCCGAGCTGCAGCTGCTCTATCACCGCATGCTGCACGACGACGTCATGCTGCACGTCTCCGCGGGCCCGCCGGTGCTGTTGCCGCGGGACGTCGCCCACTTCACTGGCCGCGCCGACCTGCTCGACCAGGTGTTGTCCGGCCTGGTCGTCGTGCACGGCCCGGCCGGGGTGGGCAAGTCGGCGCTCGCCGTACGCGCCGCGTGGCGGCACAGGGAGCGCTTCCCCGACGGGATCCTGTACACGGACCTGCGCGAGTCCACCCGGCCCGGCGCGATCCTGGAGGACTTCCTGCGCTGGCTCGGCTGCCCGGCCCAGGCGGTACCGGCATCGGAGGGCCAGCGGCAGCGGCTGCTGCGCACTTACACCGCCAACCGCCGCATGCTCGTCGTGCTGGACGACGCCGCCGACGAGTCCCAGGTACGGCCGCTGCTCACCTCGTGCCCCACCGTGATCACCAGCCGGTCGGCGCTCGGCGGGCTGACCGGCGCCGTACGGCTGCCGCTGGGCGTCCTGGACGACGACGAGGCCCGTGACCTGCTCGTCAAGCTCATCGGCGAGGAACGGGCGGACGACGGCGGGGTGCGGGAGCTGATGCGGTTCTGTGGCGGCCTGCCCATCGCGCTGCGCATCGCCGGATCCCGCCTGGCCACCAGACCAGGCTGGACCCCTGCCTACCTCGCGGGCCTGCTGGAGGACGAGCGCGGGCGGCTGGACCGCCTTCACTCGGGCGACCAGACGGTCCGCAGCGTGTACGCGGTCGGCTACGAGGGCCTGCCCACGCCGGCGCGCCGCATGGTGCGGCTGCTGGGTGCGCTGTCGGCCCCCGACGTCGCCGACTGGGCCGCCCAGGCCTTCGGCGACCAGGCCGACACGCTCGTGGACGCCGGCCTGCTGGAGGCGCACACCGTGGACGTGGCGGGCCAGGTCCGCTACCGCATGCACGACCTGACCCGGCTCTATGCCCGCGAGCGGCTGGTGGAGGAGGAGGGCGTGCATGCGGTACGGGACGCGCTCGCGCGGCTCCAGGCCGTCGTGATCGCCCGGGTGCAGGGGTCCCGGTTCCCGCTGGTCTCCGGTGAGCCGACCATGCGCAGCTTCGTGACCAGGGACATCAAGGAGTCGGTCGAGTGGCTCCTCGCCGAGCGCGCGTTCCTCGCCGCCCTGGTCGGCGACCTGTACGGGGCCGGGCTCGACGAGGGCGCGTGGCGGCTCGCGCATCTGCTGGGCCCGTTCCTGGAACGGCGGCGCTTCCTGGACGACTGGCGGCCGGTCGCCGAGACCGGCCTCGCGGCGGCTCGGCGCACGGGTGACGCTCGCGCCGAGGCGCTGCTCCTGCGCGACCAGGGCGACCTGTGCCGGGCCGAGGGCCGGTGGACGGAGGCGCTGGATCTGCTCACGCGGGCGCTCGGGACGTTCACGAGCCTCGGTACGTCCAGCGGCAAGGAGGCCGCGCAGGTCCGGCGCAGGATCGGCCAGGTGTACCTGGAACAGGGCCGTCTGGACGAGGCAGAACGCCAGCTGACCTCCTCTCTGCACGCCTTCAGCGGCGGGAGGTCCGGCGCCGAGGCGCAGCAGGCGCTTGGCGCGGTGCTGCGGCGGGCCGACCGCCCCGACGAGGCAGCCGACCGGCTCGCCGCCGCGGCAGGCTTCTTCGATGCTGCGGGCGACCGGCACCGGCACGCCGACACCCTGCTGGAGCTGGCCGCGGCACGGCTGGCGCAGCGGCGGGTGCCCGACGCCAGGGACTGCGCGCAGCGGGCCAGGTCCATCGCCGTACGGCTCGGCGACCGGCTGCTGGACGGGCACGCGCTGCTGGCGCTGGCCCGGGTCAACCGGGCTGAGGGCGACCGCGACGCGGCGCGCAAGCTGGCCGAGGACGCGTTCAAGATCTTCGACGGCATCGCCGACGAATCCGGCAGGGCGACCGCGCTGGACCTACTCGCCGCCCTGGTGTGACGGCCTGGTGTGACGGCCTGCTCTCACGGTTCGGCGGGGTGGTGGCCGCCGCGTTCGCGAGGAAGGGCGAGCTCGTCACATTGGACGCGGGAGCACGGCCTAGACGTCTCACACTTGGTTGAGCGGATCAGTACCGTATGGAGCATGGTTGCCCCTCTTGCCCCTGAGGATCCTCCGAGTCTGGGTGAGTTCGAGCTGCTGGGCCGACTCGGTGAAGGCGGCCAGGGAATCGTCTACCTGGCCCGCGACGCAGGTGGGCAGCGGGTGGCGGTGAAGGTGCTGATCAGGGCCGACGCCGAGGCCCGTGCCCGTCTGGCCCGCGAGCTGGCCGCGGTGGAGAGCGTGGCGCCCTTCTGCACCGCCCGCGTGCTCACGGCCGTGCCGGACGGGCCGCGGCCGTACGTGGTGAGCGAGTTCGTGGACGGGCCGACGCTGGCGGAACGGGTGCACGAGCACGGCCCCCTGCACGGCGGCGAGCTGGAACGGCTGGCCGTCGGCACCACGACGGCCCTGGCCGCCATCCACGCGGCCGGCGTCGTGCACCGCGACTTCAAACCGAGCAACGTGCTGCTCGGCCCGGACGGTCCCCGGGTGGTCGACTTCGGCATCGCCCGCGCGGACGGTGTCACGACCATGACCAGCGGACTCATCGGCACCCCTGCCTACCTCGCGCCCGAACAGCTGAGCGGCGCCCCCGCCTTGCCCGCCTCGGACGTCTTCGCCTGGGCGGGCACCATGGTCTTCGCCGCCACCGGCACCTCCCCGTTCGCCGCCGCGGGCATCGCGGACGTGCTGAACCGCATCGTCACCCACGAACCGGATCTGTCAGCGGTCCCGCCGCCGTTGCGCGGCTCGATCGCCGCCGCCTTGGAGAAGGACCCTTCGCACCGGCCGGCGGCGGGCGAGCTGCTGTCCCGCCTGATCGACCCGGTCTCCGGTGGCCGCGGCCGGTCGATCGTGGAGCTCACCAGCCTGGGCAGCCGCCTCGCCGCCGAACCGGCCGGCGATCGGGGAACGCCGGACCCGGCCGGCGGTCGGGATCTCGCCGGGGCGGCCGGTCGTGGGGACACCGCGGAACCCACCGGTCGTGGGGGCACCGCGGGACCGGCCGGGGAGCCGACGGCCCCGCCCTCCTCACGGGCCCCGGTGCTCATCGGGTGGAGCGCTGGGCGGGGCCGCCGTGCCGCGCTCGCCGTGGCGGCGGCACTGCTCGCGGTCGTGGTGGGGGCGCTCGCCTGGTTGCGGCCGTTCGGCGGGACGGGGTCCCAGGCGTCTTCACGTACCGGTGAGCCGGGCTCCTCGGCCGCCTCACGTCCCGACGCTTCCGCCCCCACCTCCACCGAGCCCTCATCGGCCTCACCGTCGGGCTCACGGGAGGTCTCGCCCAGCGGGTCGGCGAGTCCGGGGCCGTCGGCGGTCCGGGGCGGGGGGCTGCGGGTGTCCGACACGTTCGGGCGTACGGTCAGCACCGGATTCGGTACGACGGACGACGGGGAGCGTCACTGGTCGGTCGGCGTTCCGGCGAGCGGCTACTCGGTGGACGGCAAGAAGGGCCGGATCACGATGACCTCCGGAGCCGGCTCCAGCGCGTACCTGGACGGCGTGAAGGAGAGCGGAACCGACCTCAGCTTCACCTTCGCCGGCGACAAGCCCCCCACCGGTGGCGGGATCTACGTGTCCGCCGTGGGACGCAGGGTCCCGACAGTGGGGGGTTACCGGGCGCACGTGAGCCTGCGGCCCAACGGCAAGGTCCTGTTCCAGCTGATCCGCTTCGAGGCGGGCCGCAGTGAGATCGACCTCGCACAGCCACTGCGGGTCCCCGGGCTGACAGCGGGCGCGGGCATCGCGATGCGAGTACGCGTCCAGGTCACCGGCACGTCGCCGACCACGATCCGCGGCAAGGTCTGGGCCATCGGCGCGCCCGAGCCGGACTGGCTGCTCTCCGTCACGGACGCGACCTCCGGACTCCAGGTCCCGGGTGGGGCCGGCGTCCTGACCTTCTTGTCCCGTACGGCCACCGACACCCCCGTCACGGTGACCGTGGACGACCTCGCCCTGACCGCAGCACCGGGGTGACGTGCTTGGTGACCTCCTGGAACGTGACCGACTCACCGCGAGCCGACAATCCGTTCGGCCCGGAGCAGGCGATCCCGGCGATGCCGAGCCCCCGGCGCCAGATGGTGGAGCACCTGTCGCTCGCGTGCGGTGAGCAGGTCGAACGCCGAGGTGACCGGTTCGGGATACGCCGGACGAGCTCGGCCACGATGACAAGCGCCCAGCCATACGCCGTGATCGCGTTCGGCGCACTCCCGATGTCGGCCGTGAACTGCAACCACCGCCGCGCTTGCTCCTGCCCGGCGACCAGGGGTACTTCTCCCAGATGATCTCCACCATGGGTGACAACCTGGATTCGCGCAGATTCCCAATTAGGCACCCCTACATCTACCAGGGGAAGGAGAACAGCCCGTAGTAGGCCGCCGCCACCAGCAGGAGCCCGGTGCCGCCCAGCACGCCCGCCACGGCCACGTGCTGCCAGCGGCCCGGCCGCATGCCCTCACGCAGCGCGGACACGAACGCCGCCACCGCCGTGACCTCTTGAATCAGCATCAGCACGGCCAGCAGCCGCACGACCAGCCAGCCCGCCAGCACGGCGGGCCAGGCGCCCGCCTGGTTGACGGAGAACAGCACCAGCAAGGTGATGAACGCCACCACCGATGCCAGCAGGCCCAGGCCCGTCCAGGCCATCCGGTTCAGCCTGCGTCTGATCGGCGGCCACAGCGTGGCGTTGGTCTCGGCGCGGACCTGGTTGCGCCCGCGCAGGCGTACGACCATGGCCGCGACCGGGCCCGCCACGTAGCCGACGGCGGCCAGGCAGATCGTCAGCCCCAGCATCGTGCCGCCCGCGTACCAGGGGGCGGCCGGCACGTCGCTGGCCTCGAACCGCTGCACCGGCCTGGCGCCCGCCATGTGCAGCGCGGACCTGGCCGTGCCGGGCAGTCCGGTGATCCAGTTGGTGAGGGTCTCGAGATAGCCCTTGGTGAACTCGCCGCCGTTCACCCGCATGGCGTGGTCGCCCTTGGCCATGAACCGGATCGTGTAGTTGTCGTTGCCCGCTTTGTGTAGTCCCTTGATGAGGGCCTGAGTGGACTCGACGAAGGGGATCGAGGGGTCCATCGTGCCGTAGAAGGCCAGAACCGGCTGCTTGACCTCGCTCAATGCCGGCTGCGCGTCGTACCTCAGGAAGTTGAAGCCGACCCCGCCCATCGCTCTGGTCAGCAGGTCGCGGGCGCCGATCGGGGCGTGCAGCCTGAGCAGTTGCTCGTTGAGCGCCCAGGCGACCTGGCGGAGCGGGGAGACGTTCGGGGACGACACCAGGACCACGAACCCCACCGCCGTGCTCTTGGCCGCCGCGATCGGCACCACCCAACCGCCCTCGCTGACCCCCCACAGGCCGATCCGCGCCGGGTCCACCTCGGGACGCGCGCGCAGGAACTCCACCATGCGCAGCGCGTCGTCGGCGAGCAGCGAGAAGTCCCTGTGGCGGAAGTCGTAGCCGGTCGTGCGCTTGTCGAACGCCATCGTGACCACGCCCGCCTTGGCCAGGAACTCCGCCTGCGGCGTGAACTCCGTCCGCGACCCGTTGCCCGAACCCGACACGAACACCAGCGCCGGATGGCGCCCAGGCGTCAGCGGCACCCGGAGCGTGCCGTCCAGGCGCTGGCCCTCCGCCGCGATGGAGATCTCCTCCCTGCGGATGGGATCGACTGCCACCACCGGCCGCAGCTCGCTCGGCGGCTGCGCCGGAATCGACTGGAAGACTGGATCCGCCTTGAGCGGCGGCGGATCGAACGCGGGTGGCAGCACGTATCCGACCGTCGCGAGAGCCACCAGGACCAGGCCGGCGGCGACGCTCAAGGTGCCACGGCCAGTGCGCATCGGCCTCCCCATGTGGGTTGGTTTGCCCGCCGATCTTCCAGCTTACTCCCGGCCCATGAGACAGGTGAGGCCGCATTTGTCGGTGAGAGCTGTTAGCTTCCTGCGACATGCGGATCCTGCACACCTCCGACTGGCATCTGGGGCGCTCCTTCCACCGGGAGAGCCTGCTCGCCGGGCAGGCGGCGTTCGTCGACCACCTGGTGGAGACGGTGCGATCCGAGGGGGTCGACGTGGTGGCGGTCGCGGGCGACGTCTACGACCGGGCGCTGCCGCCGGTCGACGCGGTGGCGCTGCTCGACGAGGCGCTCGCGAGGCTGCGCGCGGCCGGGGCGCGGGTGGTGCTGATCAGCGGCAACCATGACTCGGCGCTACGGCTGCGCTTCGGCTCGGCGCTGTTCGAGGCCGCAGGGGTCCATGTGCGCACCTCGCCCGACCTCGCCTGGGAGCCGGTGCTGGTGGACGACGTGGCCTTCTACGGCATCCCCTACCTCGAGCCCGAGCTGGTCCGCGCCGCCTGGGAGCTGCCCGACCGGAGCCACACGGCCGCGCTCACGTACGCGATGGACCGCATCAGGGCCGATTCCGCGCGCCATCGCGCCTCGGTGGTGCTCTCGCACTGCTTCGTCACCGGCGGGCAGGCCAGCGACAGCGAGCGCGACATCAGCGTGGGCGGGGTGGCGCATGTTCCGCTGCCGGCCTTCGACGGGGTGTCGTACGTCGCGCTGGGCCATCTGCACGGGCGGCAGCGGATGTCGCAGACCGTGCGTTACTCGGGCTCGCCGCTGGCCTACTCGTTCTCGGAGGCCGGGCAGGTCAAGGGGTCGTGGCTGGTCACGCTCGGCTCCGAGGTGGAGGAGGTGGAGTTCGTGCCGGCGCCTGTGCCCCGGCCCGTCGGGCGGCTGCGGGGCGAGCTCGAGGCCCTGCTGACAGACCCGGCACATGCCGCGGTCGAGGATCACTGGCTGCAGGTCACGCTCACCGACGCCGTCCGCCCAAAATCCGCCATGGACCGGCTGCGCGCCCGTTTCCCCCACACCCTCGCCCTCTCCTTCGACCCGGTCGGCGCCGCGACCGCCGCCCAGCCCGTACGCCTCAGCGGGCGTCCTGAGGCGGAGGTGGCCCTTGATTTCGTCAGGGAGGTCCGCGGCGAGCCTGCCGCACCTGAGGAGGAAGACCTGCTAAGACAGGCCATCGAGGCGTCGAGGGTGAAGGAGACGATGGCGTAGATGCGGCCGCACCGGCTCTCGCTGACGGCGTTCGGGTCCTTTCCCGGCTCCGAGACGGTCGACTTCGACGCGCTGGCCGAGGCGGGCCTGTTCCTGGTCCACGGGCCCACGGGGGCGGGCAAGACCACGATCCTCGACGCGCTCTGCTTCGCCCTCTACGGCCAGGTGCCCGGTCAGCGCAACAGCGCCCGCAGCCTGCGCTGCGACCACGCCCCGCCCTCGACCGGGCCCTCGGTCACGCTGGAGGTGTCCATCCGCGGCCGGTTACTCCGCATCCAGCGCTCACCGGCCTGGCAACGTCCCAAGCTGCGCGGGACCGGTTTCACGGAGGAGAAGTCCAAGGTCGTCGTCTCCGAGTGGCAGGGGGCCGAGTGGCACGGGCTGACGACCAGGCTCGACGAGGCGGGCGATCTGGTGGGCGGGCTGCTGGGCATGAACGCCGACCAGTTCTGCCAGGTCGCGATGCTGCCCCAGGGGGATTTCGCCAAGTTCCTGCGCGCGGACGGGGATGATCGGGCCAAGCTGCTCGAGCGGCTGTTCACGGTGAAGGTCTTCACCCAGGCCGAGTCGTGGCTGGCCGAGCACCGGAAACTGGCGTGGCGGGAGGCGCAGGAGCTCCGGCAGCAGGTGGACTTCGCCATCAAGCGGGTGGAGGAGGCGGCGGGCGACGACCTGCACGGTGGTGTGTCCGCCGGCGATGGCGCCGCGGGCGGGGACGGGGCCGACGCCGGGGTGCCCACGCCCGAGGAGGACCCCTTGCGCTGGGCGGGAGCGCTGCTCGAAGCGGCGCGGGCAGTCGTGACGCGGGCCGATGAGCAGCACGAGCCGGCCGGGCAGGCGTTGCGTTCGGCGCGGGTGCGGTTCGAGCAGGCCGCCGCCCTCGCCGACCGGCAGCGCCGTCACGCCGAGGCGCTCACCCGGCGCCACATCCTCGACGAGCGGGCGGATGAGCGGGCCGACTTGCAGGCCATCCTCGACGACGCCGCCAGGGCCGATCGCGTGCTGCCTCTCATCACGGTGGCCAGGCAACGTTCGGAGGCCGCCACCAAGGCACGCACCCTGGCCGCCGACGCCCTCGCCCGAGCCCGCCCCCTCCTGGCCCGCCAGGCGGAGCGGGAACGGCAGCCGGGCGACGCCACCGGCCTCTCGCCGACCTCAAGTCGTCACTCAAGCACGTCATCCCTGGCGGGCGGTCCTGCGGCGGCTCAGTTGGCGGGGCTGGAGCGGGAGCGGCAGGCGGAGATCGCGCGGTTGTCGGAGCTGCTCACCGAAGAGGCCAGGCTGTCGGTGGTCCGGCGCGACCTGCTGCGCGTCGAGGCGGAGCTGGCCGAGCTGGTCGGCGCCGACGAGGCCGTCGGCGCACGGCTGGCGGTCCTGCCCGGCCTCATCGAACAGGCCGAGGGCAGGCTGGCCGAGGCGCGGATGGATGCCGCCAGGATCCCGGCCGCGCAGGCCGTACGCGATGCCGCCGCCCACCTGATCGAGATCGACGACGAGCTGGCCAGGCTGGCCGTGGAGCTCGACGCGCTGGCACAGCGCGAGGCCGAGGTGTCGGCCGCCGAGGCCGAGCTGCCAGGACGCATCGCCGCCGCCGGCGCGGCGCTGGCGGAGGTGCAGGCGCAGGCGGCGGCCATCCCGGCGGCGTCCGCCGGCCTCGACACAGCCAGGGCCGCGCTGGAGGCCACTCACCGCCGCGAAGCCTTGGCCGTGGAGCTGGAGGCGGCCGTCGCCACCCACCAGGCGCTCGTTGACCACGCCCAGACCCTGCGCGAACGCTGGCTGGACCTGCGCCAGGCGCGCATCGACGGCATGGCGGCGGAGCTGGCCCGCGACCTGTCCGAGGGCCGGCCCTGCGCGGTCTGCGGCTCCGACCACCATCCTCACCCCGCCTCTCCCGCCCCCAGCGCGCCTTCGCCGGAGGACGAGCACGCAGCCGAGAGCGCCCACGAAGCCGCCCTGGCCGAACGCGAGGCCGCCGAACGCGCCCTGGCCTCCCTCGAGTCCCGGCACGCCGACGCGGCCGAGGTCACCGAGGGTTTGGACGTCGAGACGGCGCAGGCGCAGGTTCTGGGGGCCGAGCAGGAGCTGGCCCGTCTCCAGGCGGTGGCCGGCCGGGAGCCCGCCCTGGCCGCCGCACTCGACCGCATCGAGAGCGAGCGCGAACGGGTTCGGGATCAGGCCAGGGAGGTCGCCGAGGGACTCGCCGCCCACCGCGCCCACCGCACCCACCTGGAGTCCGAACGCGCCCGGCTCCTGACCCGCCTCACCCAGGCACCGGTCCCAGCCGACGGCTCCACGCAGCCGGCTCTCGCGGCCGGGCGCGTCAGCGCTCCCGAGAAGGACGGCCCCGGCTCGCTCGACGGCGCCGATGCGATGCCGCGAGAGCTCGACGGCGAGGACGCGATGTCCGGGGAGCTCAACGGCGCCGATGCGATGCCTGGGGAGCTCGACTACGCGGGTGCGGCGGTGCAGGCGGCGGCTGCGCGCGATGCGCAGGGCGAGGCGCTCGAAGGAGAGGGCTCCGTGCAGGCGGCCCTGGACGGCCCCACGGTGCTGGACCGGGCCGAGCGCGAGCTGCGCAGGCTGCGGGCGTCGGCGGGCAACGAGCCGGTGCTGGCGCGGGAGGCGGCGGCGCTCAGCCGGGAACGGCTGGAGCTGGAGGAGCGCGGCCGGCGGGTCGCCGCCCGGCTGGCGGCCTGCCGCACCAGGCATGAGGAGCTGAGCGGCGACGCCGGGCGGCTGAGCGCGCGGCTGGACGCGGCGCGGGGCGACGATCCCACCCTGACCGCGCGCCTGTCCAGGCTGCACGACGAGGCCGAGCTGCTCCGGGAGGCGCTGGAGGCCACGCAGGCGGCGATGGCGGCCGGCGACGAGCTGCTCAGAGCCGGGCAGGCCGCGTCCGAGGCGGCCGTCGAGGCGGGGTTCGCGGACGTGGCGGAGGCGGAGGCGGCGTTCAGGAGTCCGGCCGAACGGGAGCGCAAGGCCGAGGCGTTGCGGCGGCTGGACGACGAGCAGGCCGCCGTCACAAGCGTGCTGGCCCAGCCCGAGCTGATCGCGGCCGCCGCCGAGCCCGCGCCCGACCTGGCGGCGATCGAGGGCGAGCGGGACCGGCTGGAGGCGGCGTACACGCGGCTGTCGAGCGAGCGCGACCGCGCCGTGGCCAGGGTGCGGCGGCTGGAGGAGCTGCACGGCGAGCTGGCCGGGCGCATCGAGCAGTGGCGACCGGCGGCCGAGCGGCACCGGCTGGCCGAGCGGATGGCGGCCCTGGCCAGCGGCACGTCCAGCGACAACCAGTGGAGCATGAGCCTGTCGTCGTTCGTGCTGGGGGAGCGGCTGCGGCAGGTGGTGGACGCCGCGAACGAACGGCTCGACCACATGTCGTCAGGGCGTTACCTGCTACGGCACGACCTGCGGAAGACGGCGGGGTCCCGGGGGCGTTCGGGCGGCGGGCTGGGGCTGCGGGTGGCCGACGGGTGGACCGGCGTCGATCGCGACCCGGCCACACTGTCCGGCGGCGAGAGCTTCATCACCTCACTGGCGCTGGCGCTGGGGCTGGCCGACGTCGTCACGGCCGAGGCCGGGGGCGCGGAGCTCGGCACGCTGTTCGTGGACGAGGGCTTCGGCACCCTGGACGAGGACACCCTCGACGGCGTGCTGGACATCCTCGACGGGCTGCGCGACGGCGGGCGGGCCGTGGGCATCGTCAGCCACGTCGCCGAGCTCCGGTCGAGGATCACCGCCCAGCTCAAGGTCACCAAGACCCGCACCGGCTCGACCCTGGCCCTGGCCGGGGTGGGCTGAGGGACCCGCGCTAGATTGCTCGCACCGAACCCGTTAAGGAGCAGAGCTCATGCGCGTCGTCGTCACCGGAGCCCACGGCAAGGTAGGCCGTGCGGCCGTCAAGGCGCTGGCCGAGGCCGGTCACGAAGTGACCGGCGTGGACCTCACGCGTCCCGTCTTCGAGCGGCCCGAGCCCGGCAGGCCCCGCTACCAGCAGGCCGAGCTGACCGACGCCGGGCAGGCGTTCGCCGTGGTCCGCGGGGCCGACGCGGTCGTGCACGCCGCCGCCATCCCCGACCCCACCGCCAACCCCCCGCACGTGGTCTTCCAGAACAACCTGATGGCGACGTTCAACATGATCGAAGCCGCGGTCCGCTTCGGCGTCTCCCGCTTCGTGAACATCTCCAGCGAGACCGTCCCCGGCTTCTTCTTCCCCGAGCGCCCCTTCCTGCCCGACTACGCGCCCGTCGACGAGGAGCACCCGATCCGGCCGCAGGACCCGTACGCGCTGGCCAAGCACTTCGGCGAGCAGCTCATGGACGCGGCGGTGCGCCGCTCGGACATCAGGTGCATCTCGCTGCGGCCGAGCTGGGTGCAGCACGAGGGCAACTACGAGCGCAACCTCGGCCCGCAGGTCCGCGACGTCTCCGAGATCGGCGCGGGCCTGTGGAGCTACATCGACGTGTACGACCTCGCGGACGCGATCGTCCTGGCCACCGAGTCCGGCCTGCCCGGTCACGAGGTGTTCTACATCGCCTCGCCGGACAACGCGGGCGGGCACGACTTCGCCGCCGCGCTGCGCGAGCACTACGGCGACCGGATCGAGCTGCGCCCGCTCGCCCGCAAGGACGCCTCGGGCATCTCCTGCGCCAAGGCCCACCACCTGCTGGGCTGGAACCCGAAGCGCTCCTGGCGCGACTATCTGGACGAGAACGGGCGTGCCCGTCAGGGGTGATGAGAGAGCCTAATCGCCCTCGAGAGAGCTGATCAGGCCGGGCAGGGCGGCATGGTGGTGGAAGACGGTGGCGCCCAGTCCGGTGAGGCGGGAAGCGGGCGTGAGTCCGCCGGCGAAGGCCAGGCAGCGCATGCCCGCGCTCATCGCCGCCGTCACCCCGAACGGGCTGTCCTCCACCACCACGCACCGCTCCGGCTCCACCCCCATCGTGGCCGCCGCGTGCAGGAACAGGTCCGGCGCCGGCTTGCCCCTGGCCACGTCCTCGGCGCTGAACACCCGCCCGGCGAACCGCTCGGCCAGCCCCGTGAGCTCGAGGCTGCGGCGGATCGTGCGGTGCCGGCCGTTCGAGGCCACGCAGGTCGGCACGGTGAGCCGGTCGAGCGCCTCCTCGATGCCGTCGACCGCGCACAGCTCGGCCTTGACCGCGGCCGTGTAATCGGCGATGAGCTGGTCGCGCCAGCCCGGCGGCGTCTCGCCCACCTGCTCGTCCCAGTACTCGTTGGCGCACCCCACGAACCGCTCGGCGTACTCCGCCTCATCGATCGACCAGCCCAGGCGCCGCAGCGCCGCCGTGCCCACGCGTACGGAGATCGGCTCGCTGTCCACGAGCACCCCGTCGCAGTCGAAGATGACCAGATCGACAGCCAATCCCGTTCCTTCCCAAGGTGATATTTCGCGGGTGATAGCTTCTCTGTATCGCTTTACAAGACGCAAGTCCGCATAGTGAGACCAAAGATGACAACTTCCCCCGATATCGCGGCCCCCAGCCGGTCCAGGATCGCGGCCGCCAGCCTCATCGGCACCGCGATCGAGTTCTACGACTTCTACATCTACGGCACCGCGGCGGCTTTGGTGCTCAATGCCGCCTTCTTCCCCAAATTGGACCCGGTGGCGGGCAGCCTGGCCGCGTTCGCGTCGTTCGCGGTGGCGTTCATCTCGCGCCCGCTCGGCTCTGCCGTGTTCGGGCACTGGGGGGACCGGGTCGGCCGCAAGTCGATGCTGGTCGTGTCGCTGCTGGTGATGGGGCTCTCGACGGTCGCGATCGGGCTGCTGCCCGGCTACGCGGCCATCGGCGTGGCGGCGCCGGTGCTGCTCGTGCTGCTGCGGTTCACGCAGGGCATCGGGCTCGGCGGCGAGTGGGGCGGCGCGGCGCTGCTGGCCACCGAGCACGCGCCGCCCGGCAAGCGCGGGCTCTACGCGATGTTCCCGCAGCTCGGCCCGTCGGTCGGCTTCATCATGGCGAACGGGCTCTTCCTGATCCTCGGCGAGGCGCTCAGTGACGAGGCGTTCGGGTCATGGGGCTGGCGGCTGCCGTTCGTGGCGAGCCTGCTGCTGGTGGTCGTCGGCCTGTACGTACGTCTCAAGATCTCCGAAACGCCGGTCTTCCAGGCGGCCATGGACCAGCACCGGATCGCCAAGGTGCCGTTCGCGGGCCTCATGCGGCACCAGTGGCGGCGCGTGCTGCTCGGCGCCGGCGCCATGACCGTCGCCTACACGCTCTTCTACACCGCCACCACCTACTGCCTGGCGTACGGCACCACCACGCTGAAGATCCCGAAGACCACCATGCTCGCCCTGACCATGATCGGGGTCGTGTTCATGGGCGCGGGCACGGTGGTCTCCGCGATGGTCTCCGACCGCCTCGGTCGCCGCCGCACCCTGATCGCCGGGACAGGCGCGGCCGTCGTGTGGGGACTGGTGATGTTCCCGCTGATGGAGACCGGGTCGGTCTTTCTGACCGGCGTGGCCCTGGCGGGGGCGCTGGGCCTGATGGGGCTGATCTTCGGGCCGATGGGCGCGTACCTGCCGGAGCTGTTCAGGACCCAGTACCGCTACAGCGGCGCCTCGGTGGCCTACAGCCTCGGCGGCGTCCTCGGCGGCGCGGTGCCGCCGCTGGTCGCCACCAGCATGCAGGCCAGCGGTCTGGGCGTGACGGCCGTCGGCGGGTACGTCGCGGCGATGGCCCTGCTGAGCCTGCTCTGCCTGCTGGCCCTGCCCGAGACGGGCGACGGCACCCTCTAAGGGTTCTCGTAGCCCGGGAACAACAGGGACAACTCGCGCGGGTACGCGGCGATCAGGCGGAGCTCGTCGTCGGTGAGCGGGCGGCCGGTCATGGCGTTGCAGAGCTGCACCAGCCGGAATGCCAGGTCCTCCTCGCGGACCTCCACCCCCAGCCCGTCCATGACGTGCCGGAAGCCCGCCTTCCCGCCGTACTCGCCGGTCAGCACGACCCGGCCGTCCCGCGCGTGCCAGTCCTCGGGGAACGGGCCCAGCGTGGCCTCGTCGTACAGCTCGTAGTTGCCGTGGTCCTTGAGCGCGCCGTCGGCGTGGATGCCGCTCTCGTGCGCGAACGCGTTCCGTCCCACCCCGACCTGGTTGTACGGCAGCGGCTGCCCGAACGCGTAACTCGCCCACAACGCGAATCTGCGGGCCCACGACAGGTCGAGCGCGTCGCCGAGCTCCGCGTCCAGCCCGAAGCCGTGCTGGAAGGCCAGGATCGTGGCGAGCAGGTCGGCGTTGCCGGAGCGCTCGCCGATGCCGTTCACGCACGTGTTGATCCAGGCGTCCTGCCCTGCCTCGAGGTCGCCGAGCGCGCCCGAGACGGAGTTGGCCACGGCCATGCCCAGGTCGTTGTGGCAGTGGGTCTCGACCGGCATCGCGACGGCGGAGGCCAGCTTGGCGAAGCGCTCGCGGATCCTGTCGGGCGTGTCGCCGCCGATCGTGTCGCAGTAACGCACCCGGTCGGCGCCCGCCTCCTTGGCCGCCAGCGCGAACTCCAGCAGGAAGCCGTCGTCCGTCCTCGAGCCGTCCTCCGCGTTCACCCCCACGGTCCGCGCGCCCGCGGCCTTGGCCGTGCGCACGGCGGCCGTCATCTCCCTGATGATCGCGTTCCTGTCCAGGCGCCCCCGGAACTTGTTCTGGATCATGTAGTCGGACGTCGAGATGGACAGGTTGTAGTGCTTGAGCCCGAGCGGGGCCGCCTGCTCCACGTCCTGCGGCACGCCGCGGCACCATCCGGACAGCCGCAGGCCGCCGAACGCCCCCGCCTCGGCCAGCGCCACCTGCGCCTTGACGTACGGGACCTCGTGGAACAGGAAGGGGAATCCGATCTCGGACTGCGCCACCCCGAGCTTGGCCAGATAGAAGTTGACCATGGTCTTGCCGAACTTCGACAGGCCGGTGCGTGCGGTCTGCACGCCGTCCCGGTTGGTCACATCGAGGAAGTGAACTTTTGGCATGCCCTCACGTTGACACGCTCTCTCAACATGGATCAATATTGATTTTCATCAACATTGAGGGGTCATGGTGGAGTGGATCGACGCGGCCACGGCGTCCGCACGCCTCGGGGTCAAGCCCGCCACGCTGTACGCGTACGTGAGCCGGGGAGTGCTGCAGCGGCGGCACAGCGAGGACGGGCGGCGCAGCCTCTTCTCGGCGGAGGAGGTCGAGCGCCTCGCCCGGCGCGGGCGTCCCCGCAACCAGCCGCCCGAGCTGGTGATCGAGTCGGGCATCACGGCCCTCGGCGTGGACCGGCCCTACTACCGGGGGCTCGACGCGCTGGAGCTGGCCGGAACGAGCGACTTCGAAACGGTCGCGACCTGGCTCTGGACCGCCGATCCTGCCGGCGGCAGCGAGGCGCGGAACCCAGGATCGGTGCCGTGGCGGTGCGAGCCGGACGCGCTGGTGGCCGCTGTGGCCGCGCAGCGCGGGCTTCCCGAGGACCTCCTGCCCCTCGACCGCCTCCAGGTGATCACTACAGTCCTCGGCGCGTCCGATTCCCTCCGCTACCAGCTGGACCCCGCCTCCGTCGCCGCCACCGGCCGCCGCATGATCGCGGGCCTCGTCGACGCCCTGCCACAGCTCAGCGAGCCCCAAGGCGGGTCGATCGCCGAGCGCCTCTGGTCCCGCCTGTGCCCGCGGCCCGCCACCCCCGCACTCCTCGACGCCCTCCAGGCCGCCCTGGTCCTGCTCGCCGACCACGAGCTCGCCGCCTCCACCCTGGCCGCCAGGGTCGCCGCCTCCGCCAAGGCGGACCCGTACGCCGTGGTGCTGACCGGGCTCGGCGTGCTCGGCGGCCCCCTGCACGGCGGCGCGTCGTACGGCGCGGAACGCCTGCTCGCCGAGGTCGCCGAGCCGCACCAGGCCGCACGGGAGATCGGCGAGCGGGTGCGGCGCGGCGAGCGCATCCCCGGCTTCGGCCACAGCATCTACAAGAACGGCGACGGTCGCGGCGGCCTCCTGCTCGACCTGGTCAGCGAGGCCGCGCCAGGGCACGAGCGGCTCGTCGCCGGAAGGGCCGTACTGGAGGAGATGCGCAGGCGCCGCCTCCCGGAGCGGAACACGGACTTCGCCCTCGCCATCCTCACCGCCGTGAGCGGCATGGTGAGCGGCGCGGGCGAGGCCATCTTCGCGGTGGCCAGGGTGGCGGGCTGGCTGGCGCACGCGATGGAGGAGTACGGCCGAGGCACCCTTCTCCGCCTCCGCGCCTCCTACACCGGCCCGCCGATCAAATAACCGGCGGGCGCTACCGCTCCGTCAACCGGCCGTCCTGTCGACGTACGCGGCCAGCGCCCGCACCCGTTCGGCGTGCTGGTCGTGCCCGACGATCACCGGCGGCTCGTTGTACGGCATCGCGTCCGACGACCGCCGCAGCTTGATGTACTGCCCGCAGGCATCGATCGCGTACGGCTCCATGTCGTCCTGGAGTGCCCCGATCACCGTGATCCCGTACGTCTCCCCGATCCGCCGGAACAGCGCCACCGCCTCCCTGCGGTGCTCCTTGCCCAGGTTGCGGCCGAGCTCGTCGAGCACCAGGCACAGGTGTCCGCCCCCGGAGGAGGCGATGGCCGCCGCGCACACCAGCTTGACGGCCTTCTCGTCCATGAGCGCGGTGTTGGCCCGCCGGTTGTACGGCACGAACCCCTGCCCCTCGCCGCGCCGCCACTTCGGCGTCACCCGCCACTGCCAGCGCTGCTCGGGGTCGGCGGGCGCGGGCGGCACGGGGAACTCCAGCGTGGCCCCGTAGCCTCCGTAAGAGGTGTCCAGCTTCTCGAACTCCTCGGCCACCCGCGTGAGCCGCGCCTTGATCGCCGCCGTCAACGCCGCCCGGTGCACGGCCGTCGACTGCGCCGCCTCCTCGGCGCCGCGCGCCGCCGCCGCCAGGTCACGCTGCCTGGAGACGACCTGGGCCTCGATCTGGCGCCGCTGGTGCCGTTCGTACTCCTCCTGGCCCCGCAGGTAGGAGGCCAGCGCCCCGCACACCGCCGCGAACGTCGCCTGCTCCCGCGCCGCGCTCCCGCCCCGCTCGCTCAGCAGGAACCGCAGCTCCTCCGGGATCTCCGCGTCCTCCTCCGGGAACGTGTCGCGCAACGCCTGGTCGAAGTGGCGTTCGGCGATCCGCCACCATTCCTCGGCCGCGCGCGGTCGTTCCTCCTCCGGGAGCGCGCCGAGCCATTCGCGGGCCGTCTCCACCGTGCCGCCCCAGTCGGCGGCCAGCCCGTCGAGCTTGAGCGACTCGCGTTCGGCGCCGACCTTGGCCTCCTGGTCGCGGGCCTGCGCCCGCTCGGCCTCGTGCCGGTGGCGCCGCCCCTCCAGGCGTTCGATCTCCATGTCCCTGGTCCTGGCCCGGAAGTCCAGCGCTCCGGTCTGCCGCTCGGCCTCGGCGACCTTCGGCGCGACCTCCTCGATCGCGGCGTTCAGCTCGGCCAGCCTGTCCCGCCGCTCGGCCAGCTTCGCCTCCAGCTCGGCCAGGCGCACCCCGGCCCTGGCCCCTTCCAGCCGCCGCTGCGCCTCGGCGACGGCTTCCTCCCCATCGCGTACGGCCTGCGCCGCCGTCTCCTGTACGTCCTTCGCGCGGTTGAGCCGCTGCTCGGCGGCCTTGATCCGGGCCTCACGCCCCGTGGCCACCCCGTCGAACGCCCCCACGACGCTCACCCCGGCCGAACTGACCAGCACGGACCCGGGCAACGCGGCCAGCGCGGCGGCGGCGGCATCGAGCTGCGCCGCATCCACGATCACCGCATGCTCGTTGGGCCACCCCCGCAGATCGCCCAGCACCAGCCCACCCGACGGCCCGCCGACGCCGCCCGGCGCTTTTCCATAGCGTGCCTTGAGGGCCGCACCCAGCGCCTCGACGTCCCGCGCCTCGGCGTCACCCGCCCCGCCGGCCTCCACACCGGCGGTCCTCCCACGCAATGCCTGGTCGTGTCCCGACGACATGGCGGCGTCGTGGGGCTGGTCGTGCCCTGGACTCTGGCCGTGTCCCGGAGTCTGGCCGTGCCCTGGAGTCTGGGCGGCGTCGCGGGCCTGCTCGGCCACGTCGAGGGCGTCCAGCAGGCCGGTCGCGCCGACCCCGGCCGCCGCCAGCGCGTTGAGCTGCGCCGCCGCCGGACCGCCCTCGGCGTCGTCCAGCGCCGCCTGAGCGGAGGCCACCTCCTGGTCGGCCACCCCGAGCCCCTTGAGCGCCTCGTTGAGCCGCAGCCGGACCTCTCCCAGCTCCCGCTCGGCCGTAGGCACGTCGCGCCCGTCCGCGAACCTGCGCCTCTCCTCCAGCGCCGGAATCAGCCCGCGCAGCTCGTCGGCGGAGTTCTCGGCCACCGCCCGGTCGGCGTCGAGCTTGGCCGCCCGCGCCTGCAGCGCCGCCAGCTCCTTGCGGGCCTGCGAGACCTGCCTGTCGAGGGTGTCCTCCCGCAGCGTGGCGATCTCCGCCTTGACCATGGCGATCGCCTCGGCGGCCGCCTCACCGGCCGCGTGGTGCCGCTCCAGGTCGGCGGCCAGCGCCTCGTCCTTCGCCGCCGCGTCGGCCAGCTTGCGTGCCTGCCTGCCCCGCCAGCACCGCAACGCGTCCGCCAGCCGTACCCTCGCCTGATCACGCCGGTCGAACGTGGTCAGCAGCGCCTTCGACTCCGACTCGAACTCCGCCAGCCGCTCGGCCGCCTGCGCCGCGCGCACCCGCTTGGCGTGCTCGTCGCGGCGGGCCTCCCGCTCCTGCTCCAGCTCGGCATCGAGGCCGGTGAGGGCGGCGATGGCCTCGAAGACCCGCTCGGGGGAGATCTCGTTGAGCGGCTGGGAGAGCAGGTTGGTGGCGACCTTGCTCCGTACGGACGTGGACAGGAACGACACGCACCTGACCCGGTCGCCGTAGAGCACCTTGGTCAGGTCGCGCGCCACCACGTCCCGCCTACCGGCCGACTTCGGCAGAGACGCCCAGATCTCGTCGGCCCGCGCCACCCGCTCGGCCTCGGACGGGGACGCCGCCAGGTGCACCCCCTCGCGCCAGCGGATCTCCAGGTGCGGCGCCTCCTGGTTGACCTTGAGCCACACGGTGAGCGCCCCACCCGAGGTGTCGGGCACCTCGAACAGCTCCCCGCTGAGCTCGCCCCCGGCCACCTGGCTCTCGAGCACGAACTCGGCCTCCTCCGCGTCGTCCGGCGACTCGGAAGCCGTGGCGGGAGCATCGCCCGCCTGCGGGGGCGGCCCGGAAGCGGCGTCGCCCGATCGCTGGAGGTCCAGGTCATAGGGGGCGAAGCCCTCCATGCCGGGCGGACCGAAGACGCCCACGATGTAGCCGTGGTCGGCGCTCGCCCACTGGCGGGCTCCGGCGCCGCTGGCCAGCTCGGCGTTGAAGAGCAGCTCGGACACCGCCTTCGCGCCCGAGGCGAAGCGCCACTGCTCGTCCCCGAGCAGCGCCGTGATCGAGGCGATGAACGACGACTTACCCGCGCCGTTGGAGTCCTTCGGCCCGGCGCCGGCCACGACGATGAGCGTGCCGGGGACGGTGGGCACCGGATGGGTCGAGAGCCGCGAAATGTTGACCGCCTGCATGGCGATCAGCACCCGGTCTCCGACGACGTTCTCCATCTGTGACACCTCTGACCCCCGTAGTCCTTCCATTCGTCCTGACGCTGAACTCGCCGCACTCGGCTGTGATCACTTCGCCGATCTTCGAGCTCGTACGGCGGCCGCCAGCGGCGTGTTCGGCCCGGCCGCCAGGATCAGCTCCTCCTGCAGGCGCCGCCTGGCCGCCGGAGTGAGCCGGTGGAACTGCGGCCCCGGCACGTAACCGCCCGCCTCCTCACCCGCCTTGACCTGGCCCAAGAGCCCCGAGTGCCGCAACGCCCGCAACGCCGCCTCCAACTCGCCGATGGGCAGCTGGGTGTGGCGGCGCAGCTCGTCCACCGGTGTGGGGTGCGGCGACAGCCAGGAGTCCTCGGGCAGCAGCCCTTCGGCCCTCGGGATCGCAACGGAGTGCACCAGTACGAGCGTCAGCACCGCCCGCTCGCTCACCCCCAGCCGCGCGCCCGCCGAGCCGCCACCGCTCGGACCTGACGGCCGGACCGCCTGCCGGGACCCCGGGGCACCGCCCGAAGCACCGGCAGCCGCACCCACTGCGGCGGTGCCGGACACGTCGCCCGCAGTAGTTGTGCCGGGCACCTTGCCCGCTTCGGCCCTGCCGGTTGCGTCGGCTGCCGGACCTCTACCGGTCGTGTTGCCCTCCCTGAGCGCGCCGGGCACCTTGCCCGCCTCGGCTGCGCGGGTCGCATCGCCCGGCTCCGCTGCATCGATCTCGCCCGCCCGGTCGGCCGCCTCGACGGCTGCGGACGCTGCGTCTGCGATGCCGCCACCACCCTGGCCGGTCGGCGAGGGCTCGTCCGACGGGGTCGGGTCGGTGCCAGGGGATGGCTCGTGCGTGGCCTCGGCCTCGGCATCGAGCCTCGTCAGCGAGGCGGCGTGGGTGTCGTCATAACCGGAGGTCCAGCGGTCGCGGTGCTGGATCAGCGTACGGCCGCGCCTGGTCAGCATCTCGCCCAGCGTGTGGCGCAGCGCCGGGTCCCGCAGGGCGGCGAAACGCGCCTCCTGCACCGGCTCGGCGGCGTACTCCACCGCCATGAACGCCGCCACCAGCTCCGCCCGCCGCCGCTCGTCGTAAGCCCCCAGCAAATCGTCGAACTCCGCCGAAGAAGCGGCCTCGACCCGCCCGCCGGCTCCCTCAGGATCGGTCTCGGCGGCGGCCACGATGTCGGCGTCACCCACCACGGTGAGCTCGGGGCGTTCGGGATCGGGCAGGCGGCGTGCCAGCTCCTGCAGCTGCGCGTGCGACTCGACCGGCCACAGGGCGCAGCGGGGGCCGAGCACGACCACGCCGTCGTCCATCACGATCCACGCCGAGTCGTGCAGTCGCCGCAGCGCGCCGATCGCCCAGTTGCGCATCAGGTCGTCGGTGCGGCCGATCAGCGCCCGGTATGTGTCGAGCACCAGCTCCATGGGCGCGGGCTGGCCGGGCCACGGGTCCACGGACAGGTCGGTCCAGCAGCACTTGAGCACGGCGGCCAGCACCCGCCGGGTCTCCCCGGACCGCTCCACCGGGACGGGCGCCACCTGATACTCCTCCAGCAACGACGGCGTCACCCCGTCGGGCCACAGCGGCAGCGCCTGCCCCGTGGAGTCGGGACGCGTCAACCGCACCATCCCGGGCGGCGCCGGCACCCCGGCATCCAGCCACAGCGGCCCACCCGACCGCGCCCGCACATGAGCCACGGCGGAAGACTGGCCCTGCGCCCGCACATGAGCCACAGCCGGGGACTGGCCCTGCGCCCGCATGGCACCTGTCAGGGGCTTGGGACGTTTCTCGATGGCCATCAGGTGCGCTCCAGGTAGCCGTGCGAGAGCCAGGCCGGCTCGCGGTCCGGGTCGATCGTGAGGCCGTCGGACCACGTCAGCCGGTAAGGCAGCTCGGGCCGCAGGTCCACGGTCGTCAGGTCGGCGAGCACGCGACGCGCCGAGGGCCAGTCGGAGCCCAGCACGTCGGCGAGGGCCACCCGCGAAGCGTCACCCAGCAGCGACTCCGCCACCTCGCGCAGCCGCTCCATGGCGGCGCTGGGCGAGGAGTCGAGGGAGGAGTCCGGCCCGGCGTCGGGGAGGTGGGAGCGTGGGGGAGTGGGCTGGGCGGGGGCGGGGCGCGGGGCCTCGTCCACGGCGCGGGCGATGGCAGCCGGGTCGTGCCACGGCGCGGGCGCGTCGAACACGAACCCGTCGAGCACGGCCGCCAGCCGCTCCCGGGACGCGGTCTGCGCGAACGTGCGCCACGTCTCCGTGGGCAGCAACGTCAGGTTGCGCGTGGTGCCCGCCGAGTCGGCCAGGCGACCGGCGGCGCGGCGCGAGGCGTCGCTGTAGGCGTAGATCGCCGCCCGCAGGTCGGTGCAGACGCGGTCGAGCTCCGGCCACCGGGTCAGGATGGTGCCGTGCAGGCCCTGGGCGCGGCGGGCGATCTCCTCGGTGCCCCACAGCTTGGGCGCCTGCTCGCGCAGCTCCTCGATCGTGCCCGTGGTGAGCGTGATCAGCTCCAGCGCCCAGAGCCGGAACGCCCGCGCCAGGTTGACCGCGCTCTGCCTGGCCTCCTCCATCGTGGTGCGCGGATCGGCGACGTTGAGGTCTTCGAGCGCCAGCAGCCGGTGCATCTCCGACTGGCCGCCGTCGGACATCATCCGCCTGATGAACATCAGCCCGACGACACTGGTGAACGAGGCCCGGTAACGCAGCTGGTTGGGCTTGGGGAACACCTCGCGGACGGCCCCCAGCCCCTTGAGCACCCGCAGTCGGTTGTCGAACTGGTCGGCCGGATATGCCCGGCACGCGAAACGCATCTGCTCGTGCGTCAGCCACTCCTCGCCCGCCTCCGCGAACGCCGAGAACAGCGTCTCGGCGATGTCGACCAGGGCCGGGTCGTCGACCACCGCGCCGCTGTCGCGCGCCAGCGCGGCGAACATGCGGCGGTAGGTCGACAGGACCGCCTCGTCGGTGAGGACGGCGTCGAGGGTCAGGGGCTGTTCGGACACGGGCACTAAGGTACGGCTTCGCACCGACAGTCTCGGCACGCCACAGCAACCCCAAGTGCGCTACCAGCGAGTACGCACGCGCAAGAAACCACTGAACGCTAATGTGATGCCCGCGGACAGCAACATCGCCTTCCAGTGTGCCTTCCGCGTGGTGTGGTGCGCCAAGCACCGCAGGCGGGTGCTGGGGGCGGATCGAGGTGCGGCTGGAAGAGCTGATCCGCGAGGTGATCGAGGAGAATTGGGGCCTGGCTGGTGGAGATGGAGGTCATGATCGCGGATGCTGATCGGACGTAAGTATCGCCTGGACCTCACCTCCGGCCAGGCGGAGTTCGCCGAGCGGATCGGCGGCGCCTGCCGCAGTGTGTGGAACACCGCCCTGGAGCAGCGCCGCGCCTACCGCCGCCGGGAGGCGTGGATCGGCTACCACGAACAAGCCCGCCAACTCGCTGAGGCCAAGGGCGAGTTCGCGTGGCTGGCAGAGGTGCCCGGCCACTGCCTTCAGCAGACGCTCATCGACCTGAACCAGGCGTGTTCCCGGCACGGGACCTGGAGGGTCCGCTGGAAATCCAAGGCCAGGACGCGGCCGTCGTTCCGGTTCCCCGAGGGCGCCAAGATCGCCATCGAGCGGCTCAACCGGCGCTGGGCACGGGCGAAACTACCCAAGCTCGGCTGGGTCCGCTTCCGCATCACCCGCCCGCTCGGCGGGACGGTCAAGAACGCCACCGTCAGCCGGGACGGCTGCGTGATCACTGTCAATCCGGCCTACACGAGTCAGACGTGTAACGTGTGCACGGTGGTGGATCGGAAGTCCCGCGGGAGCCAAGCGGTCTTCCGGTGTACCTTGTGCGGTCACACCGATCACGCCGACGTGAACGCCGCCAAGAACATCCTCACCGCCGGGAGGGCGGAGTTTGTGCAGCCCAGACCGGGTGTACGAGCTGGGGCGCGCAAACCACGCAACGGCGTGGGCCGGAAGGCCAACCGCCAAGCAACAGCAGCCCAGGCCACCGCGCAGACGGAGCCCGACCTGGCTGAAATCCCCGACTTCAGTCGCGGGGAGCACTTCAAGATTCCCGCATGAGAAGCGTCGAGGCCCAGCTCCTGCACCGCCCGCCGGGCCTGGCGGCAGGCGAGCTCGTCAGGCGGCTGGGTGCGATGCAGGCCCAGGACGTCCCCGCGGCCCTGCTCGCCTTCCGCGCCCGCTCCGCCACCCTCACCAGACAGGACGTCGAGGCAGCCTGGCACGCACGCGAGATCGTCAGGACCTGGGGCCCGCGCGGCACGCTCCACTTCGTCCACGCCGACGACCTCCCCTGGCTGCACGCCCTCACCCGCTCCGCCACGAACACCCTGCGCCGCCTCCGGGAGGAGGGCGTCACCGGCGACGACCTGCCCGCGCTCATCGGCCGCGCCCTCGAGGGCCAGGGCCCGCTCACCAAGGCCGAGCTGGAGGAGCGCCTGGCGGGACGGGCTCGCGGCCAGGGCGTCGTGCACCTGGTGGCGCTGGCCGCCTACCACGGCCTGGCCGTGCTGGGCCCGCTCCGGGCGGGCAAGCCCACGTACGTGCACGCCGCCGACTGGCTGGGCGCCCCGATCATCCCCGAGCCCGACCGCGACCGCGCGCTCAAGGAGCTGGCCACCCGCTACCGCCGTGCCCACCACCCCGCCGGGCCCGAGGACCTGGCCGCCTGGTCGGGCCTGCCGCTGGGCGAGGCCCGCACCGCCTGGAGCCTCGGCGCCGCCGGCCCGCCGCCCGCCGAGGAGGAGCCCGTGGTACGCCTGGCGCCCGCCTTCGACGAATACCTGATGGGCTGGCGCAGCCGCGACCCGATCCTGGTGGCCGAGCACGCGAGGAAGGTGTTCCCGGGCGGAGGCATCCTGCGGCCCGTCGTGCTGGTGGGCGGCGTGATCAGGGGCGTGTGGGGGCGGAAGGGCACGCAGGTGAGCGTCCAGCCGTTCGACGAGCTTCCCGGCGGCCTCCTCGACGGCGAGGTCGCCGACGTCCGCCGCTTCCTGAGCTGACCGCGGCGCCGGGGTCGGGCGACACCCCACCGTCCACACCCCGGACGGCCCCGTCACGCTTCATCCCTGGTACAACCAGTCGACGTAGGCGTAGCTGGACATGTCCCTGGTGCGGAACAGCTCGTTGCGCAGCACCCTCGCCACGCCGTCCACATGCCAGATGTCGCCCCACAGCCGCGCCGTCGTCTGCACGCGCGCCGTCCGGGGCGCGCGGATCTCCTGGTACGCCGCCAGCGCCTGGTCCCAGTCGCCGCCCGCCGACTGCTCGGCCAGCTCGTGGGCGTCCTCGATGGCCTGGCACGCGCCCTGGGCCAGGTACTGGAGCATGGGGTGCGCGGCGTCCCCCAGCAGGGCGAGCCTGCCCCGCACCCAGGTGCCGATCGGCCGGCGGTCGAGCATGGGCCAGTGGCGGTCGCGCCACAGGTAGGGCAGCCCCTTGAGGATCTCGTCGCAGGAGCCGTCGAAGGCCGGCTCCAGCTCGCCGGGACCGCGGAACACGGCGACCTGGTTCAGCAGCTCGCCGCCGCGGAGGGCGTACTGGACGAAGTGGCGGTCGGGGCCCAGGTACGCGATCACCTCGGAGGTATCGAAGCCATCCGGTATCGGACACGTACCTCTATAAGCGACAAATCCGGAATCGTGGGGTTGGTCCGCTGAGAGCTGCGCCCGCAACGCTGATTGCAGGCCGTCCGCCGCGACCACCACACTGCTCTCGTGCACCGAGCCGTCCGCGCAGTACGCCCTGGCCCGTTCGGCGTCCACCCGCTCGACGTGCTGCCCGTTCAGCAGCTCCACGCCTGCTTTCTCGCAGGCGCGGAGGAGGATGGCGTGCAGGTCGCTGCGGTGCGCCACCACGTACGGGGCCCCGTAGCGGCGCCGGAACTCCTCACCCAGGTCGAGACGGGTGAGCTCCTCGCCGGTCAGCGCGTCGCGGAAGACCAGCCGCCGGGGGAGCACGCCCGCCTCGATCACCTGGCCGAGCAGGCCCCAGCGGTCGAGCACGCGGGTGGCGTTGGGGCCGAGCTGCAACCCGGCGCCCACCTCCGCGAACTCGGCCGACCGCTCCAGCACCCTGACCGCCCGCCCGGCCCTGGCCTGCGCGAAGGCGGCGGCGAGCCCGCCGATGCCGCCTCCGACCACGATCACCTCGGTCACGACATTCCTTCCTCAGAGCCAGCGCCCGATGGCCGGGGCGCCTGGGCTGGGCGCGGGGCCTCGCCCGGTGACCCAGGCGGCCAGCTCGGCGGCGGTGCCCCGCACCTCCCGCAGCTCCTCGGCCGTCTCCTTCACCAGGCTCTCCAGCTCGGCGGCGTCAAGCCGGGCGGCCAGGTCGTCGATCTCGGCGTCCCGGGCCGCCGGCGAGTCGTACATCGGCCGCTCCTCACCCGTACGCGCCCAATGCACGAGCCTGCCCAGAGCGCGGGCGTTCGCGGCGACGTGCGCCGCCACGTGCCGTCCCGTCCACCCGGGCAGCCGGCTCTCCCGCCCGAGGTCGCTCCGGCGCAGGCGGGCCTCGAAATACGCGGTGCCGGAGTCCATCCAGCCCAGGTCAGCCATCGCGGCGCGCCACGTTCACCAGCTCGCCGACCCCCGCGATGCGGGTCACGACCTTGCTGCCGTCGGCGAGGTACCGAGGGGGCTTGCGGGCGTGCCCGACCCCGCCGGGCGTGCCGGTGGCGATGACGTCGCCGGGCCTCAGCGTGAGGATCTCCGACACGTACGAGATGAGCCGTGCCGGGTCGAAGACCAGGTCGGACGTGTCCGCCTCCTGCATCACCTCGCCGTCCACCTCGCACCGCACGGCCATCGACCTGCCCTCCAGCTCGTCGGGCGTGACGAGGAACGGGCCGAACGGCGTGCTGGCCTCGAAGGTCTTGCCCTGGAGCCACTGCAGCGTGCGGTTCTGGTAGTCGCGGGCCGTCACGTCGTTGATCACGGAGTAGCCCGCGATGGCGGCCGTCGCCTGTTCGGGGGACACGTTCCTGGCCTCCGTACCGATGATCATCGCCAGCTCGGCCTCCCAGTCCACAGCCTGGGAGACGGCCGGCAGGGCGATGTCGTCGTACGGGCCGATGAGCGCCTCGGCGAACTTGGCGAACAGCGTCGGATACTCCGGCAGCTCGCGGCCCATCTCCAGGACGTGGTTGCGGTAGTTGAGCCCGACGCAGATGATCTTCCCGGGTAGGGGGACGACGGGGGCGAGGCCGGCCGTGGACAGCGGATGCCTGGGCCCGTCCGCGGCGGCCGCGACGTCCCGCCAGCCCGGGTCGGCCAGCAGCGCCCCCACGTCGGGCGCCACGATCTCCACGGCCTGGTCGCCGTCGATCCTGGCAGCGGTCGTACGGCCGGGCAGCCGCAAAGTCGCGAGCTTCACGCGAGCTCCTCCCGGTACTGGTGCAGCCCTTCGAACACGGGCGTGTCGGCGAAACGGAACAGGTCGAAGCGGGTCTCCGCGCGGAACGACCACGCGCACCACGACGGCACCACGACGAGGTCGCCCCGCGACAGCCGCCGCTCCTCGCCGTCGAGCGTCACGAATCCCTCGCCGTCGAACACCTGGTACACCGACGAGCCCACCTCCCTCCGCGCTGCCGTCGCGGTCCCCGGTCGCAGCCGGTGGAACTCGGCCCTGATCGTCGGCATGACGTCGCCGCCGGTGGTGGGGTTCGTGTAGCGGACGGCGGCGTGGCCGGGCTCGACGGTCCCCGGGTGGCCCTCGTCCTCCAGCGCGAGCTGCTCGTCCAGCGCGCGATCGGTGTGCTCCCAGCGGTACGCGGCGATCGGCGAGCTGGGCGCGGCCCCGGGCGCCGACACGGGACGCAGCCCCGGATGCGCCCACAGCCGTTCTGAACGCGACACGCTCGGCGTGGTCACGTCGGTCACCTGGTCGGGGCCGAACTCGAAGAACGAGGTGTCGGTGTAGTGCACGAGCGGGATGTCCAGCCCGTCGATCCAGGCCATCGGGGCGTCGGTGGTGTTGTGGTGCCCGTGGAAGTGCCAGCCGGGCGTCAGCAGGAAGTCGCCGCGCCGCATGGCGACCGGGTCGCCGTTCACGACGGTCCAGACGCCCTCGCCCTCGACGACGAAGCGGAAGGCGTTCTGGGTGTGGCGGTGCTCGGGGGCGACCTCGCGCGGGCCCAGGTACTGGATGGCCGCCCAGAGCGTCGGAGTCGCGTACGGCAGCCCGCCCAGGCCGGGGTTGGCCAGCGCGATCGCCCGCCGCTCACCGCCCCGCCCGACGGGCACCAGCTCGCCGGCCCGCTCGGCCAGCGGGTGGAGCGTCTTCCACTCCCACACGTGCGGCCTGGCCTTCGGCTTCGGATGCATGGGCATCAGGTCGCCGACCTGCGTCCACAGCGGTATGAGATTTTCCGCCGCGAAGTCGGCGTAGAGCCTCTCCTCTGGGTTCATGGTGCCCACGCTAGAAGCTCGTTCCGCGTACTGCACTAGCGTTCTGCTATGAAGAACAAGCCGGCGTACGCCCTGGGCTCGGTCGACAACGTGCTGCTGCTCCTGCACATGCTGCGCGACCAGGGACGGCTCAAGGTCACCGATGTCGCCAGGGAGCTGGGCATCGCCCGGTCGACCGCCCACCGCCTGCTGGCCATGCTGGTCTATCGCGACTTCGCCGTACAGGACGAGCACCACACATACCTGCCGGGGCCGTTCCTCACCTCGACGCAGGCCACTCCCGGCGGCACGGGTCTGCGCGAGCTGCGCGCCCGGGTCAGGCCCGCGATGGAGGGGCTGTGCGCGCGGGCAGCGGAGACCGTGAACCTCATGGTCAGGGTCGGCACGGAGGTGCGCTTCCTGGACAGCGTGGAGTCGTCGCAGATCCTGCACGTGGGCGACCGGCGGGGCACGATCCTGCCGGCGCGGCTGGCGTCCGGCGGCAAGGTCCTGCTCGCGACGCTGACCCCCGACCAGCTCTGGGACCTCTACCCGGACCTCGCCGACGCGGAGCGCGCGGCGCTGGCACGCGAGCTCGACGAGGTCCGGGTGCGCGGATTCGCCCTGAACATCGATGGGACCGAGCAGGGCGTCTCGGCCATCGGCGCCGCCCTGCGCAACGGGAGCGGATCGGCGGTGGCGGCGCTGTCGATCTCGGCGCCGTCCGCGCGCTTCGGGACGGACCGCGTGGCGGCGTTCGCGAAGGAGCTGTGCCGCGCGGTCGCCGAGGCGGAACAGGCCCTTGCCGGCTTCCCCGATTAGCGCATTGTCATGTAACCCCCTTGGGGTTACAGTAGGGGCATGCCGAAGATCAACGTATATCTGCCGGATGAGCTCGCGGAGGCCGTCAAGCAGGCCGGCGTGCCGGTGTCGGCGGTCTGCCAGCGAGCACTGGAGCAGGCGGTGCGCCGGGTGACCGCCATCAGGGAGACCGTCCTGGCCGATCTCGACCTGGAGGAGCCGACGGGGGCGCTGACCCACCTGACGGCGAGAACGCGTACCGTGCTCAAGCTCGCCGCCGACCAGGCCCGCGCGGAGGGGGCCGCGAGCGTCGGCACCGAGCACCTGCTCAGCGGCATGCTGAGCGAGGGCAGCAACCTGGCGCTGCGCGTCCTGCACGCCATGGAGATCGACCCCCAGCAGGTCGAACGCGACCTCGCCCACCGCCACCAGCCCGCGGCGGGCACGGAGGCGCCTCGAAGCTTCAGCGGCCCCGCGGCCAACGCGCTCGAGTTCGCCGTCACCGAGGCCACCTCGCTGGGTCACAACTACGTCGGTTGCGAGCACCTCCTGCTGGGCCTGGTCGCCGAGCCGGACGGGACCGCCGGTCAGGTCCTGCGCGCGCTGGGCGCCGAGCCCAGGCTCACCCGCCGCGCGGTGGTCGCGGCCCTGGCGGGCTATGTCCACCTGCGCGCGCAGACCCAGGAGGGCGGGCCCGCGACCCAGAGCGGCGATCAGCTGGCGGCGCTGGCCACCGTGATCAAGGGCGAGCTGCAGTCGATCGCGCAGCGCCTGGAACGCCTGGAACAGCACGTCGGCCTGGACGCCTGAGGACCTTCAGTGAAAGCCACCGGCCGCGCGCTCGCGGCCCTTCGCATCGCCCTCGCGGCGCTGATCGTGACGGGCCTCGTGATCGCGGCTTTGTGGTGACCGGTTTTCGAAACACGTGCGAACAGAGAGTCATCGAGTGGTAACTTTTCGCACATGCCTTCCTCGCAGCACGAGGTGCTCCACCGCATATTCCGCGACAAACCGGAGCTCTATGCCCGTGCCTTCAAAATGCTCAACATCGACTTCCCGACGCCCAGGGAAGTCGCCGTCGTCGATACCGACCTGACGGAGCTAAAGCCGATCGAGCGGCGCGCCGACACGGTGATGATGTTCACGTCCCTAGGGGGTCGCAAGCACGTCGTCATCAGCGAGTCGCAGTCACAGAGAGATGACGACAAGATCTCCGCGTGGGCCTACTACATCAGCTACGCGCATGCGAAGTTCGAATGTCCGGTGACGCTCATGGTCATCTGTCAGGACGTGGCCACGGCCAGATGGGCCCGCGAGCCGAAGCCGATCGGCCTGGCCGGTCATCCCTCTCTGGTCGTGCACCCCATCGCGCTCGGTCCCGACATCGTGCCCGCGATCACTGATACCGCCGAGGCGTGCACGGACGCGGTGCTCGCCATGTACTCGGCCCTGACACACGCGCGATCTCCCAAGGTCGGTGCCATACTGAAAGCCCTGGACGTCGCGCTGGCCACGATCGACACCGACACCGCCAAGTACATCGCCGAGCAAACGGAAATAGGTCTCGGGGACACCCGCGCCCGACAGATCTGGAGGCGTCTGATGACGATGCAGAACTACCGCTTCAAGTCCGAGTTCGCCGAGATGCTCCGAGATGAGGGGCGCATCCAGGGGCGGGCCGAGGGCGAAGCGAAGCTAGTGCTCAAGGCCCTGGAGGAGCGTGGCGTACCTGTCACGAAGTCAGCTCGGGAGCGGATTCTCGCGTGCAGGGATCTCGCCCTCCTTGATGCGTGGTTCGTTCGGTCCCTCAAGGTCACCGCCGCCGAGGAGATCTTCGACGGAGACGTCTGATGACGATGCAGAACTACCGCTTCAAGTCCGAGTTCGCCGAGATGCTCAGAGACGAGGGGCGGGCCCAGGGCGAGGCGAAGCTAGTGCTCAAGGCCCTGGAGGAGCGTGGCGTACCTGTCACGAAGTCAGCGCGGGAGCGGATTCTCGCGTGCAGGGATCTCGCCCTCCTTGATGCGTGGTTCGTTCGGTCCCTCAAGGTCACCGCCGCCGAGGAGCTCTTCGCCTGATCTCGACCCGGCGTCAGAGCCAGTTCCGCCTCTTGAAGACCACATAAAGGGTCAAGCAAACGGCCGCCATCAGCACGATCGCGAACGGGTAACCAAAAGCCCAGTGCGTTTCCGGCATGAAGTCGAAGTTCATCCCGTAAATGGTCCCGACCAGGGTCGGTGCGAAGAGAATGGCGGCCCAGGCGGAGATCTTCTTGACCTCCTCGCCCTGCTGGATGCTCGCCTCGGTCATCCGGGCCATCTCCGCGTTCTGCGCCTGTGTCACCAGCGTCGAGTTGATGACCAGGATGTTCTGCAGCATCGTCCGGAAGGAGGAGATCCGCTCCGCCACGGTGATCGCGTGGTCGGCCACGTCACGCAGGTAGCTCTGCAGCTCGTCGTTGACGCCGTACTTGGCCGCCCCCGCGATGAGTCCGTGGAGCATGCCCACGAGCGGCGCCGTGGCGCGCTGGAACTCGATCACCTCGCCGGACAGCTCGTAGACGCGCCGCGACACCGAGGGGTCGCCGCCGAAGACCTGGACCTCGATCTCCTCGATGTCCTTCTGCAGCCCGGCGACCACCGGCGCGTAGCCGTCGACCACCGCGTCGAGGATGGCGTAGAGCACGGCCTGCGGGCCCTGCTGGAGCAGCTCGGGGTCCGACTCCATGCGCTTGCGGACGGCCTGCAGGTCGGGCGCCTCCGCGTGGCGGACGGTGATCACGAAGTTGGGTCCGACGAAGACGTGCACCTCCCCGAAGGCGACCTCCTCGACGTCGTCCAGGTAGCGGGCGGCCCGCAGCACCACGAAGAGCGTGTCGCCGTAGCGGTCGGCCTTGGGGCGCTGGGAGCCGACGATCGCGTCCTCCAGCGCCAGCTCGTGCAGCTCGAACTCCTCGCCGAGCTTGACCAGCTCCCACTCCTTCGGCCGGTAGAGGCCGATCCAGGCCATGCTGTCCGGCATCTGCTTGAGCCGCTCGAAGGCGTCGCCGAGCGAGCCGGGGTTGTCGACGCGCTGGCCGTTCAGGTAGATCGCGTTGTCGATGACGGTCGGCCGGTACGGCCGCTCCTCCGCGGCGCGCGGGTCCATCGAATGCTCGGGCGCCTCCTCGCGTACGTCACCGCTGCGCCTGAACCCCTTCACCCTGGCCATGCCTGCCCTACTCCCTGGAACTACGAGAGCTCGTCGAGTCGTTGTGCGGCGCGGTCTCTGATGGTCTTGCGCCACATCGGCGTCCACCCGAACAGCAGCCCGTGCGGCCTGCCGAGCGCCATCTTCGACCAGCGCCTGAAGTCGAATTCGTCGTGATGACGGACGATCAGATCGTCCTCGAACCTGAACAGCGCGTCGATCTCGTTCACGACCTCGCGCCCTGTGCTGGAGAACGTGTACCGCGCCGTCCGGTGCGCCGCCCCGGTATGGTCGTCGGCCGTCACGTCACGATATGCGGACTTCACCCCGTCGCGCACGCCGAGCTGTAGCCGCCACATCCTCATCACCCTGTCGCGCCCCTCGACCTCCTGGAAGATCGGATCGCCGAAGCTGACGTCAGGGTGATAGCAGCGCTCCATGGCCGCGAGGTCCGCGCGGTCCAGAGCGTCGAAGAGAGCGCCGATGAGCGCCACGTGCCGATCGTTCACCTTCCTATCAGATCACGGCCGCGCCGTTGTCCCAGCAGACGGCCCGCAGCCAGTCATCGCCCAGCTCCAGCCGGGCGAGGGCGTCCAGTTGATGGGAGTAGGGGTACGGAATTGTCGGAAAGTCAGTGCCGAGCACCACTTTCCCGGAAAGGCCCAGATCAAGCAACGCCGGCCGCAACCGCGCGGGGAACGGCATGCCCGACTCGGCGAAGTCGGTGAAGGCCATCGTGGTGTCCAGCGCGACCCGTTCGTAGCGCGCGGCCAGCTCGAAGAACGGGTCGTACTCCGGCATCCCCAGATGCGCGATCACCACCCGCAGCCGCGGATGCCTGCGCAGCACCTCGCCGATCGGCTCCGCCCCGATGTGTCCGCCGGGCACGGGCACCGAGCTGGCATGCGTCACCACCGGCACGTCCGCGTCCGCCAGCAGCCCCCAGACCTCGTCCAGCTCGGCGGCTCGCGGGTCGAACGCGCCGACCTGCAGGTGCACCTTGAAGATCCTCGCGCCGCCCTCCAGCGCCCGGCGCACGTACTCCACGACCCCAGGCTCGGGGTAGAAAGTCGCCGAAGGGAGGCATTCAGGTGTGCGGCTGGCGAAATCCAGCGTCCAGGCGTTGAGGTCGGCCGCCATGTCCGGCTTGTGCGCGTAGGCGAGGGCGGGGAACCTCCGTACGCCCATCGCCCGCAGCCGCTAGACCCGCTCCTCCACCGGCCACTCGTACTCGATCTTCCAGCCGTTCCCCATCAGCGGGCCACCGTGCCTGAAGTGGTGCCACACGCGGCGCTCCATCCGCTCCGGCAGGAAGTGCACGTGCAGGTCGATCAGTCCGGGCAGACCCAGCCCCCGCCACCAGTCCGGCACCCGCGCGTCAGAATGTTGTTCTGTGGCCACGGACGAGACTTTACCTGGATAGGGTTTGTCTTCGATGGAACAGCTCTGGGCCCACCTGATCAAGGTTCAGCCTGACCCCGACCCCTGGGTCGTGGGGGTCTCGGCTCTGGCCGCGCTCGTGCTCGTCGGCTTCCGCATGCCCTGGCAGGTGTCCAGAGGCCTGATCACGATCGCACACGAGGGTGGCCACGCGCTGATGGCGCTGGTCACCCGGCGCAAGCTCGAAGGCATCCGCCTCCACTCCGACACCTCGGGCGTGACGCTGACCAGGGGCAGGCCCACCGGGCCCGGCATGGTGCTGACCGCGCTCGCCGGTTACGTCGCGCCCCCGCTGCTGGGGCTGGCCGCCGCCTGGCTGACCGAGATGGGGCACATCACGCTGCTGATCTGGGGCGTGCTGCTGTTCCTGGTCTGCATGCTGCTGCTGATCCGCAACCTGTACGGCGCGCTGATCCTGCTGGCCACCGGCGGCGCCGTCTTCGCCCTGATCATGTACGCGCCGGCCGAGGTCCAGCAGGTCGTCGCCCTGGTCGCGGTCTGGTTCCTGCTGTTCGGCGGGATCAGGCCGATCATCGAGTTACAGCGCAAGCGGCGCAGGCGGCAGGCGCGGGACTCCGACGCGGACCAGCTGGCCAGGCTGACGTTCCTCCCCGGCGGGTTCTACGTGTTCTTCTTCCTGCTGGTATCGGTCGTGTCCGCGGCCTTCGGGGCGTACCTCATGAATCCTCTCTAACCTCGAAAATACGCACTAAACTCGCCTGCAACAGGGGGAGTGCCGTGCTGCCAGTCGAGGACGCGCCCGGCTACCGGATACTCGATCAGGCGGGCCAGGGCGGGTTCGCCGTCGTGTACCGCGCCTACCAGGAGCGCCTCGACCGGGTCGTGGCGCTCAAGGTGCTGTCCGTCGACCGGGTCGACCAGCGCACGATGCGCAGGTTCCAGCGCGAGCTGCAGCTCACGGGCCGCCTCACCGGCCACCCGAACGTCGTGACCGTCTTCGACACCGGCGTGACGCGCTCCGGCAAGCCGTACATCGCGATGGACTTCTTCGAGAACGGCTCGCTGCGCGACAAGGTCCGCAAGGAGGGGCCGCTGCCGGTCCCCGACGTGCTGCGGGCCGGGGTGAAGCTGGCCGGGGCGCTGGCCGCCGTACACGAGGCCGGGGTCCTGCACGGCGACATCAAGCCCTGGACCCGCGCACCGGCTACTGCTTCCTGGTGGGCGTCCCGCTCCAGATCTCGGAGAGCTCCACGGTCGCGTGGTCCAAGCCGGCGTGCGTCCGCGGAGCCGTGGCCCGCTCAACCCAGTAGCTTGCGCGCCGCCTGCTCGATCTCGTCCTCCGACAGCAGCACGTGATCGGCCGCCTTGCCGAGGGGGATGAAGCTGTCGGCCGAGGTCACCCGGCCGATCTTGCCGGTGAACCCGGCGTCGACCAGCTCCGCCACGACCGCCTCGGACACGCTGCCGGTGTGCCGGGTCTCGTCGGCGATCAGCACGTTGCCGGTCAGCTCGGCCGCCCGCAGCAGGTCCTCCTTCGGCAGCGGCGCCAGCCAGCGCAGGTCGAGGACGCGGCATCCGACGTTCTCCTGGGTCAGCCGCACGGCGGCCCGCAGGCTCATCCGCACGCCGTTGCCGAACGTCACGATCGTCAGATCGCGCCCGTCGCCGTAGGAGCGCGCCCGCCCGATGGGCACGTGCGTCTCCGCCCAGCGCCCGGGCGGCGGATAGGGCGCGAGCCAGCCGCCGTCGCCCTCCTCGAACAGGTCACGCGTGTGGTAGAGCGCGATCGGCTCCAGGAACACGCACACCGAGCCGCACGTGCGGGCCGCCGCCAGGCAGGTGCGCAGCATGGCCGCGGCGTCGTCGGGACGCGCGGGCGAGGCGATGACCAGGCCGGGGATGTCGCGCAGCGCGGCCACCGCGTTGTCGTTGTGGAAGTGCCCGCCGAAGCCCTTCTGGTAGGCGTACGCGGCCACCCGCACCACCATCGGGTTGGTGTACGAGCCGCGCGAGAAGAACGACAGCGTGGACGCCTCGCCGCGGATCTGGTCGAGCGCGTTGTGCAGGTAGGCCAGATATTGGATCTCGGGCACGGGCAGCAGCCCCGACACGCCTGAGCCGAGCGCCAGTCCCAGGATCGCCTGCTCGTCGAGCAACGTGTCGAACACCTGCCCGGCGCCGAACCTCTTCTGCAGCCCCCTGGTCACGCCGTAGACGCCGCCCTTCTTGGCGACGTCCTCGCCGAACACCGTCATCTCCGGGTAGACGGCCAGCGCGTCGGCGAGCGTGCGGTTGACGGCCTGCGAGAGCGTCATCGGCTTGTCGTGCTCGGGCAGCGCGCCGGCGAAGGCCTTCTCCCTGGCCGCGGTCGTGGCCGCCATCGGGCTGATCTTCGCGATCAGCTCGGGCTTGCGCGGCGCGAGCGGCTCCATGATCTCCTTGGCGGAGCCGAGCCGCGGGCTGCGCGTCGTCTCGAGCGCGATCCGCAGCACGTGCTCGCGCTGCGACTCGTACGCGCTGAGCAGCTCTTCCGGCGTGCTCAGCCCGGCCTGCACGAGCAGCGCCGCCGTGCGGACCAGCGGGTCGCGCTCGAGGTCGGCCCTGATCTCCCGCTGGGTGCGGTAGGCCTGCTCGACGTCGGACCCGGCGTGCCCCATGAGCCGCACGGTGGACAGGTGGAGGAACGCGGGGGAGCGGTGCTCGCGTACGTGCTGGACCGCGCGGACGGCGGCGTCGTACGCCTCGGCCAGGTCGCAGCCGTCGGCGGCGAAGTATTCGATGCCGGGGCGCCGCGCGGCCGACTCCACCCAGCCCTTGGGCGTGCGGACGCTGATGCCGATGCCGTTGTCCTCGCACACGAACAGGATCGGCAGCGGCTGCCCCTGGTAGGTGGCGTAGGAGGCGGTGTTGAGGCCGCTGAGGGCGCTCGCGTGGTTGATCGAGGCGTCGCCGAAGCTGCACACCGTGACCGCCTCATCCGCTTGCCACGCGCTCGGCGCGCCGAGCGCCTTGGCCCGCTCGATGGCGAACGCCACGCCCACCGCCCTCGGCAGGTGGCTGGCGATCGTCGAGGTCTGGGGGATGACGGCCAGCTCGGGATGGCCGAACACCTTGTGCCTGCCCCCCGCGATCGGCTCGTCGGCCGCCGCGGTCAGGCCCATCAGCACGTCGCGGAGCCCCTGCTCGGGCAGCCGGCCGGCCTGCTCGGACCTGGTCAGGTAGAACGCGCCCGAGCGGTAGTGGAGCAGGGCCGGATCGGTGGGCCGCAGGGCGGCGGCGACGGCCGCGTTGCCCTCGTGACCGGCCGAGCCGATCGTGTAGAAGCCCTCGTCCCGTTCGCGCAGCCAGCGGGCCGCGATGTCCAGCAGGCGGCTGTCGAGCTGGCGTTGGAACAGCCGCACGCACTGCTCGCCGGTCAGGGAGGTGCCCTCGCGGACCGGCCGCCCCGGATCTCGTGCGGGGCCCGCCTTCAGCGTCGCAACCGCCTGGATGAAATGAGTCTCAACTGTGTCCCGCGCCACACCACCGATTATGTCCTCGTTCGGCGCTGACGTCTGCTGGACGCCGCCCACATCTTGTGGACCGGTCCTATTGGGCATGATCTATAACGTTTTGTCACATTCCCAAACTTTTGGGCTGATGCGCACGTCTACAGAGACGACATACGTGGCACCCTCAATGCCGCGTTCAACCCCTGGGGTATCCAGAAAGGAACCCGCATGTTGCAACGCTTCCGCGTGGCCGCTCTCGCCGTCGCGCTGGGCGCCGGGACTCTCGTCCTGGCACCCACCGCCGCGACGGCGGCCGCGGACCCCGTCGTCACCCGCGTGGGGATCAGCCCCGGCCCGCCGATCGACGTCACGAACGGGGCGGTCACGGCCACGTTCCGGTTCGCCACCAAGGGGACCGACAAGGCCGAGCTCCAGCTCAAGCCCCCGGGCGACGTCAGCGTCGGCAAGCCCCTCGACCTGACGCCCACCAAGGACGGCGACTGGACCAGGTGGACCGGCACCAGGTCCTTCGACTCCACGAACGTCGGCAAGTGGAGCTGGCTCGCCGTCGCCGGCGACGCCTCCCGCGGCGGCACGTTCGAGGTCGTCGTCAAGAAGGTGCTCGACACCAAGATCGTCGACTTCGACGCCAACCCCGACTTCGTGGACCGGGGCGACCTGATCAAGGTCTCAGGGCGGCTGCTCGCCGACGGCAAGGGGTACGGCGGGCAGTCCGTCGCGCTCACCTTCCGCGCGCGCGGCACCGACGCCTACCGTACGGTCACCAAGGTGACGACCGGCGCCGACGGCTCGTTCAGCGCGAACGTGCGGGCCCGCGAGACGGGCTGGTGGCGGGCCGAGTTCGCGGCCACGTCCGCGGCCAAGGGCTCGGTCAGCGACGCCGACAGGGTGGACGTCAGGCGCGGCGAGCTCGCCAGCAGGATCGCCGGCTTCGACGCCCGGCCCGAGCCCGTGGACAAGGGCGACCGCCTCACGTTCACCGGCGCCCTGCAGGTCGAGGGCCGCGGCGGCGTGCCCGGCGAGCGCGTGTCGATCTTCTTCCGGGCTGGCGGCGCGCACCGGTGGGAGTACGTCACCAGCGACGTGACCGGCCGTGACGGCCGCTTCTGGGCCTCCGCCACCGCGCAGACCTCGGGCTGGTGGCGCGCCGAGTACGCGGGCACCCGCGGCGTGCGCGGCTCGGTCAGCGACGCCGACTGGGTGCGGGTCGACCAGCCCGCCCCGCCGCCCGCCAAGGCCGACACGCGGCTGATCAAGTTCAACGCGTACCCGGAGCCGGTCAAGCGCGGCAAGTACGCGAGGTTCACGGGCAAGCTGCAGATCGACGACGAGGGCACCTGGGAGGGCTACCGGGGCAAGGTGGCGCTGTACTTCAAGCGTGCGGGCTCGCACAAGTGGCAGTACGTGAAGACCACCTGGTCGAACGGCAGCGGCCGCCTCTACACCAAGGTCAAGGCGTGGAACTCGGGCCGCTGGCGGTTCGTGTTCGCCGGCGACGAGGACGCCTACGGCGACACCAGCAGCTCGGACTACGTCCGCGTGAAGCGCTGACCGGCTGACCGCCTGATCGACGCCTGAGGCCCGGGGACACCACCCCGGGCCTCAGCTTTGCGGCGGCTATTCCGCCCGCCTGAACTGCGCGATCCCGACCGCCAGCAGCGCCAGCCCCAGAGCGGCCACGACCCCGATCTCCAGCAGCACCGGCACCTGGAAGTCGAACCACCGGACCCCGGGGTTCAGCACCGCGTTCACCTGCGCGCTCACGTCCAGGTGCGAGAAGACCGCCTCCCGCATCGGGTCCACCGCGTACGTCATCGGGTTGACCACGGTCAGCACGTGCAGCCACGAGGGCAGGTTGGCCAGCGGGAACATCGCCCCGGACAGGAACATCATGGGCATGATCGCCATCTGCATCAGCCCGAAGAAGGTCTGCATGTTCTTCATCCGGGCGGCCAGCATCACCCCGAAGGCGGTGATCGTGAACGCCGCGAGGAACATCTCCGCCAGCAGCGTCACGAAGAGCGTGGGCGAGTAGGGCACCCCCACCAGCCCGGCCAGCGCCAGGATGACGACGCCCTGCCCGGTGGCCACGATGGCGCCGCCCAGGCACTTGCCGACCACGATCGCGCCCCGGGAGACGGGCGCGACCAGCATCTCCCTGAGGAAACCGAACTCGCGGTCCCACACGATGGACCCCGCCGAGAACATCCCCGTCATGATCACGGTCATGGAGATCATGCCGGGATACATGAACGTGCGGTAGTCGACCCCCGGGATCGACCCCTGTACCAGCGACCCCAGCCCCGTGCCCATGACGAACAGCCAGAGCGCGGGCTGCACGAGCATGGACAGCATGCGGGTGCGGTCGTTGAGGAAGCGCAGCATCTCCCGGTGCAGCACGATCTTGATCGCCCGAAGGTCGTGCCCGGCGCCGCGGACCGGCACGCGGACGCCGACGGTCTGTGTCGCCATGGCTATCGCCTCACCATCGCTCGCATCCACGCCTTGTTGTCGGTGCCGGCCTCGGCGTCGCGGATCGTGGAGCCGGTGTACGACATGAACACGTCATCCAGGGACGGCCGCGAGACGCTCACCGACTTGATCGGCATGCCGAGCTCGGCGAACAGCCTGGGCACGAACTCCTCGCCCGAGGCCACCGCGAACGTGACCGAGCCCTCGCGCACGGCCGCCTCCAGGCCGAACCGCTCCCGCAGCGCCTTGATCGCCTTCGTGTCGTCGGCGGTCTGGATCTGCACCCGGTCCTTGCCGACGCTGGCCTTCAGCGCCTCCGGCGAGTCGATGACGACGATCTCGCCGTGGTCGATGATCGCGATCCGGTCGCAGTACTCGGCCTCGTCCATGTAGTGGGTGGTCATGAAGATGGTGATGTCCTCGAGCAGCCTGAGCTGGTTGATGTAGCCCCAGATGGCCGAGCGGGTCTGCGGGTCGAGCCCCACGGTCGGCTCGTCCAGGAAGAGCACGCGCGGCGAGTGCAGCAGGCCGCGGGCGATCTCCAGACGCCGCTTCATGCCGCCGGAGAACGTCATCACCTTGGCGTCCTTGCGGTCCCACAGCGCCACCATCTCCATGACCTGGCGGATCCGGTCGCCGACCATGCCCTTGGGCACGCCGTACAGCTCGGCGTGGAAGCGCAGGTTCTGCTCGGCGCTCAGGTAGCTGTCGAGGGTGGGGTCCTGGAAGACCAGGCCGATGTTCCTGCGCACCTCGTCGCGGTCCCTCACCACGTCGTGGCCCGCCACGGTGGCGCTGCCGCCGGTGGGGTTCACCAGCGTGCAGAGCATGCTGATGGTGGTGGTCTTGCCGGCGCCGTTCGGGCCGAGGAAACCGAACACCTCGCCGGGGCGCACCTCGAAGTCGACGCCCTTGACGGCCTCGACCTTCCCGTACGCCTTCCGCAGATTGCGAACGGCAATCGCCGCGTCGGCCGTCATTCAGTCCTCCGCCAGGATCTGGAACATGGACCTGCGGGTCTTCTTGATCAGCTCCTTGGCCTGCGCCACCTGACGGGGGCTGGCCGTGCGGACCAGGTGGGAGAAGGCCTCGTTGAGCTGGCCCCAGAGCGCGCGCAGCTCGTGGTGGTCCTGCGGCACCGAGCGGGCGACCTCGTCCCACGGCGCCTCGTCGGCGTGCCTGGCCGCGTGGCGGCGGCCCTCATGCGTCAGGCTGTACGTACGGCTCCCGCCGGACTCGTCGCCCGACACCAGTCCCTCGTCCTCGAGCTGCTGGAGCGCCGGATAGACCGAGCCGGGGCTGGGCCGCCACACGCCGCGGCTGCGCTCCTCGATGCCCTGGATCATCTGGTAGCCGTTCTGCGGCTCCTCCAGGAGCAGCGCCAGCAGCGCCGCCCTGACGTCGCCGCGGCGGACCCGCGGCGCGGGCGTCTCCCAGTGCACGACCGCGCCGAACCCGGGGCCGTGCGAGGGCGGAGGAGGCGGCTCGAACGGGGGCGCGCCGAACCTGCCCGGTCCCGGCGGGCGCATCGGAGGGGGCGGTGGACCATCCCAGAAGTCAGGATCGCGCATGATTCCTCCAACTATCGAGATATCTTGACGATATATCTAGATAGTTGGCATGAGCAAGGGCATGTCGGGCATAGCGCTGGAAGTTAGCGAGCGTTAACGGAGGCGTCGATCGCCGCCCGCGCCATGGCGCGCAGCAGCGGCCGCATGTCCTGCGCGGGCAGCTCGCCCGCGCTGTGCGGCGTGGAGTTGAGCAGCCCGAACACGGCGTGCGTGGCCGCCCGCAGCCGCGCGGCAGGGCACGAGGGGTGCAGCTCGGCCAGCACGGCCACCCACTCCTCGACGTAGAGCCGCTGCAGCCGCCTGATCTGCCTGCGCTCCGGCTCCGGCACGTTGCCCAGCTCCCTGTCGTGCACCGTGATCAGCGCCGGCTGCTCGAGCGCGAACGTGATCTGCACGTTGAGCAGCGCGTCCAGTGTCTCCTGCGGATCCGGGTACGAGGTGACCACCGCGGCGGCCGACTCGCGCAGCCGGGAGCTGACGTCGAGCAGCATCTCTGACAGCAGCGCGTCCTTGCCGCTGAAGTGCCGGTAGAGCGCGGGGCCCGAGACGCCGACCGCGCCGCCGATGTCCTCGATCGAGACCCCGTGGAAACCGCGCGCGGCGAACAGCCGGGCCGCCGCCTCCAGGATCTCCCTGCGCCGGTTGCCGCGATTCCGGGTAGGTGAAGACGTAGTGGTCACGTCTCACATACTAGACGAGTACGTTAATGATGACTAACATCTCGTGCCATGAGAGGGGAGTCATGAGCGACTGGCCCGTGCTGAAGTCGGCCGCCGATCCCGGCGGCGAGGCGTACAAACGCAATGCGGAGCTCAACGAGCGGCTCGCCGCCGACCTGCTCGAACGCCTGGCGGTCGCCGCCATGGGCGGCCCGGAGCGGTCGCGCAAGCGGCACGTCGAGCGCGGCAAGCTGCTGCCACGCGACCGCGTCGACGGCCTGCTCGACCCCGGCTCCCGCTTCCTGGAGCTGTCGCCGCTGGCCGCGAACGGACTCTACGACGACCAGGCTCCCGCAGCCGGGATCATCACGGGCGTCGGCAGGGTCTCGGGCCGCGAATGCGTGATCGTCGCCAACGACGCCACCGTCAAGGGCGGCACGTACTATCCGATCACGGTCAAGAAGCACCTGCGGGCGCAGGAGGTGGCCCTGCACAACCACCTGCCGTGCGTCTACCTCGTGGACTCCGGCGGGGCGTTCCTGCCCAAGCAGGACGAGGTGTTCCCCGACCGTGAGCACTTCGGCCGCATCTTCTACAACCAGGCCACCATGTCGGCCCGCGGCATCCCGCAGATCGCCGCCGTGCTCGGCTCGTGCACGGCGGGCGGCGCGTACGTGCCCGCGATGAGCGACGAGGCCGTCATCGTGCGCGGCCAGGGCACGATCTTCCTGGGCGGCCCGCCCCTGGTGAAGGCGGCCACCGGCGAGGAGGTCACGGCCGAGGAGCTGGGCGGCGGCGACCTGCACGCGCGGGTCAGCGGCGTCACCGACCACCTTGCCGAGGACGACGCGCACGCGCTGGCCATCGTCCGCGACATCGTCTCCACGCTCGCCCCGCGCGCCCCGCGCCCCTGGGACACGGTCGCGCCGGAGCCGCCGAGGCACGACCCGCGCGACCTGTACGGGATCGTGCCCGGCGACACGCGCCAGCCGTACGACGTGCACGAGGTGATCGCCAGGATCGTGGACGGCTCGCGCTTCCTGGAGTTCAAGGCCGAGTACGGCTCGACGCTCGTGACCGGGTTCGCCCACATCCAGGGCCATCCGGTGGGCATCGTGGCGAACAACGGCATCCTGTTCAGCGAGTCCGCCATGAAGGGCGCGCACTTCATCGAGCTGTGCGACCAGCGCCGCATCCCCCTCGTCTTCCTGCAGAACATCAGCGGCTTCATGGTGGGCAAGGCCTACGAGGCGGGCGGCATCGCCAAGCACGGGGCCAAGATGGTCACCGCCGTCTCCTGTGCGCGGGTGCCCAAGTTCACCGTGGTCATCGGGGGGTCCTTCGGGGCGGGCAACTACGCGATGGCGGGGCGGGCGTACTCGCCCAGGTTCCTGTGGATGTGGCCGAACGCCCGCATCTCGGTCATGGGCGGCGAGCAGGCCGCCAACGTGCTCACCACCGTCGGCACCGCCGACGCCGACGCGATCAGGGCACAGTACGAGCACCAGGGAAACCCGTACTACTCCACGGCCAGGCTGTGGGACGACGGCGTGATCGATCCGCTCGACACCCGCACCGTCCTCGGACTGGCGCTGTCCGCGGCGGCCAACGCCCCGCTCGAGCCCGCCGGTTACGGCGTCTTCCGGATGTGACGCGATGTTGTTCGACCGTGTTCTGATCGCCAACAGGGGCGAGATCGCCGTACGCGTCATCCGCACGCTGCGCACGCTCGGCATCACGTCGGTGGCCGTGCACACGCCGTCGGACGCCGGCGCGCGTCACGTGCTGGAGGCCGACCTTGCCCTCCAAGTGCCGAAATATCTGGATATAGAGGCGATTATCGGGGCGGCTCAGGCCGCGGGCGCTGAGGCCGTACATCCCGGCTACGGGTTCCTCGCCGAGAACGCCGCGTTCGCGCGGCGATGCGCGGAAGCCGGACTGGTGTTCGTCGGCCCGCCCGCCGAAGCCATCGAGGCGATGGGCGACAAGATCCGCGCCAAGGCCACCGTGTCCGCGGCGGGCGTGCCCGTGGTGCCCGGCGGAGCCGAGCCGGGCGACTCGCTGGAGTCCTGGCGCGACTTCCCCGCGCTGATCAAGCCCTCCGCCGGCGGCGGGGGCAAGGGCATGGTGCTGGTACGGTCGGCCGCCGAGCTGCCCGACGCGCTCGAGTCGGCCCGCCGTACGGCGCGGGCGGCGTTCGGCGACGGGACGCTGCTGATCGAGCGGTACGTCGAGAGCCCGCGCCACATCGAGATCCAGGTCCTGGCCGACACCCACGGCAACGTCGTGCACCTGGGCGAGCGCGAGTGCAGCCTGCAGCGCAGGCACCAGAAGATCATCGAGGAGGCGCCCTCACCCTTCGTGAGCCCCGAGACGCGCGCCCGCATGGGGTCGGCGGCGGTGGAGGCCGCGCGCGCCGTGGGGTACGTGGGGGCGGGCACGGTCGAGTTCATCGTGGACGGGACCACCGGGGCCCACCACTTCATGGAGATGAACACCCGGCTGCAGGTCGAGCACCCCGTCACGGAGCTGGTGACCGGGCTCGACCTGGTCGAACTGCAGCTTCGCGTGGCGGCGGGGGAGCTGCTGCCGTTCGGGCAGGAGGAGGTGCTGCTGGACGGGCACGCCGTCGAGGCCCGCGTCTACGCCGAGGACCCGGCCCGCGGCTTCCTGCCCACCGGCGGCCGCGTCCTGGTGCTCCGCGAGCCGGGTGACGGCGTACGGGTGGACTCGGGGCTGGTCGAAGGCGGGGTCGTGGGCAGCGAGTTCGACCCGATGCTCTCCAAAGTCGTCGCCTGGGCCCCGGATCGGGCCTCGGCGCTCAGGACGCTCGAGCGCGCACTTTCCCGCACGGCAGTCCTCGGCGTGGTCACGAACATCCCGTTCCTGCGGGCCCTCGCCGGACACCCGGCCGTCAGAGCGGGTGAGCTGGACACCGGGCTGGTCGAACGCCTGCTTCCCGAACTGGTCCCGTCCGTGGCGGTGCCCGGCGAGGTGCTCGCGGCGGCGGCGCTGGCCTTCCACGCCATGCCCCAGGGCGACGACCCGTGGGAGGTCACCGACGGGTGGCGGATCGGGGCGCCCGCCTGGACGACGTGGCGGCTGGAGTCCAGGGACGGGGTGCACGCGGTCCAGGTCCGCGGCCTGCCCGAAGAGTCGGCCGAGGTCCGGATGGACGATGAGACCGCCCCCGCGCGCCTGCGGCGCAGCGGCGTCGATCTGACCGTCACGATCGGCGGCCGTACCGACCGCTACCTCCACGTACGCCATGCCGACACCATCTGGCTCGGCAAGGACGGCGAGGCGTGGGCGCTCACCCGGCACCTCATCGGCGACCCGGGCGACCGGCCCGGCGCCGCGGCCGCGGGCGACGGCGTGGTCAGGAGCCCCATGCCCGGCACGGTCCTGGTGGTCAAGGCCCAGGCCGGCGACCGGGTGAGCGAGGGGCAGCCGCTGGTCATCGTGGAGGCCATGAAGATGGAGCACACGGTCACCGCCCCGCGCGACGGCGTGGTCTCCGAGCTGCCGGTCCAGGCCGGCCAGCCGGTCGACATGGACGCCGTGCTGGCCGTGGTGACCGGTGAGGGAGCGCCGTCGCCTGGAGGAGCGGCGGGAGCGCAGCGACCAGAGCGGGGGAAGGCGACGGCATCGAGGGCGACCGAACCCGCCTCACGGAGTGAGGCCATGGGCACGAAGGAGGCGTGATGCCGTACCCCTTGGAAGGTCTGCCGCAGCAAGTCACGATCTACGAGGTCGGTCCGCGCGACGGCCTGCAGAACGAGTCCGCTGTCGTGCCCGTCGAGGTCAAGGCCGAGTTCATCGAGCGGCTCGCGGACGCCGGGCACAAAGTGATCGAGGCGACCAGCTTCGTGCACCCGAAGTGGGTGCCGCAGCTCGCCGACGCCGACGAGCTGCTCGCCCGCCTGCGCAGGAAGCCGGGCGTGCGCTACCCGGTGCTGGTCCCCAACGTGCGCGGCCTCGACCGGGCGCTCGAACGCGGCGTGGACGAGATCGCGATCTTCGCCAGCGCCACCGAGACGTTCGCCGCCAAGAACCTGAACCGGAGCCTGGAGAGCCAGTTCGACATGTTCGAGCCGGTCGTGGCCAGGGCGCTGGACAACGGCGTGCGGGTGCGCGCGTACGTGTCGATGTGCTTCGGCGACCCGTGGGAGGGGCCGACGCCGATCGCGCAGGTGGTCTCCGTCGGGGAGCGGCTGCTCGGGCTCGGCTGCTACGAGCTGTCGCTCGGCGACACGATCGGGGTCGGCACGCCAGGGCACGTGACCGCGCTGATCAAGGCGTTCCGCCGGCCGGACCGGCTCGCCGTGCACTTCCACGACACCTACGGCCAGGCGCTCGGCAACACGCTGGCCGCGTTGCGAGCGGGCGTGACCACGGTCGACGCCTCCACGGGCGGCATCGGGGGCTGCCCCTACGCCGAGTCCGCCACCGGCAACCTCGCCACCGAGGACCTGGTCTGGATGTTGCGGGGGCTCGGCATCGAGACCGGGCTCGACCTGGACAAGCTCGTTTCCACCAGCACCTGGCTGGCGGGGCTGCTCGGCCGGCCCAGCCCGTCCCGCGTCGTGCAGGCACTGTCGAAAGGCTGATCATGCTCAAGGACGAGTACGAAGAGTTGCGCAAGACCGTTGAGTCGTTCGCCCGCGAGGTGGTCGCGCCGGTGATCGGCGACTACTACGAGCGCGAGGAGTTCCCGTACGACATCGTGCGGCAGATGGGCGCCATGGGGCTGTTCGGGCTGCCGTTCCCCGAGGAGTACGGCGGGATGGGCGGCGACTACTTCGCGCTGTGCGTGACGCTCGAGGAGCTGGCCCGCGTCGACTCCAGTGTGGCGATCACGCTGGAGGCCGCGGTGTCGCTGGGCGCGATGCCGATCTACCGGTTCGGCACCCAGGAGCAGCGTGAACACTGGTTGCCCAAGCTGACCTCGGGGTCGGCGCTGGGCGCGTTCGGTCTGACGGAGCCGGGTGGCGGGTCCGACGTGCCGGGTGGCATGCGTACCACGGCCGTGCTGGACGGGGCCGAATGGGTGATCAACGGGACGAAGGCGTTCATCACGAACTCCGGCACCGACATCACGGCCGTCGTCGGCGTGGCCGCGCTCACCGGCGAGCGGGAGATCTCCACGATCCTCGTGCCGAGTGGCACCCCCGGGCTCGAGGTGTCGAAGAAGTACTCCAAGGTCGGCTGGAACGCCTCCGACACCCGCGAGCTGTCCTTCACCGACTGCCGCGTCCCCGCCGCGAACCTCCTGGGCGAGCGTGGCCGTGGCTACGCGCAGTTCCTGCAGACGCTCGACGAGGGCCGCATCGCCATCGCGGCGCTCAGCGTCGGGCTGGCGCAGGGCTGCGTCGACGAATGCCTCAAGTACGTCAGGGACCGCAAGGCGTTCGGCCACCCGATCGGCCACTACCAGGCCATCCAGTTCAAGATCGCCGATATGGAGGCCCGCGCGCACACCGCCCGGCTGGCCTACTACCACGCGGCGGAGCGCATGGAGGCGGGGCTGCCGTTCAAGAAGGAAGCGGCGATCGCCAAGCTGGTCTCCTCGAACGCGGCGATGGACAACGCCCGGGACGCCACGCAGGTGTTCGGCGGCTACGGCTTCATGAACGAGTTCCCGGTCGGCCGCTTCTACCGCGACGCCAAGATCCTGGAGATCGGGGAGGGCACGAGCGAGGTGCAGCGCATGCTCATCGCCCGCCAGCTCGGGCTGGGCGACCTCTGAGCACCACAGAAGGCGGGAGCGTGGTCGGGTCTCCCACTTGATCTCACCACGCCGTCGCCACGCAAACGGAGAAACCGTGCAGTTTGCGTGAGGAACGCCGGAAGATCTAGTGTCGTCTTTCATGACGGCTGACGATCTTCTCATCAGGAGGGCGGAGAAGGCGGACGCGGACGCGGTGTTCGCGCTGGCCCGCGAGTTCGGGCTGACGTTCAGGCCCGAGCGCGAGGCCTTCGACGCCGCCCTCCCCGAGCTGCTGGCGAACGACGACGCCCTGCTGCTCACAGCCGTCGTCGGCGGGCGCGTCCAGGGCTACCTGCTGGGGTTCGTCCATCTGACGCTGTTCGCCAACGGGCCGGTGGCGTGGGTCGAGGAGGCCATGGTCGGGTCGGGTTCGCGGCGGCAGGGCATCGGGCGGGCCCTGCTGGAGGAGTTCGAGCGCTGGGCGCGGTCGCGGGAGGCCGGATATGTGGCGATGGCCACACGGCGGGCGCCCGAGTTCTACCACGCGCTGGGCTACGAGGCCTCTGCCACGTTCTTCCGCAAGGTCCTGCGCTGATCCCTGCTGTGGGGGGTTGCTCCTCCCGAGTGGGCGGCGGGGAATCTGTCATCGCCGGATGGCATTCTTAGGGCGTGAGTATCCACGCCGTCAGCCCCCGGTTCGTCGGGCGAGCCCCCGAGCTCGCCGCTCTCGGCGACGCGCTGGCCAGGGCGCGTGCCGGCGCGTCGTCCACCGTGCTCGTCGGTGGCGAGGCCGGGGTCGGCAAGACGCGGTTGATCAAGGAGTTCACCGATCGGGCCGACGCCCTGGTGCTCGTCGGCGGGTGTCTGGAGCTGGGCACGGAGGGCCTGCCGTTCGCGCCGTTCACCGCCGTGCTGCGCGGGCTCGTGCGCGAGCTCGGCCGTGACGGCGTCGCGGCGCTCGTTCCCGGTGGCACCACGCGCGGGCTCGCGCGGCTGCTGCCCGAGTTCGGGGAGCCCGACAGGGACGGCCCCGAGGCGCGGGCGCGGCTGTTCGAGCAGGTGCTGGGGCTGCTGGAGCGGCTGGCGGAAGAGCGTCCCGCGCTGCTGATCGTCGAGGACGCCCACTGGGCCGACCGCTCCACCCGCGATCTGCTGTCGTTCCTGGTCCGCTACCAGCGCAGCGCGGCGGGCCTGCTGATCGTGGTGACCTACCGCACCGACGAGCTGCACCGCACCCACCCGCTGCGGCCGCTCCTCGCCGAGCTGGGCCGGGTCGAGTGGGTGAGCCGGGTCGAGCTGCGCAGGCTCACCCGCAGGGAGGCCGTCGCGCAGGCGGCGAGCATCCTGGAGCGGGAGCCGTCCCCCACCGACATGGACCTGATCTACGCGCGCAGCGAGGGAAACCCGCTGTTCGTGGAGGCGCTGCTCAGCGACACGGGCGGCCCTGACGCGCTGCCGGAGTCGCTGCGCGACCTGCTGCTGGCCAGCGTCGAGCGGCTGCCCGAGGAGACGCAGGAGCTGCTGCGCGTGGCCAGCGCCGGCGGGCAGCGCATCGAGCACGACCTGCTCTCCGCCGTCGCCGGGTTCGACGAGAGCGCGCTCTCCCGCGCGCTGCGGCCCGCGGTGGCGGGCAACGTGCTCACCGTCGACGGCGAGGGCTACTGCTTCAGGCACGCGCTGATCCGCGAGGCGCTCCACGACGACCTGCTGCCCGGCGAGCACACCCGCCTGCACACCCGCTTCGCCGAGGCGCTGGAGCGCGACCTGTCGATCCTGCCCGTGCCGCGCGGCGCGATCGAGCTGGCCCACCACTGGCACTCCGCCCACGACTCCACCTGGGCGCTGGTCAGCGCCTGGCACGCGGCCGCCGCCGCCCGCAAGTCCACCGCCTACGACGAGCAGCTCGGGATGCTCTCCAGGGTGCTCGAGCTGTGGGACCAGGTGCCCGACGCCGCCGAGCGCATCGGTCGCGACCGGCTCGACGTGCTCGCGCAGACGGCCACGGTCGCTCACCTCGCCGGAGAGTACGAGCGGTCCATCGCCCTGGCCGGCGCCGCCCTGGCCGAGCTCGACCGCGACGCCGACCCGATCAGGTCGGCCAAGCTGCTGCGCCAGCGCGGCCTGACCCGCTACGACCTCGGCCGCCCCGGCTACATCGACGACCTGCGCGAGGCGGCGGAGCTGGTCCCCTCCGACAAGCCCAACAAACTACGCGGCCAGGTCCTGGAGAACCTGGCCCGTATGCTCCACGCGCGCGAGCTCTGGCCGGAGAAGCTCGCCACCGCGCGGCTCGCGATCCAGATCGCCCACGAGGTGGGCGACGCCAGGGTGGAGGCGCACGCGCTGATCGACCTCGCCTGGGCGCGCTTCGGCTTCTCCGAGATCGAGGCCCAGATGGAGGCGTTCGCGGAGGTGCGCAGGATCGCGCACCGCGACGGGGCGTTCAACGCGTTGATGCGCTGCGCCATCTCCGAGTCCGACGCGCTGGAGGGGGCCGGGCGGCACGAGCGGGCCGCGCAGGTGGCCCGCGACGGGATCGAGGAGGCGGGGCTCTACGGCCTGGCGCGCACCTCGGGCACGTTCCTGTCGATCAACCTGGCCGAGCCGCTGGTGTCCCTCGGGCGATGGGACGAGGCGCTGGAGGTGATCGAGCACGCGCTCGACCTCACCCCGCCCGCTCCCTACCGGGCCAGCCTGCAGGGGTTCGCCACCGACATCGCGCTGGCGCGCGGGGAGCTCGATCAGGCGGACAAGCTGCTGGGGGCGTCGCGGAGCGTGCTGTCGCGCGGCACCTTCCGCGATCAGACGGTGCTGCCGCATCTGTGCAGGCAGATACGGCTGCTGCAGGCCCGCGGGCAGCTGGAGGCGGCTCTGGAGGCGGCCGCTCAGGCCATGGAGGAGCGCGACCTGCTGGAGACTCCGCGTTACTCCTGGCCGGTGCTGGTGACCGTCGCCTCCTTGCTCACCTCCGTGGTGCCGCAGTCCGAGCTGGCGGCGTCACTCATGGCCCGGCTCCGGGCGCTGGGGCAGGAGGTCGAGACCGACGGCGATCTTCAGCAGGCGCACCGGCTCACGTTCACGGCGCTGATGGGTCCCGAGTCGCCGCAGGGCGACGACGCCGTCGATGCGGTCGCGTGGCAGTTCAAGGCGTGGGACCTGGCGGTGGGTGCGTGGGCGGCGCTGCGGCAGCCGTACGCCGAGGCCCAATCCCTGATGGGTGCGGCTCAGGCGGCGCTGGCGTCCGGCGACCGGCAGGAGGCCGCCGCGCGGCTGGGCCGCGCGCGGGAGCTCGCCGGGCGGCTGGGTGCGGCGCCGCTGCTGGAGCAGCTCGACGTCTTCGCGCGGCGCGCCCGGATCGGGGGCTCCGAGGAGGCGGCCGACGGGCATCCGCTGGGGTTGACGGCTCGGGAGCTGGAGGTGCTGCGGGAGGTGACGAACGGGCGGAGCAACCGGGAGATCGCCGAGGCGCTGTTCATCTCGGTCAAGACGGTGAGCGTGCACGTCTCCAACATCCTGGCCAAGCTGGGCGTCGCCACGCGAGGCGAGGCCGCCGCCACCGCCCACCGCCTCCGGCTGTTCGACACCGCCATGTGATGCCTGCAGCGTGCCGAGGTACGGCCCGGCCGTGACACTCCCCGCCTGAGCGCGCGTCGCGGCGCCCATTGGCGGGGCGGTGCTACGAGGGCGCTGTTCCGGGTAGGGCGGCGGCCTGGTGGGGCGGTGCACCAGGGGTGCTGTTCCGGGTAGGGCGGCGGCCTGGTGGGGCGGTCAGCCGGTCAGCTGGGCCTCGAGGCGATAGCCGTCCACCGTGACATACACCTGGTCTCCGGGCCGGGCGTTCAAGCGCATCAGCACCGGCTGGAGGGAGTCGAAGACCGGCTGGTGGCCCTGCCAGACCAGGACGATGGCGTTGTCGCCCGGGCCCGTCACCGACAGCAGCGTGCCAGGGCGCATGCCGAGCTGGGCCGCGTACCCCTCCGGCACCGGCACGGGACCGCCCCGGAGGTGTTCAGGGGTGACCTCGATGCGCTGCCAGCGGCGCGGGTCCGAGGAAGGACTCGGCAGGGGCGGAGGCGGCGTGGACGGGGTGCCCGCCAGGCTGCCAGGGAGCACCGGGGAACGGCCGCCCGACAGCGCGGACAGCGTGGCCAGCGCGGCGGAGGGGTCGATCGAGCCCGCCGACGCCGTCGGGATGGGCGCGCCGCCCCGGTGATGGTGGCCGTTGGCTCCGGGCGTGCGGCGGGGGAGGGGCTGGGCGGGCGACGGGGCCGAAGCGGCCGGGTCGGGGGCGCTCTCGGAGGGCAGGGCGTCCAGCCACGCCTTGGCGGAGTGGGCGCGGATGCCCAGCTCGGCCATCAGCTCCACCATGTCCGCGTCGGGCGGGCTCGCGGCCAGCAGCTGCCTCGTACGCGCCTGCAGGCCATGGATGTCGCCCACGACCAGCCAGCCGTCCTGGAAGCGGCGGTCGGGCATGAGCGTCACCAGCACGCGCCAGAGCGGAGTGCGCAGCGAGGGCACCGTCACGGGGTGGGCCGGGTCGGCGCCGATGAGCTGCTCTTCGGTGGCCGCCGTGCCGAGCCACTCGGTCAGGCGGAACATGTGGCCGGTGACCGGCGCGGACTCCGAGGAACGCAGCCAGCCCAGCACCCGCTCCTCGGCGGTGCGCTGTGCCTGGGAGAGCGCATCCCTGTCCACCAGCATCTTGTGGGCGAGCGTGCGCAGGCTCACCGGATCCTGGGCGAACAGCCGGTGCACGGCCACGGCCAGCTCCAGCTTGTCCAGGCTGCGGAACAGCTGGTCCACGACCCGGACCATCGCGTGGTCGGTGTCGGAGGGCGCCGGACCGCCGGAGGACGCGCCGGGGACGGGCGCCGGATAACGGGAGGCGCTGCCGCTCTTGGAGGGGTCCGCCGTGCCGGGGACGGCGGGCATCGAACCGGTCGCGGGTCCGCCGGACGTGGAGCCGGGGATGGCAGGCATCGATCCGGTCGTGGGTCCGCCGGACGTGGTGCCGGGGATGGCGGGCATCGATCCGGTCGTGGGTCCGCCGGACGTGGTGCCGGGGATGGCGGGCATCGACCCGGTTGAGGGTCCGCCGGACGTGGTGCCCGGGACGGGGGGCATCGATCCGGTCGCGGGCCCGCCGGACGTGGTGCCGGGGACGGGGGGCATCGACCCGGTTGAGGGGCCGCCGGACATCGGGCCGGTTTCCGGGCGGCCGGGCTGCGGGCCGGTCGGGCGTTGCGGGAGGCGTTCGGACTGGCCGGGGCCCGGGCGCTGCGGCAGGCCCTCGCCCGCGAAGCCCTGGCGCGGGCCGCCGCCCTGAGGTTGCGCCGGGAACGAGCCGCCGCCCTGAGCGGGGAACGAACCCGTCTGCCGCTGCGGACCGCCATCCGCGGGCGAGGACTCGCTCTGGCGGTCAGACGGTTGCGGTGCGGGGAAGGGGCCGGTCTGGCGATCAGGCGGTTGCGGCGCGGGGAAGGAGCCCGTCTGGCGGTCCCCCGGCCGCTGCGCGGGGGAGGAGCCGGTCTGGCGCTGTTGGGCGGCGTCCGGAGGCTGGGCGGCGAAGGACCCGGTCTGGGCGCCCGTCGGCTGCGGTGCCGGGAACGAGCCCGGCTGGCGTTGCTGGGCGCCGTCCGGGGGCGAGGCGGCCTGGCCCTGGTTCGCGAACGGGCCCTGCCGCTGCCCGGCACCCTCGGCCGGAGGGCCGTCCTGCGCGGCGAACGCGCCGGTCTGCGGCCCCCCTTCCGGCTGGGCCGGGAAGGAGCCCGTGCTCCGGGATGAGACGCTGAGCGGCCGCGTGACCTCCGGGTGCCCGGCCGCGGGCGGCCCGGCAGGGGCCTCGCGCTGGGCCGGGATGCGGCCGAGGATCTCGCGGAAGACCGAGCCGAGCACCGCCTCCGGCGTCGCCGACGGCGTGCCCAGGTCGCTGGGGGACAGGCGGCGCAGCCGCTGCCAGCCGCCGAGCCCCGTGATCGCCGTGCGGGTGGCCTCCGGCCAGCCCGGCAGCGTGGGGTCGATGTGGTGAACGGTCAGCGCGGGCAGCAGGTCGGACAGCGGCAGATGGTCCCAGCGAGAGCAGGCCAGTCGCCCCAGACGTTCGCAGATCCAGTCGAGCCCCGCCGTGCCGAGCGCCCTCGACAGCGCGAGGGAGGACCACCACCCCGCGGGAAGTCGCGGATCACCCAGCGCCTCGGCCACCTGCTGTGGGCGGCTCCAGCGCAGCGCAGGGACCAGGTCGCTCAGGCAGATCGATGACTCGACTTCCATCGGCGGACCTTATCCTCCCCAGTGGGCCGCGTGGTGCTGGCCGTAACGCGTGTGGCTAATGGTGCAGCTTACGCGGCAAGCTATCAATCAGTGTGAATAGGGTAAAGACGGTTCAGATCCAAACCGTACCGTGGTCGGCCGCCCACCTGGGCCACACATTCGGCACCGGCACGGCAACCTGCCTCCAAAGCCGCCTCTTCACTGACACCCTGCAAAGCCCCCGTGAGGAACCCGGCGGCGAACGCGTCACCCGCCCCAGTCGAGTCCACGACCTCGGCGGACACCCCTGCGGCCGTCGCGACGATCTCGCCGTCCACGGCGGCCAGCGCGCCCAGCGATCCTAGCTTCACGACGGCTGTGCCGTACGTCTCACTCAAAAGTACGGCGGCCTGCTCCGCCGTGGTGGCGCCGCTCAGCAGGAGTGCCTCGTCGAGGTTCGGCAGGATCAGACCGGCGGGGGCGGACTCGCGGACGAAACGTTCGACGCCGAAGTCGCGCAGCGGGCCCGTGGAGGCCGGGTCGATGCTGATCGCGATCCCCGCGGCCGCCGCCTCGGCCATCGCCCGCCTGGCCAGCCGCAGACCGCACTCGGCGAACATGATGTAGCCGGACAGATGGAGCCGGGCGACACCGTCGAGCAGGGCCGGGTCCCAGTCGTCCTCGGAGATCAGGCCGCCGGCGCCGCGGTTGGTGAGCATCGTACGCTCGCCGCTCTTGTCCACCATCGCGATCACGACCGCGGTCGGGCGGTCGGCGTCGACGGTCATGTGCGTGCGCACGCCCGTCCTGGCCAGCTCGGTGGTGTGCCACTCGCTGCTGTCGTAGCCGAGCCTGGCCAGCAGGCGCACGTCGGCGCCCAGGCGGGCGGCCCAGGCGGCGGTGTTCGCGCCGGAGCCGCCGGGGCGCAGGACGATGTCGGCGGACGTGTCGGTGCCCGACATCACCGGCGAGCCGTGCAACGCCACCACGTCGGTGACCACGTCACCGACGACGAGGAGGGCGTCGCCCGTCACGATCGCGCCCAGCAGCGGGCGATCTGGGCGGCCAGCGCGGTGTTGCCGCGCACGGCGGCCAGGTTGGCCTCCAGGGAGGCGCCGGCGGTGCCGTCGACCAGGTAGGAGAGCAGGAACGGCGTGATCGCCTGCCCCTTGACGCCCTCGCGCTCGGCGGCGGCCAGCGCCTCGGCCAGCACGCGGTCATGGAGCTCCGGGTCGAGCTGCTGGTCCTCGGGCACCGGGTTGGCCACGATCAGCGCCGTCTCCTGGCCGCCGAGCGCGTCCTGGCCACGCATGATCGCCGCCGCCTCGTCGGGCGACTCGATCCGCCAGTCGATCGGCAGGCCGGAGGAGTGCAGGTAGAAGCCGGGGAAGGTGTCCGTACGGAATCCCGCCACGGTCACGCCCCGCGTCTCCAGACGCTGGAGCGTCGCGGGCACGTCGAGGATCGACTTGACGCCGGCGCAGACGACCGTGATGCGGGTGCGCGCCAGCGTGTCGAGGTCGGCGGACTCGTCCTGGTCCTCGGTCCACCCGCGGTGCACGCCGCCGAGCCCGCCGGTGGCGAAGACCCGGATGCCGGCGCGGGCCGCCAGGAACGACGTGGCGGACACGGTGGTCGCGCCGCTGGCCTTGAGCGCCGCCGCCACCGGCAGGTCCCGCTGGCCCAGCTTGCGCAGCCCGGACTCGCCGGCGATGCGCTCCAGCTCCACCTCGTTCAGGCCGATGCGGGGTACGCCGTCCAGCACGGCGATCGTGGCCGGCACGGCGCCCGCGGCCCGTACGACCCCCTCCAGCTCGCGCGCCACCTCGAGGTTGCGCGGCTGCGGCAGCCCGTGGGAGATGATCGTGGACTCCAGGGCCACGACGGGTGCGCCACTCGCCAGGGCCTCGGCGACCTCGTCTGACGGCTGGAGAACGGAGTCGGGGGTGCTGCGCATGGTGTGTTTGGTGCTCCTTTAGTCGTTCAGCGTGCTTTGGGCGAACGGCGTATTTTACGCGATTTGTTCCGAACGCAGCAGGTTACGGCTCTGGCCGGACGCCCGTCCATTTGAGGATCACACGAGCGGCGTCGCGCACGCCAGCGACCCGCCCGTGCCCCGACCGTGGGTGGCGGGCGGGTCGCGCAGGGTGCCGGCAGGCCCGGGAGAAATGTCCAATTGTGGGCGTTGACGGGTGGTGTGGGGTGGGTCGTATTGTGCGTGGATGGGGTCGTATGACGTGATCGTGGCCGGAGGCGGGCACAACGGGCTGGTGGCGGCCGCTTACCTGGCCGGGGCCGGGCGCAGTGTCCTGGTCCTGGAGCGTCAGGATCACGTGGGCGGCCTGGCGATCTCCGCGCGGGCGTTCCCGGGCGTCGACGTACGGCTGTCGCGCTACTCCTACCTGGTCAGCCTGCTCCCGTCCAAGATCGTCCGCGACCTCGGGCTCGATCTGGAGCTGCGCCGCCGCCGCTACGCCTCGTACACCCCCAAGGGCGACACCGGGCTGCTCGTCGACAACGAGGACGGGCGGGCGACGGCGGCCTCGTTCGCGCGCGTCACCGGCGGCGAGGCCGACCACAAGGCGTGGCAGGACTTCTACGGCATGACCGCGCGTGTGGCGCGGGCCCTGGCGCCCACGCTGCTCGAACCCCTCCCCGCCGCCGCCGAGGTCGAGCGGCTCGTCGGGCCCGAGGCGTGGCGTGACCTGTTCCGGCGGCCGCTCGGCCGGACCGTGGCCGAGCGGTTCGGCGACGACACCGTGCGCGGCGTCGTGCTCACCGACGCGCTGATCGGCACGTTCGCCGACCCCGCCACCGACCTGCTGGCCAACCGGTGCTTCCTCTACCATGTGATCGGCGACGGCACCGGCGAGTGGAACGTCCCCGTCGGCGGCATGGGCGCCGTCTCGGGGGCGCTGGAGGCGGCGGCCAGGCAGGCGGGCGCCGAGATCAGGACCGGGGCCGAGATCGTCGGGATCTCGCCGTCCGGCGAGGTCACGTTCGCAGCCGGGGACGGCGAGCACACCGTGAACGGCGGGCACGTGCTGGTCAACCTGCCGCCCGCCGTGCTCGACCGGGTGCTGCGCCGGCCCGCGACGGTGCCCGAGGGCGCGCAGCTGAAGGTCAACATGGTGCTGACGAGGCTGCCCAGGCTGAAGGACGAGTCCGTGGATCCCCGGGCGGCCTTCAGCGGTACGTTCCACATCAACGAGGGGCGAGACCAGCTCGACACGGCGTATCAGCAGGCGGTGCGAGGGGAAATTCCGGAATTGCCCCCGGCCGAGGTCTATTGCCATTCGCTGACCGACCCCTCCATTCTCGGCCCCGAGCTCAGAGGCAGGGCCGAGACGATGACGCTCTTCGGCCTCCACATGCCAGCCCGACTTTTCCGGAAAAATCCAGAGGAAGCCAGGAAAATGGCCTTGAAGGCCACCTTCGCCTCCATCAACTCCGTGCTGGCGGAGCCCATCGAGGAATGCCTGCTCAAGGCCCCCGACGGCACCCCGTGCGCCGAGGTCAAAACCCCCGTCGACCTCGAAAGGGAGGCCGGGCTGCCGGGCGGCCACATTTTCCACACCGACCTGAGCTGGCCGTATGCGGAACAAGGCGAGAGATGGGGCGTGGAGACCGAGCACGAGCGCATCCTGATGTGCGGCGCGAGCGCCCGCAGGGGCGGCGGCGTGAGCGGAATTGCCGGGCATAACGCCGCCATGTCGGTGCTGAAGCGCTAATCCTCCGCGATCAGCTTCAGGGCCACCTCCATGGCCACGGACGGCCGCTGCGACTCCGGCACGTCCATGTCGAAGAGGAACGGCACGCTGCCGATGATCACCGCGAACACCGCCAGCCGCGCCTCGAACTGCCGTGCCGGGCTCGCGCCCGGCACCTCCAGCAGGGACACCATCTTGATCATCTCGGCCTGCATCCGCTCGCCGGCGGGCATCCCCTGTATCACGCCCTGATTCACCTGGGCGAACTTGAACAGGGCCTGCCACTTGTGCTCGAGCAGCTCGGCGATCCGCCGCAGGATCTCGCGCCTGGACTCGAGGGTCTTGGGTTGCTCGTGCCCCCACCGCACCAGCTCTTCGATCGACTCGACCAGGCCTTGCAGGACGCTCTCCAGAATCGCCTCCTTGGTGCGGAAGTGGTAGTAGAGCGCCGGCCTGGTGATCTCCAGCCGCTCCGCCACCTCCTGCAGCGTGGTCTGCTCGTATCCCCGCTCGGCGAACAGCTCCAGCGCCACCTGCTGGATCCGCTCCTTGGTGTCCGTCCGCCGCCCTGCCATGCCGCTCCCATCGCTTGACGACCGGTCTCGCGATCACTTACTTTCGCGTAAGTAAGCAATGCGATCCGGCTTGTAGGGAGCAAGACTATGGCTCAGACCTTCCCCCTCCAGCGCACCTGCCCGTTCGCGCCTCCGCCCGAGTACGAGCGGATGCGCGAGCAGGCCCCGCTCGTGCGAGGCTCGCTTCCCGGCGGCGAGGTATGGCTGGTGACCAGGCTCGCCGAGGCCAAACAGGTCCTGTCGGGCACGGGCATCAGCGGCAACCCGGCCACCCCGGGCCACCCCAACCGGGCGTTCAGGCCGGAGCCCCCGACCCCGGAGGAGGAGGCCGCGATGCGGGAGTTCGCGGTCGGCCACTTCATCGACCTCGACCCGCCGGAGCACAGCAGGTTCCGGCGGCTGCTCATCCCCGAGTTCACCGTCCGGCGCATCAAGGAGCTGCGGCCCGCCATCCAGCGCATCACCGACGAGCTCATCGACGACATGCTGGCCAAGGGCGACGAGGCGGAGCTGGTGGAGGCGTTCGGGCTGGCGCTGCCGTCGCTGGTCATCTGCCGGCTGCTCGGGGTCCCGTACGAAGATCGCGAGTTCTTCCAGTCGCGCACCCGGGAGGCGCTATCCAACGCCGAGGACCGGGACGCGGCCCACAGCGCGATGATGGAGATCAGGGACTTCCTCGACGACCTGGTCACCAAGGTCGAGCAGCAGCCCGAGGACGACCTGCTCGGGCGGTTGATCGAGTCCGGGCAGCTCACCCACGACGAGCTCGTGGGCGTGACCTTCCTGCTGCTCGTCGCGGGCCACGAGACCACCGCCAACATGATCCCGCTCGCCGCGCTCACGCTCATGCGCCACCCTGACCAGCTCACCGAGCTGCGCGCGAACCCAGACAAGTGGCCCATGGCGGTGGACGAGCTGCTGCGCTACCAGTCGGTGGTGGACTGGGTGGCGTTCGACCGGGTGGCCACCGAGGACCAGGAGATCGGCGGGCAGCTCGTCAGGAAGGGCGAGGGCATCTACGTGCTCGGCGCCTCCGCAAACAGGGACGAGCGGGCGTTCGAACGGCCGGACGAGTTCGACATCGAGCGCGGGGCCCGCCACCACGTGGCGTTCGGCTACGGTGTGCACCAGTGCCTGGGCCAGAACCTGGCCAGGGCCGAGATCGAGATCGCGCTGCGCACGCTGTTCGAGCGCATCCCCGGCCTGCGGGTCACCGTGCCGGACGAGGAGCTGCCGCTCAAGAGCGAGAGCCCCATCTTCGGCCTCAAAGCCATGCCTGTCACGTGGTGATCCTCATGAAACGAGGATGAGCGCGTTTATCAGGTTTTCATGATGAGCCTCTAGCGTTTGTCGCATGAGTGAGCCTGCACGGTTGCTGGTGGTGGACGATGAGCCCGCGTTGCGCGAGGCGTTGCAGTCAAGCCTGGAGTTCGAGGGCTACAAGGTCGTCACGGCCAACGACGGGCAGGCGGCACTGGACGCGCTGGCGCAGGAGACCTACGACGCGGTGCTGCTCGACGTCATGATGCCCAGGCTCGACGGGCTGACCGCGTGCCGCCGTCTGAGGGCGTCGGGCAACCACATCCCGGTCCTCATGCTCACGGCCCGCGACGCCGTGGGCGACCGGGTGTCCGGGCTCGACGCGGGGGCCGACGACTACCTGGTCAAGCCGTTCGAGCTGGACGAGCTGCTGGCCCGCGTCCGCGCGCTGCTGCGGCGCGGCGCGCTGAACGCGCCCGCCCCCGACGGCGGTGACACCCTCTCCTACGGCGACCTGCGCATGGACCTGGCGACCAGGGAGGTCACCCGGGGCGAGCGCAGGCTCGACCTGACGAGGACCGAATACCTGCTGATGGAGCTGTTCCTGTCGCATCCGCGCCAGGTGCTGACCAGGGACCAGATCCTCAGCGAGGTGTGGGGGTTCGACTTCGAGCCGACGTCCAACTCGCTCGACGTCTACGTGATGTACCTGCGGCGCAAGACCGAGGCCGGGGGTGAGCCCCGCGCGATCCACACGGTGCGCGGGGTGGGGTACGTCCTGCGGGCCGCGCCGTGATCTGGCGCAGCCTCCGCACCCGCCTCACACTCCTGGTCGCGGTGGCCGTCGCGCTGGCCATCGCGGTCAGCGCGGGCGCGTGCTTCACGATCGTGCGCAAGCAGCTCTACGACCAGATCGACTTCGAGCTGAAGCACAAGAGCGACCTTCCCTGGCTCATGGACAATTGCGGGCCCAAGCCCGAGCCCGCGGGACCTTACGGCCCGCCCCAGGCGACGCAGATCATCTACAGTGACGGCCGCCCCACCTGCTACTTGGGGGTGGCGCTGAAGGTCACGCCGGAGGATCTTGACATCGCCTCGCAAGGCGGCAGACCGCACTTCCACAACGGCCTGGCCGAGGACGGCTCGCCCATGCGCATCGTCACCGCCCAGGTCGGCCCGGGGATGGCTGTCATGGACGCCCGGCCGATCGGCCGCCTGCAGAACACCCTGCGCAACGTGGCGCTGCTGCTCGGCGTGGTCTCGGCCTTGGGCGTGATCGGGGCGGGCACCGCGGGGCTGCTCATCGCCCGCACGGCCCTGCGCCCCGTGGGCCGCCTCACCAAGGCGGTGGAGCACATAGCGCAGACCGAGGACCTCGGCACCCGCATCCCCGTCGAGGGCAACGACGAGATCGCCCGCCTGTCCTCCTCCTTCAACGCCATGACCTCAGCCCTGGCCGGATCCCGCGAACGCCAGAAACAGCTCGTCGCCGACGCCGGCCATGAGCTGCGAACACCCCTGACCACCCTGCGCACCAACATCGACCTCCTCCTGCGCAGCGAGCAGACAGGCCGCAGCCTCGACCCCGAGGCCAAGAAACGCCTGCTGGTCAACGTCAAGGCCCAGTTCGCCGAGCTGTCCACGCTCGTCGCCGACCTCCTCCAGCTCGCGCGCGGCGACACCGAGCACGAGCCGCACGTCGAGCTGGCCTTCCACGAGGTCGTGACGGCGGCCGTCGAGCGGGCCAGGCTGCGCGGCGCCGAGGTGGTCACCGAGCTCGACCCCTGGTATGTCGTCGGCAGCGCCGCCTCGCTCGAACGCGCCGTGCTCAACCTCATCGACAACGCCGCCAAGTTCAGCCCCGGCGGCCAGGTCGAGGTGCGGCTGCGCGGCGGCGGGCTGACCGTGCGCGACCACGGCCCCGGGCTGCCGGAAGAGGAGCTGCCGCACGTCTTCGAGCGCTTCTGGCGCTCGCCGTCCGCCCGTGGCCTGCCCGGGTCCGGGCTGGGGCTGGCGATCGTGGCACAGGCCGTCGCGGAGACCGGAGGACAGGTACGTCTCGCGAACGCGCCGGGTGGCGGAGCCATCGCGACGATGGAGCTGCCGGGAACTCTCATGCGTAACTCAGAAATGGATAAGTCCCATTAAATGACCGCCCCATGAGCTTGGGGGCATGGAGACAACAGCAGTAAGGACGCGCCTGGTCGAGGTGGTCGTCCCGGTCTACAACGAGCAGCGGGCGCTCCGCGCGAGCATCACCCGGCTGCAGACCTACCTCACCAGGAACTTCCCCTACGGCTTCCGCATCACGATCGCCGACAACGCCAGCACCGACAACACCTGGCAGATCGCGACCGAGCTCGCGGGGGAGCTTGCGCACGTACAGGCCGTGCACCTCGACGAGAAGGGCCGCGGCCGGGCGCTGCGCACGGTCTGGTCGCGGAGCGAGGCCGACGTCGTCAGCTACATGGACGTGGACCTGTCCACGGACCTGGACGCGTTCCTGCCGCTGGTGGCGCCCCTGCTGTCCGGCCACAGCGACCTGGCCATCGGCACCCGCCTGGCCAGGGCGTCGAGGGTGGAGCGGGGGCCGAAGCGCGAGTTCATCTCCCGCTCGTACAACCTGCTGCTCCGCTCCGTGATGGGCGCCGGTTTCTCGGACGCGCAGTGCGGGTTCAAGGCCGTGCGTACGGAGATCGCGCAGGCGCTGCTGCCCGGCGTGGAGGACGAGCAGTGGTTCTTCGACACCGAGCTGCTGCTGCTCGCCGAGCGGCACGGGCTGCGCATCCACGAGGTGCCCGTGGACTGGGTGGACGATCCGGACAGCCGGGTCGACATCGTTCAGACCGCGCTCGACGACCTGCGCGGTCTGGCCAGGGTGGCGCGCAGGACGCTGTGGGGGGCGGCGCGCATCCCCGTGCCCGCCCGGGTCGAGCGGGCCGAGCTGCCGAAGGGGATGGCCAGGCAGCTGCCCAGGTTCGCGATCGTCGGTGTGGTGAGCACGCTGGCGTACCTCGCGCTGTACTCGCTGCTGCGGCAGATCGTCTCGCCGCTGGTGGCCAACGCGATCGCGCTGCTGGTCACGGCGGTGGCCAACACCGCCGCGAACCGCCGCTTCACGTTCGGCGTCAAGGGTTCGGGCGGGGCGTTGCGGCACCAGTTCGAGGGCCTGATCGCCTTCCTCGTCGGGCTGGTGCTCACCTCCGGGACCCTGTCGCTCCTGCCTGCCGGGGTCTCGCACGGGGCCGAGCTGGTCGCGGTCATCATCGCGAACGCCGCCGCCACGCTCGTACGCTTTCTGCTGCTGCGCGTCTGGGTCTTCAACCCGAGGAGGACTGCCCGATGACCGCCACCGCCGCGCCGCCCGCGCACCGGATGCCCGCGGGCCGCGGCCTGCCCGCCCGCCTCTTCCTGGGCGCCGCGGAGGATCCACGCTGGTCACGGCCCGCGCTCTGGGGGGTGCTCGCGGTCGCGTTCGTCCTCTACGCGTGGGGGTTGAGCGGCGACGCCAACCAGTACTACGCCGCCGCCATCCTCTCCGGCACCCAGAGCTGGAAGGCCTTCTTCTTCGGCGCGCTCGACGCCGGGTCGTTCATCACCGTGGACAAGCCGCCGCTGGCGCTGTGGGTGATGGGGCTGTCCGCGCGGATCTTCGGCTACGGCACGTGGAGCATGCTGCTCCCGCAGGCCCTGGCCGGGGTGGCCGCCGTCGGCCTGGTCTATTCCGCCGTACGCCGCGCCTACTCCGGGGCCTACTCCCGAGGCCGGTACGCCCACATCGCCGCTCTCGTCGCGGCCGTGGTCATGACGTTCACCCCGATCACCGTGGCGATCAACCGGGACAACAACCCCGACACGATCCTCGTGCTGCTGCTGGTGCTGGCGGCCTGGTTCTGCCTGGAGTCGCTGCGTACCGGACGGTTGCGGTCGTTGCTGGTGTGCGCGCTCTTCGTGGGGCTGGCCTTCAACACCAAGATGCTGCAGGCGTACCTCGTGGTGCCGGCGTTCGCGCTGGCGTACCTGGTGTGCGCCCGTGTGTCGTGGGCCAGGCGCGTGGGGCACCTGCTCGCGGCCGGCGTCGTCATGCTGGTGTCGAGCGCCTGGTGGATGGTGATCGTCGACCTCCTGCCCGCCGGCTCCCGTCCGTACGTCGGCGGCTCGACGGACAACTCCGTCTGGGACCTGGTGATCGGCTACAACGGCCTGGGCCGCGTCTTCGGCGAGGGCCAGGGCCGCGGTGGCGGGGGCGCCGGTTTCGGCGGGGAGTCCGGGGCCGGGCGGCTGTTCAACGACATCATGGCGGGGCAGATCTCCTGGCTGCTGCCGTTCTGCGTGGTGGCGCTGGCGTTCGCCGTGATCATGCGGGTGCGGCGGCTGCCGGATGGTCCGTCCGGGGCCGCCTGGCTGGTGTGGGGCGGCTGGCTGGTGGTCCACTACATGGTGTTCAGCTTCTCCAGCGGGACCTTCCACCCGTACTACACGACCGCGATGGCTCCTGCCGTGGCCGCGCTGTGCGGGATGGGCGGGGTGGCCATGTGGCAGGCGTACCGGCGGTCACGGGTGTGGGCCTGGGCGCTGCCGCTGGCGGTGGCCGTGACGGGCGCCTGGTCGTTCGTGGTGCTGCGCCGCACGCCCGAGTGGGTGTCGTGGCTGGCCTGGGTCGTGCTCGGGGCGACATTGGCGGCCGTGGCGGTGCTGGTGCTGGCCAGGGTACGGGCACAGGTCACGGTGAAGATCGCCGCCGTCGCGCTGGCGGCCACGGCGGTCGCGGGGCTGGCCGGACCTGCCGCTTTCGCCGTCACGCCGTTGCAGTCGCAGGTGAACGGGTCGAACCCGACCGCCGGGCCGAACGCGGGGCGGATGGGCTTCGGCCGGATGGGCGGCGGCCCCGGCCAGTTCCCCGCCGGCGAGTTCCCCGGCGGCCGGTTCCCCGAAGGTCAGATGCCGCCCGGCCAGATGCCCGGCGGGCAGGGACAGCCTGATGGGCAGGGACAGCCGCCCGGCCAGGACACGGGTTCGGGGACGGAACGGACCGGCCGGGCGGGCTTCATGGGCGGCGGTGTCAGCGACTCCATGGTGAAGTACCTCCTGGCGAACCAGGGCGCGGCCACCTGGCTGGTCGCGGTGAACAGCTCCATGCAGGCCTCGCCGATCATCCTGTCCACCGGCAAGCCCGTGCTCGCCATGGGCGGCTTCACCGGCAGCGACCCGGCCATGACCGTGGACCGCCTGAAGGAGCTCGTCTCCTCCGGACAGCTCCGCTACGTCATGTCGGGCGGCGACCGCGGCGGCCCGGGCAGGGGCAACACGGAGGTGACCACGTACGTACAGGAGAACTGCAAGGCCGTGGAAGGTCAGGACGGTCTCTACGACTGCGCCGCGTAACCGGGGGCGGGGGCGCCTTGACGACGCCTCACCCCGCCAAGCATGCCGGTCAGGCCGCGCCGCGGGACCGGCGCCACGGGGCGAAGGCGTTGTCCACGCGGTGCAGGGCCGGGCGGAGCTCCGGGTGGTGGCGCAGGAGCACGGAGGCCATGCTGCTGTCCGCGATCCAGTCCAGCCCGGCCCCGGTGTAGACGCGCTCGGCGTAGTCGGTGGTGAAGAACCGGTCGCTGTTGAGCCTCCTGGAGGCCATGAGGACGAAGACCCGGAAGGCCGTGTCGCTGAAGGCGAACCCCCGCGGGCGCTTCTCGGCGAACATGCCCACGATCAGGTCGACGTCCTCCAGCCGGTCCGAGTACACCTCCCGCAGCTCCGCCGCCAGCGCCGGATCGTCCGTGAGCGTGTCGAATCCGCTCGGCGGCGGCAGGTGGAGCAGTTCGCGGAAGTCGCTGTAGCGGGGCACGCCCAGTTCGCGGCAGCGGATCAGGTCGGTGGCCGCCAGGTCCATCAGGCGGCCGTCGGGGCGTTCGAACTCCTGCAGCATGCGCGGGAAGTTCCGCAGGACGATCGCGCCCGGGTGCTCGGTCCCGAAGGAGTACAGCAGGTCGGCGGCCGGGACGGCCGCGGCGACCTGGAGCGCGGCGGGGCCGGACAGCTCGCGCAACGTGCTCTGCCGGATGCCGGAGTCATCGCGCAGTGAGCGCAGGCTGTAGTCGTCGGGCATCAGCGGATGCATCCGGTAGACGGCCGTGAACTCCTCGGTGAGGCTGTACGGCACCCCGAAGTGGTCGGTCGGCGAACCCGGGATGCCGCTGATCGCCTCACTCCCGCTGATCCTGCCCACTGCCCTGTTGAGCCGCTCGGAGGCCAGGCCCCACCAGTTGGCCCGCAGGCCGACCACCGCCGTCGGGTGGCCGATGACCGCGGGTGTCCACTCGACGGTGTGGATCTTGGCGACCAGCGCGGCGTTGATCAGCCTGGCGCGCTCGAACAGCTCGTCGTCGCCCCAGGCCGGATACTCGGCGTGGAGCCGTTCGCAGATGGCGTTGTGCTCGCGCTCGAACAGCCCCTGCAGCATCACCAGGCCGAGCCAGAAGCCCGGTTCGCGGGCCGGGTCGGCCTCGGCCCCCGTCATCGCCCGCACTCCCGACGGGCGCGGCCGGATCTTGCCGCCGTTCCCGGTGCGGATGGCGCGCTGCTCCTCGTCGCTGGTGCCGTAGACGAGTGACAGGTCCCACCAGTGGGTGAGCGTGTTCAGCGAGGTCGCGGGTCCCTGGTACCCGGGCGGGCGAGTCGGGTCGGGCGGGACCCGCGGGATCGTCAGCAGGGGTTCCGGCCAGTCGTCGCCCGGCTCCAGCGGGATGGTCCACGGGTCCTCCGACGGGCTGCGCCCATGGCTGAACCAGTCCCTGATCATGAACTGCAGCCAGGCCGCGGCGAGGACGTTGAGGGAGCTTGCGGGCTGGAAGCGGGTGCGCGTCATGAGCCGCCGGCTGACCAGGCGCGGGTTCGGCGTCATGACCCGCTCGGGCGGCTCGGCGAAGGCGTGGTCGAGCGGGACGTTGCGCCCGAACCGGGTCCCGGCCATGCCCATGGCCGGGTGGTCCACGTCGTTGTACGAGCCGTCGGCGGTCCGCCGTACGTCATGGCCGGCGGGGTCAGGAGCGGGTGGCGGCGGGCCGGCGGCAGGCAGGTGGCCGGTGTCGTACAGGTTCCGTTTGCGCAGCCGGTTGCGGACCCCCACCAGGACCGCCAGGCCGAGCGGGGTGGGCAGCCGGTCCCAGCCGAATCGACGGTCCAGCAGTTCGGCCACGGCGTCGTAGGCCGTCCAGAACCACGAGCTGCGGTAACCCGCCCCGGTGACCGGCCGTTCCCGGGCGCCGGTGTAACGCACGGCGGCGCGGGTGGACTCGGGCGCGGTGACGCGGGCGGCGGTACGGAGGATCGGGCGGCGTTTCATCGGATCTCCCGGTGAGTGGTCGGCTACGGCATCTGCGTGACGTGCTCGCGCGGCTCCAGGAGACGGTCGCTCCCGGCGCGGTCGGGAGGCGGCAGCCGATCCTGCCCGAGCCCCAGGCCGACCACAGCCCCCAGGCCGTCCCCGGGCGGCGGGAGAGGCGAGGCCGAGGTGAGGAACCAGCTCTCCACGTGGTCGTCGAGAACCCCGCGCAAGGCGGGGATGAAGGCGGTCAGGAACGGCCGGTCGCCCACGTCCAGCCGCTTCAGCCACGCCGCCCGCTCGTGGTCGCCGATGAGGAGCCGGCTGTCCGGGCCGGCTCCCCGCGTGACGCCCATCCGGCCGCGGAGCGTGACGGACGACTTCACGAGCATCCCGCGGAAGGACGCGTAGCCGGTGCCGGTGAGGCGCAGCGGCAGCCACGCCCGCGCCGGGCGCGGAACGTCCACGCGCATGACCATCTGCCCGTCGAGGTCGTACTGGCTGCTGACCGTCGATTCGCCCACCACGAAGTCGAGGGAGGCGCGCCGCTTGGGCATGCCCCAGATGCCGAGGCCGCCCTTGACCGAGATCTCGGTGCTCACCGGCATGTCGCAGATGTAGACGCCGGTGCCGAAGACCTTGCCGGCCGGCAAAGGCGGCGCTGGCCGGTCGCTCCGCGCGCACAGGATGCCGGCACAGAGCTCCACGTAGCTGCCGATCGGGGTGTCCTGGTAGTCCACGACCGCGATGACCAGCACCCCCGCGCCGCGGATCCGGTGCGGGCGCAACTCCTCCGGCACCACCTCACGCGCGGCGCGCGGGTCGATCGGGTAGGCGGCGAGGAGCGCCGGGCTGCCCGGCGTCCCCACCGGCATGCGGAACGGGATGCCGTCCACGTTGGCGAAGCGGCCGGCCGTGCGCCGGCGCCCTGCGGCGAAGGTCATCGCTCCCCCCTGTGCCGGGCCGGGGTGCCGGCCAGCTCCTCGATGATCAGCGGAAAGACGTCGAGGTGGGCGCGCTCGCCGAAGAACACGTCCAGGTGGCTGTATCCGGGAAGGACGTGCAGGGCATGGCGGCCAGGGGCGAAGCGGGCGAAGAAGTCGTAGGACAGGCGCTGGCTGTCCGGAAGGAAGCAGCGGTTCAGCTCGCCCGCCAGGAAGACGACCCGGGCGTCGGTACGCGGCTCCTGCGCCGTGTAGTCGTCCGGCAGGCCCTCGAGGTGCTCGTACGCGACCAGGCGGCCGCGGCGTACGCACTGGTCCATCTGGCGGAAGAAGGTCAGCGGCACCGGGCCGAACTCGCGCGGGATCCACGTGTCGTGCGTGTGGCCGCCGAGGTTCTCGTGCCGCCACAGCGCGGGGAACCCGCTGCCGTAGGTGAAGCTGACCAGCTTGCACACCGTGTTCCCGCACTCGGCGTGGGAAGCCTTCACCAGCCGTGTGATCAGTCTGGCCGCGCCCGGTGGCGGCTGGTCCCCCCAGGAGGGATCGAGGTAGGACAGGAACCTGGAGACGACCGGCACGGCGTAGCGGAGCTTGGCCCGCGACCAGGGCGGGACGACCGGATGCAGCGACACCGCGTTCGTGATGATCGTGTCGACCTGGGGCACCAGGCCGGCGCAGGCGGACATCATGAACGAGGTCGAGCCCTGGCAGTGGATGATCGCCTTGACGTGGTCCGCCCCGGTCTCCTCGACGACCTTGCGCACGGCGGCGGGGTGGTCGTACCTCGCCGCCTGGTCCAGGGTCCACGGGTTGGGCGGCACCTCGATGCTCGCCCGCCAGTCCTCCAGCCAGACGTCGTAGCCCCGCGCGACGAGCGCGTCCACGACGTTCACCGGCACCGGCGCCCGGAACACCCCGGACCGCACGCCCGCACCGTGCACGAGCAGGACCGGAGCCCTGGCCGGCGGGGCGGGCCCGCGCACGTTGACGAGGCGCAGATTCTTGCCGTCACCGGCGGTGAAGGGTATGAGGCGTTCACGTGTAACGGGTCGTCCATGCATATCGCCACGATCCGGGCCTGCCGCCGCGACCCTGCTCTGGACTCCTGATCCCGGTGCTCAGCTCACCGGTCGGTTACTCTTTGAGTCTACCTCCCCCCACATTTCCGGTCAGGAAGGGCGAGGGGGAGATATGCGCTCTCAGCAGGCGAGACGCCCAGCCGGCGAGCACGCTGACGTCGTCGTCGTGGGCTCGGGGTTCGGCGGCGCCGTGGCGGCCTACCGGTTCGCGGCGGCCGGGCTGCGGGTGGTCGTGCTGGAGCGCGGCCGGCCGTATCCGCCGGGCTCGTTCCCGCGCGCGCCCGCCGCGATGGCACGCAACCTGTGGGACCCGAGCGAGGGCATGTACGGCCTGTTCGACCTGTGGAGCTTCCGCGGGCTCGCGGCGGCCGTCTCCAGCGGGCTCGGCGGCGGCTCCCTCATCTACGCCAATGTGCTGCTGCGCAAGCCGGAGCGGTGGTTCGTCCGGGAGAGCCCGCTGCCCGGCGGCGGCCACGAGCACTGGCCCGTGACCAGGGCCGACCTCGACCCGCACTACGACGCGGTGGAGCGGATGCTGCGGCCCCAGCGCTACCCCCTGGACGTGCCGCCGTACGACACGACGGCCAAGGCCCTCGCCATGCGCGAGACGGCCGCGCGGCTGGGGCTGGAGTGGGAGCTGCCGCCGCTGGCCGTCGCCTTCGCTCCGGAGCCCGGCGCCCGTCCCGTTCCCGGCCTGCCCATCCCGGACCCGGAGTACGGCAACCTGCACGGACTGCCGCGCACGACGTGCAGGCTGCGCGGCGAGTGCGATCTCGGCTGCAACGACGGCGCGAAGAACTCCCTCGACCACACCTACCTGTCGGCCGCCCGGCACGCCGGCGCCGACATCCGCACCCTGCATGAGGTGCGGTGGCTGGCTCCCGCCCCGCGCGGCGGCTACGCCGTGAGCTACGTCGTGCACGAACCGCGCGAGGAACGGCGGCGGGTCCGCACCCGGCGGTTGCCCCAGCGCACGATCAGCTGCGATCGGCTCGTGCTGGCCGCGGGCGCGCTCGGCACGACGTACCTGCTGCTGACCTGCAGGGCGGAGTTTCCCGGCCTGAGCCCCATGCTCGGCACCCGCTTCAGCGGCAACGGCGACCTGCTCACCATGCTCACGCGCGCCCGGGACGGCGCGGGCGGTCACCGCTCGCTGGAGAGCAGCCGCGGGCCGGTGATCACCAGCGCCATCCGGGTGCCGGACGCGGCCGACACAGGGTCTGGGAGCCGCCGGGGATTCCTGGTCGAGGACGCGGGTTACCCGCCCTTCGTCGAATGGCTGGCGGAGTTCGCCGGGGTGCGCGGCGTGGCCAGGAGGGCCGGCATGTTCGCGCTGGGCAGGCTCGCGGCCGCCCTGAGCCGCTCGCCGCAGACCCGCATCAACGCCGAACTGGCCGCGCTGCTCGGCGACGGGCGCCTGTCAGACGGGTCGCTGGGCCTGCTCGGCATGGGCCGCGACGTTCCCGACGGCGTCATGCGCCTGCGCCGCGGCTATCTCGACGTCGACTGGACGACGAGCACGTCCATGCCGTACTTCACGGCGATGCGCTCGGTCATGCGGGACATGGCCCGGCTCCTGAAGGCCGGCTACCACGACAGCCCGCTCTGGCTGGCCCGCAGGGTGATCACGGTGCATCCGCTCGGCGGCGCCCCGATGGGACGGCACCCCGGCGAGGGCGTCGTCGACGAGTACGGCGAGGTGTTCGGCCATCCGGGCCTGTACGTCCTCGACGGCGCGTGCGTGCCAGGCCCGGTCGGCGTCAATCCCGCGCTCACCATCGCCGCGCTCTCGGACCGGGCCTGCGAGCGGGTCCTGGAGACCTCGCCGGCGTTCGTGGCGGCCGGAGCCGGGCGAGAGGCGACGGGCCTGAGCTTCACCGAGGAGATGCGCGGCCACGTCATGCCCGGCTCCGCCGACCCGGACGAGGGCGAGCGGCTGGGGCGCGCGAACGAGCACCGGCTGGCGGTCCACCTGACCATCACCGCCGACGACGTCGAACGGTTCGCGGCGGACGCCGGGCACGAGGCGTCCGCGGCCGGGTGGGTGAGCTGCCCCGTGCTCGGCGGCGGCCGCCTGCCGGTGCGGGCCGGGTGGTTCAACCTCTTCGTGCCGGGCGAGGACCCGTCGCGGCGGCGCATGCTCTACCGGCTCCACTTCACCGGGGACGGCGGCGCCGCGTTCACGCTCACCGGGCACAAGGACGTGCACGACGACCCCGGAGCCGACGTGTGGCGCGACACCTCGACCCTGTACGTCCGGATCCTGCGCGGGCACACCGCCCCGGCGGGCGACGCGGGGGCCGAGGTGGTCGCCGCGGGCGTCATCAGGATCCACCTGCCGGACTTCATGCACCAGCTCACGACGTTCCGCACCTGGGGGCCGGACGGGCCGGCCGCGCTGGGCAGGTTCGGGCGGCTGTTCCTGGGCGAGCTGTGGGACGCCTACCGCGATCTCGCGGCGGTGTCACGGGTGCCGTGAAATGTGCGCCTTGACAACGGTGTCAATCGCATTATTGATGTTCTTATGGCCGTACCGTTGATCGCCGCCCGCGGGATCGTGAAGAGCTACGGCCACGTCGAGGCGTTGCGCGGCGCGGACTTCACCCTGGGGCCCGGCGAGGTGGTCGCGCTGATCGGCGACAACGGCGCGGGCAAGTCCACGCTGGCAAAGATCCTCTCCGGCGTCGAACGGCCGGACTCGGGGACGATCGAGATCGACGGCGAGCCGGTGGCGTTCGGGTCGGTCGAGGAGGCCAGGAGCGCCGGGATCGAGACCGTCTACCAGGACCTCGCCCTCTGCGCCGACCTCAGTTCCGCCGCCAACTTCTTCCTCGGCAGGGAACGGCTCAAGACCGGCCTGCTCGGCCGGCTCGGCGTGCTGGACAACGCGGCCATGCGCCGCGCCACGCGCGAAGCCTGCGAGCGGCTCGGCGTGCGGCTCGCGTCCCAGACCGCGCCGGTCTCCGCGCTGTCCGGCGGGTCGGACAGATCAGGGTGACTTTCGTGGAGGGACTGGCGGGAGAGGAGTTCTACGAGATCATTGCCTCCGGCGCGAAGGCCAAGGCCAAGGAGCCGAGTGTGGCGCTGGACGTCCAGGGGCCGCAGCAGTTCGACCCGACGCTGCAGACGCCGATCGTGAATTCCGTCGTCGCCTCCAGACCGTGGGGCTGCGTTGCGCATTTCTCCGAGGCTTATCGCGCATATGTTCTGCCTGACAGAGTCAACTCTTGGTATCGTTGCGGCCACGCAGCGTAAAAGGCCGGGAGGAGTGAGTGCCAGTCATGCCAACGTGCCTGTCCGGCTGCGATCCACATGTGCCGTCCGCATGGAGCCCTCGCCGATCGGCCATGGACCGCGCCGGCATCGCGCCGGAGGCCCTCCAGCATGACTGAGCTGCGCGCGATCGCCCCAGCCTTCGTGGTGCCTGGCCCGTCTGGTGTCGCCGTCCGCGATCGGCTCAAGCACCTCACACCTGAGGATGACGAGGTGTTGCGCCTGGTCGGTGCGCATCTGGGCGCGCTGGCCTCCGCCGACCTGAAAACCCGATGCGCCGACGGGCTGGGGCACTGCGCTGCCACGTGGGCGGCCCGCAAGCGCGAGTTGACCGAGCAGTCGTCGGCACGCTGGGCAGGGGCCATCACCAGAGCGTCCCACGATCAGTGGGCGCTGGCTCGCCGCTGCCAGGCCGACCATATCCGCGGCCTTGCCGCTGCCATCGCCACGATCACGCGCCGGCTGTCGTTGCCCGTTGGGAAGAAGGGCACCGGCAAGGAGCCGGGCGGTTACCGCTCCCGGCTGGAGTGGTTCGCCAAGTCCCGTCGCCTGGGCGTGCTGCGCGACCGGCTGAAGCGGCTGCGGGCCGATCACCGAGCCGGGCGGGTCCGTGTGGTGCGGGGCGGCAAACGACTCGCCCGCGCCCGGCACCACCTGGACGCCACCGAGCTCACCCAGGACGGATGGCGGCAGCGGTGGGAGGCCGCACGCTGGTTCCTGGCCGCCGACGGCGAGTCCGGCAAACGCTACGGAAACGAGACCATCCGCATCACCCCTGACGGCCAAGTGTCGATCAAGCTGCCCGTCCCGCTGGCGCACCTGGCCAACGCGCCACACGGCCGCTACGTGCTAGCCTGCCGGGTGGCCTTCGCCCACCGGGGCACCGAATGGGCCGATCGGATCGAGGCCAACCGGGCGGTGGCCTACCGCATCCATCTGGAGGCGGCGCGGGGACGCTGGTACATCACCGCCTCCTGGCAACGCCCTGCCGCCCCCACCGCGCCGATGGCCGCTGCGCTCGCCGCGGGGGTGATCGGGGTGGACACCAACGCCGACCACCTGGCCGCCTGGCGCCTGGATGTGCACGGCAACCCGATCGGCAACCCCCGCCGCTTCTCCTACGACCTGTCCGGGAACGCCGAGCATCGTGACGCCCAGGTTCGCCACGCCCTGACCCGGCTGCTGCACTGGGCACGCACCTGCGGGGTGAAGGCCATCGCCATCGAAGACCTCGACTTTCAGGCAGAGAAGAGCCGGGAGAAGCACGGCCGCCGCAAACGCTTCCGAAAGCTCATCTCCGGCATGCCCACCAGCAAGTTGCGCGCCCGGCTGACCTCGATGGCCGACGCCACCGGGATCGCGATCATCGCCGCCGACCCGGCCTACACCTCCAAGTGGGGCGCCCAGCACTGGCAAAAGCCCCTCACCACAAAGACTCGCACGACCACGCGCCACGACGCAGCCGCCGTGGCGATCGGCAGACGCGCCCAAGGGCACCCGATCCGGCGTCGGACGGCACCGCCCCCTGCCCACCAGAGCGATGAGCAGGGGCATCGGACCATCCAGGCCGGAACGCAAGTCCGCGGGCGTGAGGGACCCCGCCCCCGCATCCCCGGACCACGGACACGATCCGTGCCGCCCGGACGCGGCGCGAACGCGGGCGACCAGAACGCTCAACACCGTTCGGAGCATTCGGCCGAGCATGCGCAACTCATGCTCAGTCCTTAGGAACGGTTCGACGCCGGTCCCGCTCAGGTCAAGCAGCTGAAGGACGGCGTCGTGCAGGCGCTCATCGCGCAATTGCCCGGCGACATCGGCGCCAAGGGCGTGGAGCAGGCCGTGGCCGCCGTCAAGGGGCAGCAGGTCACTCCGTCGATCCCCACGGACGCCACCATCGTCACCACCCAGAACGTGGACCAGCCGGAGGTGCAGAAGGTCCTCTACAAGGCGGGCTGCTGACCCACGGTCGCCCGGCTCGGGGACTTGCCACCGTGGGCCGGCGCGCACCTGCCGCCTGAGCTCGCCCGCGACCCGGAGACGGGGCGGGCTGGGCGTCAGGGTGCCATCGTGTGGGTGGCGCGGAGCGGGCTCGCGCGCAGACGCCGGTCAGGCGGGGAGGGCGGCGAGGAGGAAGGCGAGGCGGGCGGCGGCGGACTCGACGTCCTGCGCCGTGCCGAGGCGGTAGCCCCACGAGGTGATGTACGCGCCCTCGTCGGAGCACGTCACCGTCTCCGCGAGGGTGGCCGAGAAGCGGTTGCGGACCGACACATATGCCGGGTCGCTCGACAAGGCGAGGCTCTGGACCGACAGGTCAGCGTGACGACCCGCGTGCCAGGCGAACCGCTCGAGGCAGAGCGCGGTATCAAGCATCATGCGTCACCTCCGCAACGTCTCGCGACAGAATTGCACGATCTTGGGGGAGGAGGCAAGCAATTGCTGTGGTTAATGTGATGTTTGTTTGCGGTATTCGTGAAGAATTCTGAGGATGATGGCCCGTCCGGCTTCCTCGAGCTCCGCCACCTTCGCGTAGTCGTCGAAGGCCCGTACGTAGAAGGCGATGTCATCCGGTTCGCGAAGGACCAGGTCCTTCGTCATGGTGGCGACCGAGACCATTGCCTCGTTGTAGATCCAGAAGCCGTTGATCGGGCTGGACGGCAGCTCGGAGCAGAAGGGGATCACGCCGAACTCCACGTTCGGCAGCGTACTGACGGCGAGTAATCGGTCCAGCTGGCCGCGCATCACCTCGGGTGGCGCGAGGGCGGTGCGCAGCGCCGCCTCCGTCACCACGAACCTGAACGTCCGCGTCCGGTCGTAGAGGATCTCCTGGCGCTGCATCCGCACCCGCACCGCGGCGTCGATCTGGTCGGCGGCGCTGTAGAGGCGCTTGACCTTGCGGAACACGTGCCTGGCGTATTCGGAGGTCTGCAGCAGGCCCACGATGATGCCCGGCTCGAACACCCTGAACAGCTTCGTCCGCGACTCCAGGTCGCGGATGTCCTCCTGGATGGCGGCCAAGCCGCTGCGGTGGCGCTGCTTCCAGTCGTCGTGCCGCTCCAGCAGCGCGATGGCCTGCCGGATCAGCTCGTCCGTCGTGTCGGGCGAGGCGCGCACGGCCTTCGCCCACACGACCACGTCATCCTCGGTGGCGGTCTGGCGGGCGTTCTCCAGCCGGGAGACCTTGGACGGCTGCCAGCGCAGCCGCTGCGCCAGCTCCTTGCCGGACAGCTGTGCGGCCTCACGCAGCTGGCGTAATTGGCTGCCCAGGTCGACGCGCGCCTGCTGAAACGACGTCACGCCGCAAGAGGCTAGCCCGGTCCGTATCGATCATGCCAGAGCCAAGGGGAAATGTGATCAACCGGTTGCCGACGGTGTTCCCTCACTGCTTGGGAAAGCGGTTGCCGTGCCGTCAGGCAGGACCCGGCGGGCGATCTCGGTGATGAGCTCGCGTGGGACCTCGACCGCGACCTCGCCGTCGAGCACGTCCCGGAGGTCCGCGAGCGCCTCGGCGTCGGTGACCTGCAGACCCTGCACGACGATGGTGCCGCGGTCGGTCTCGTACAGGGTGGGGCAGGCGCCCGCCTCCGAGGTGGAGCCGAGGAACCGCATGCGCATGACGATCCTTCCCCGATGATCAGGTGCAATTGCGCGCAATTGTACGGCTCGGGGGAGAGTAGGTGATCGTTTTTCCGGAAATCAGCTGAGAATCCCGTCCATGAACTCCCGTGCCCGTTCAAACAGCTCCAGGGTGGTTGCGTGGAGTGTGTCCCCTATGTCCTTGGGCGCCTTTCCCGCGAAGGCCCGCGCGTGCGTGCCCTCGAGGACGATGCCGAGCTTGAAGCAGGCCATGACCGCGTACCAGTCGATGGCCGACATGTCACGCTCGGACAGCGCCGCGTAGTACGCGATCAGCTCGCGCGGCTCCGGTAGCCCGGGGACGTGGCCGTTGTTGCTCGGCCAGGTGGCCAGCAGCCAGCCGAGGTCGACCAGCGGGTCGCCGATCGTGCACATCTCCCAGTCCACGATCGCGGCGACGCGGGGGCCGTCGCAGGCGAACATCAGGTTCGCGAAGTGATAGTCGCCGTGCATGATGCCCGGCGTGAACGTACGGGGGAGATGGCGCGCGAGCCAGTCGGCCGTCTCGGACAGACCCGGAATGTCGGGCCCCGGATAGCCGTCGAGCTCGCCGTACGAGTCGAGCTCCTTGAGCCAGCGCGGCACCTGCCGCTCCAGGAACCCCTCCGGCCTGCCGAACCCCGGCAGCACCCCCGGATCGACCCGCCCCAGCTCGGCCAGCGCGGCGGCGGCCTCCAGCCCCATGCGGTGCCTGATCGCCGGGTCGGACGCGTGCGGCTCCGGGAGCCCGGTCGAAGGGCTGAACCCGTCGACCGGCTCCATCAGGTAGAACACCGGCTCCTGCGCGGTCTGCGCGGCCACCAGCCTGGGCGCGGGGACGGGCGTGTCCCGCAGCGCCGCCAGCACCCGCGCCTCGCGGCGCAGCACCTCGTTGCTCTTGCGGCGGGCGTGCATGGGCGGTCTGCGCAGGATGTACGGGCGACCGCCGCGCTCGAAGCGGACCATGACGTTCTGCGTACCGCCCAGCACCGGCGCCTCACCCGTGATCGGGCCGCCGGGCAGTCCCTGGGCGTCCATCCACGTGCCGAGTGCGGCGAAGTCGATGGTGGTGACGTCGATGTGGGTGGTGGTCATGACCCGCCCTTCGACAGAACCTTGTTCGGGTTGCCGACCTTACGAGAGCGCCACACCAATGGTCAACCCACCGCCCCCGCCGCCGCACTGCATGCCCGGCAGCCCTGTCACGTGTCCGCGGTGGCACTTCGGGCCCTGCGTGCTCGTGCCTTGCGTGCTCGTGCCTCGCGTGTCCGGCGGCTGCGTCGTTGGCGGCAGCCCCCGCCTGGCGCCTCCACCCGTGGGGCCGCCACTCCATGGGCCGCGCCGTGACCGGGCGGGGCGTCAGCCGAGGGCTTGCATGAACGGGAGGAACTGGCAGGCGCGCTCGCCGGGCAGGTCGCCGCCGCGCACCATCTTCGAGACCGGCCACGGGTCGCCGACGCCGTGCTCGGCCGCCCACCTGACCATGCCGTCCATGGCCAGGTCGAAGTCCATCCGCACCTCGCCGCCCGCGTGCAGCGCCAGGTCGCCGATCAGCGCCCGCGCCGTCTCCTCGTCCCGCGCCACGACCGGGCCGATCACGGTGTTGTCGTCGTTGCGCCAGCAGTGGCCGAAGCCGCCGTCCGCGATCCGCACCTGCACCCCGAACCCGAACATCCGCCGCAGCACCGCCGACCGGTCCGTGCCGAACAGCTCGGCGTCCAGAGCCAGGATCTCGTCGAGGTCGGCCTCCGTGGCGGGGCGGGTTCTGCCGGACGGCTCGCCTGCGAAGACGCCCGTGTGCTTGGCGGCCCTGCCGACCACGCGGAACCCGAGCTGCTCATAAAGCGGGCGGCCGTTGTCCGTGGCGTGGAGGGAGACCGTGCGGGGCCCGGCCTGTTCCAGCACGTGCTCCATGAGCCTGCGGGCCAGGCCCTGCCTCGCGAACCGCGACGCCGTGAGGACCATGCTGATCACGGCGTGGTCGTCGCCGTAGCGGGTCAGGATGTTCGTGGCGGCCAGGCCGTCGCCGTCGGGGGCGTCGATGCCGTACGGCTCGCCGACCTCGAACAACAGGCGCCACTTGTGCCGCTCGGGCAGCCAGCCGCGGTCCTTGGCCAGGCGGGCGCAGTCGTCCAGGTCGTGTCGGGTGAGGCGACGGATGGTCATAGTGGGACTTTAAGGGACGATGGACGGATGGATTGCGTCGTTGCGGTTGATGTAGGCGGCACGACCATCAAGGGCGGGCTTGTCGCCCGAGACGGGACGATTCTGCACATTGAGCGCCGTGACACACCCCGTGGCACCGAGCGGGTGATCGCCGCCGTCTCCGCCTTCGTCGCCGACCTGGCGCGGCCCCGGGCCGGGCTGCGCCCGGTGGCCGTGGGGCTGGCGGTGCCCGGGCTGGTCACGCCCACCCACGCCGTCTTCTCCGCGGCCTTCGGGTGGCGGGACGTGCCCGTCTCGTCGTTCACGGACGTGGACCTGCCGGTGGCGCTCGGGCACGACGTCCGCTCGGCGGGGGAGGCGGAATTGGCGTACGGGGCCGGCGGGGACGACGTGCTGTTCCTCCCCATCGGCACGGGCATCGCGGGTGCTGTCGTCCTGTCTGGCTCGCTGTACGGGGGAGCCGGGGGATGGGCCGGGCAGATCGGGCACATCCCGGTCCGGCCCGACGGCGTGGCGTGCGGGTGCGGGCAGCGGGGATGTCTGGCGGCATACGCGTCGGGCGGGGCCATCGCGGCGCGCTACGGCTCGGGGACGGCGCCGGACGTGGTGCGGCGGGCCGCCGAGGGGGACGAACGGGCGGCGGAGGTCTGGTCGTCGGCCATGGACGCGCTCGCCCTGGCGCTGGCCACGTACACGCTGCTGCTCGACCCCGCGCGGATCGTCATCGGGGGCGGTGTGTCGCTGGCCGGGGACGCGCTGCTCGTGCCGCTTCGGCAGCGGCTGGCGGGGCGGCTGGAGTTCCGCCGGCCGCCGGAGGTGGTGACGTCGTCGCTCGGGACCGAGGCCGGGCTGCTCGGGGCGGGGCTGCTGGGCTGGCGGTCAGCCGCGTAGGTGCTGGGGGAGGTCGACTTCTTTCGCCCGCAGCTCCTCGCCGAGGGCCTTCGCCTGGGGGTCCATCCTCGGGCTGGCCGCCACGCCCCTGCCCAGCAGGCCATGGATGACGAAGTTGAGCGCCTTGATGTTGGGCAGCTCGTAGCGGTCGACGCGGTAGGGCGCGAGGGCCGGGAGGAGGCCTGTGAGGGTGTCCGGCGTCAGGTGGGCCGCCAGCCAGTCGTACCTCTCTTGCGTGTCCGTCCAGACGCCCAGATTGGCGTTCCCGCCCTTGTCTCCCGAGCGAGCCCCGGCGATCCGCCCCAGCGGCACCCGCACGGTCCCCAGGCGTCCGCCTGCTGCCCACGCCTCGGCTCCTTGGCCGCTCTCCGCCCCGGTGGCTTGTGCGCGGGCGTCGGGCGCGTCGCTTCCCGCGTCTGCGGCGCGCGCTGTCCCGGGCGTGATGGGGGCGGCCGTCGCGCGGGTGGGCCGGTCGCCGGAGGTGAGGGCGGGTCGGGGCAGTTCCTTGCCGTTGAGGAAGATCCGCGGGTGGACCTCCGAGGCGGGCACGAGCACAGGCCAGTACACCCCGTACGGCGAGGCGTCGCCCGGTGGCGTGAGGCCGTAGAAACCCGGGTAGCTGGCCAGCCCCGTTTCCACCACGGCGGCGGAGAAGGCGCGGCCGACCCGGCGTTCGTCGGCGTCCATGACGGTGATCCGCAGCAGCCCCGAGTCCGTCAGCGTCACGTCCACCTCGTCGAAGGAGTCCCGGGGGACGCGGGCCCAGAGTGCCTCCTCCGCCGTCCTGGCCTTGGCCTCCACGTCCAGGCCCGTCAGCACGAGGGTCATCGTGTTCCGGTAGCCCGCCAGGTAGTTGACGGCCACCTTCAGCGTGTCCGGCGGCGGCTCGCCGCGGACGCCCGAGACCAGGACCCGGTCGGGGCCGTCGTCCGACAACGTGATCGTGTCGAACCTGGCGACCACGTCGGGGCCCAGGTAGCGCGGGCTGCCCAGCTCGTACACGAGCTGCGCCGTCACCGTGCCGATCGAGACCAGACCGCCGGTGCCCGGGTGCTTGGTGATCACCGCGGAGCCGTCCGCGCGCAGCTCCGCGAGCGGGAAGCCGCAGTGCGCCAGATCCGGTACGTCCTGGAAGAACGCGTAGTTCCCGCCCGTCGCCTGGCAGCCGCACTCGATGATGTGCCCCGCGACCACCGAGCCCGCCAGCGGGTCGAGGTCGTCGGGCCCCCACCCGTACCGCCAGATGCCAGGACCCGTCACCAGGGCGGCGTCCGTCACGCGGCCGGTCACGACCACGTCCGCGCCCGCCGACAGGGCGGCGGCGATGGGGCGGCCGCCGAGGTAGGCGTTCGCGGTCAGCGGGGTGGCGGCCAAGGGCTCGCCGGTGTCCGCGTTGGTCAGGTCCAGGGGATGGCCGGTGAGGTCGTCGCCCGTTATGTGGGCGATCGTGGGGGAGAGGCCGAGGCGGGTGGCCAGGTCGTGAACGGCCTCGGCGCAGCCGGCCGGGTCCAGGCCGCCAGCGTTTGTCACGATTTTTATGGACTTATCGAGGCAAGGGCCGAGCACGTCCTCCAGCTGACGGAGGAACGTCGGCGCGTACCCCGGGCGCCCCTTGAGGCGGTTGCCGGCCAGGATGAGCATGGTCAGCTCGGCCAGCCAGTCGCCGGTCAGCACGTCGATCGGCCCGCCCTCGACCATCTCGCGCGCGGCCGAGAGGCGGTCGCCGTAGAAACCGCTGCAGTTCGCGACCCGCAGCGTCATCAGAGGGCGGCCCACTTGGGAGGCCGCTTCTCCTTGAACGCGGCGATGCCCTCCTGCCCCTCCTGCGAAGTGAAGCGCTCGGCGGACAGCTCGGTCATCCGCCGCAGCCCCTCCTCGAACGACATCCCCGGCACCTCCCTGACCAGCCGCTTCGTGATGGCCAGCGCCTCCGGCCCACCCTTGATCAGCAGGTCCGCGTAGTGGGCGACCGTCGCGTCCAGCTCCTCTTCCGGCACGGCCCGCGTGAGCAGCCCGATCTCCGCCGCGCGGGCGGCGTCGAACACCTCGCCGGTCAGGAAGTACTCGGCCGCCGCCCTGGGCTCGACCCTGCGCAGCACCGGCACCGAGATCATGGCGGGCACGACCCCGAGCCGTACCTCGGAGAACGCGAACGACGCCGTCAGCGGCGCGATCGCGAAGTCGCACGCCGTCACCAGTCCAAGACCGCCCGCCCGCGCGGTGCCGTTGAGCCGGCAGATGACCGGCTTCGGGCTCTCCCAGATCAGGGTGAGGATCTCCGGGAACGACGCCGTCACCGGCGCGCCGGAAGCCTTCTGCTCCTTGATGTCCGCGCCCGAGCAGAACACGTGCCCCGTGCCGGTCAGCACGATCACCCTGGCCTCCGGCTCGGCCAGCGCCCAGTGCAGCCGCTCCGACAGTTCGGCGAGGAGCCGTACGGACAGGGCGTTGCGGTTGGGCGGCGAGTCCAGCGTGATGGTCGCGACGCCCTTCGCCAGGTCCTTGTGCACCAGGCTCGTCATGAAGTCTCCTCCTGAATGATCGCCAGCACCGCACCCGCGTCGACCTGCTGGCCCTTTTCGACGTGTACGCCGGACACCACTCCGCCGGAGGGCGCCGCGATCCGATGCTCCATCTTCATCGCCTCGAGCACCAGCACCGCCTGCCCCTTCACCACCCGGTCGCCGGCCTCCACCTCGACCCGCAGCACGCTGCCCGGCATGGGGGCGAGCAGGGATCCGGGCGCCACGTGCTCGACCGGCTCGGGGAGGCGGGGGAGCGGGGTCAGCTCGGCGCAACCGCCGGCGTGGTCGACGTAGATCTTGCCGTCCTCGTCGTACTGGGCCACCTGGAAGCTCTGCCGGACGCCGTCCTGCTCCAGGACCACCTCCTGCGGCTCCGCGCCGACCACGGTGACGCCGTCGGGCAGCGGATCGTAGACGACCTCGGCCTCCTCGAAGCGGGCGCGGCGGGACTGGGAGCGTACGTTGCGCCAGCCGCTCGGCAGGCCCGGCAGCACCTTCGCCCGGCGGCGGTTGGCGGCGGCCATGGCGAGGGCGGCGGCCAGCACCGGCAGCTCGCCGGCCTCCTGCCGCGGCGCGGCGCCGCGGAGCGGGCCGTCCGGGGCGAGGAAGCCGGTGTGGGTGTCGCCCGCCGCGAACGCCGGACTCATCAGGATGTCCACCAGTAAATCGCGATTGGTCGCAACCCCGTGGAGCCTCGCCCGCCGCAGCGCCGTGACCAGCTTCCGCACCGCCTCGGCCCGCGTCGACGCGTACCCGATGATCTTCGCCAGCATCGGGTCGTAGTACGGCGAGATCACCGACCCTGACTCCACCCCGGAGTCCACCCGCACATCCCCGGAGACCTCGAACCGCCGCAACACCCCGCTCTGCGGCAGATAGTCCCCGTCCTCCGCGTAAAGCCGCACCTCGACCGCATGCCCGGCAGGCTCGGGCGGCGCCGCCGGGAGCGGCGCCCCTTCGGCCACCTCGAGCTGCAGCCGGACGAGATCGACGCCGTGGACCAGCTCGGTGACCGGATGCTCGACCTGGAGCCGGGTGTTCATCTCCAGGAACGCCACCCGATCGCCCTTGACCAGGAACTCCACCGTCCCGGCCCCGACATAGCCGATCTTCCGCGCGGCCCTGACCGCCGCCTCGCACAGCCGCTCCCGCAGCTCGGCCGTGATCCCGGGCGAGGGGCACTCCTCGACGATCTTCTGGTGCCGCCGCTGCACGCTGCACTCCCGCTCGCCCAGCGTCCACACGGTGCCGTGCCGGTCGGCCAGCACCTGCACCTCGACGTGCCTGGCCGCCTCCAGCAGCGGCTCCACGAACACGGTCCCGTCCCCGAACGCCGCCGCCGACTCCCTGCGCGCCGACTCCACCTCCAGGGCCAGCTCCCCGGGCTCACGCACGATCCGCATGCCGCGCCCGCCCCCGCCCGCGGACGCCTTCACCAGCACCGGGAACTCCCCTGGTGCCGCCGGATCGAGCGAAGGAAGCACGGGCACCCCCGCCTCCGCCATCAGCCGCTTCGCCTCGACCTTGGACCCCATGGCGGCGATGGCCTCCGGCGGCGGGCCGACCCACACCAGCCCTGCCTCCAGCACGGCCCGCGCGAAGTCCGCGTTCTCGGACAGGAAGCCATATCCGGGATGCACGGCATCCGCACCGGTGGCGCGGCAGGCATGCAGGATGCGTCCGATGTCCAGGTACGTGTCGGACGGGCGGGCGCCGGGCAGCCGTACCGCCAGATCGGCCTCGGCCACGTGCGGCGCGTCCGCGTCGGGGTCGGAGAAGACGGCGACCGTGGAGATGCCGAGCGACCCGCAGGTACGGAAGACCCGGCGGGCGATCTCGCCCCGGTTGGCGACCAGCAGACGGGTGATCACGGCCGGAACACCCCGAATCCGGCCGGCTCCGGCACCGGCGCGCTGTTGACCGCCGACAGGCACATGCCCAGCACGGTACGCGTGTCGCGCGGGTCGATGACCCCGTCGTCGTACAGGCGGCCCGACAGGAAGAACGGCAGCGACTCCGCCTCGATCTGGGCCTCCACCATCGCGCGCATCGCCGCGTCCGCCTCCTCGTCGTACACCTGCCCCTTGGCCTGCGCCGACGCCCTCCCCACGATCGACAGCACCCCGGCGAGCTGCGCGGGCCCCATCACCGCCGACTTGGCGCTCGGCCAGCTGAACAGGAAGCGGGGCTCGTACGCGCGCCCGCACATGCCGTAGTTCCCCGCGCCGTACGAGGCGCCCATGACGATGGTGATGTGGGGCACGGTCGAGTTGGAGACGGCGTTGATCATCATGGCGCCGTGCTTGATGATGCCGCCCTGCTCGTAGTCCTTGCCGACCATGTAACCGGTCGTGTTCTGGAGGAAGAGGAGCGGAGTGCGCGACTGGTTCGCGAGCTGGATGAACTGGGTCGCCTTCTGCGACTCCTCGCTGAACAGCACGCCGCGCGCGTTGGCCAGCACGCCCACCGGGTAGCCGTGGACGCGCGCCCAGCCGGTCACCAGCGAGGCGCCGTACAGCGGCTTGAACTCCTCGAACTCGCTCCCGTCCACCACCCGCGCGATCACCTCGCGGGGGTCGAACGGCACCTTCAGGTCTTCGGGGGCGATCCCCAGCAACTCGTCGGCCGGGTATCTCGGCTCGCGCGCCGGCTGCGGGGTGACGCCCTGCTTCGCCCAGTTGAGCGAACGTACGATCTGCCGTCCGATCCGCAGCGCGTCGTGCTCGTCCTGGGCCAGGTAGTCGGCCAGGCCACTGATCCTGGCGTGCATCTCGGCGCCGCCCAGCGACTCGTCGTCCGACTCCTCCCCGGTGGCCATCTTCACCAGGGGCGGACCGCCGAGGAACACTTTTGCTCGGTCCCGCACCATCACCACGTAGTCGCTCATTCCGGGCACGTACGCGCCGCCTGCCGTGGAGTTCCCGAACACGAGCGCGATGGTCGGAACGCCCGCGGCCGACAACCGGGTCAGGCCCCGAAATATCCGCCCACCCGGGATGAAGATCTCCTTCTGCGTCGGCAGGTCCGCACCGCCGCTCTCGACCAGGTTCACGTACGGGAGCCGGTTCTGCAGCGCGATGTCCGCCGCGCGCAGTGACTTCTTCAGCGTCCACGGATTGGAGGCGCCACCGCGCACCGTGGGGTCGTTGGCCGTGATCACACACTCGACCCCCTCGATCACCCCGATCCCCGACACCATGCCGGCCCCCACGGGGAACTCGCTGCCCCAGGCGGCCAGCGGCGACAGCTCCAGGAACGGGGAGTCGGGATCGACCAGCAGCTCGATGCGCTCCCTGGCCAGCAGCTTGCCGCGCCTGCGATGCCGCTCGACGTACTTCTCGCCGCCCCCGGCCACCGCCTTGGCCTGCTCGGCGTCGAGCTCGTTCAGCTTGGCGAGCATGGATTCGCGCCGACCGCGGTAGTCGGCGCCCTCAGGGTCGAGCCTGCTCCTGATCACGTCAACACGCTAACGCACGAAAGGCCCCGTAACAGGGGCCCGTTCGCGCGTACGTCGTTGGTCAGGAGCAGTGGCTCCAACCGGACTTCCAGGACTTCTCCGCCCAGGAGCCGCCCCAGATCACGCACTTCTGCTTCGCAGGCAGGCGGACCGGGCCCGCGTTGGCGGGGACCTTGCCCGGAGCGCTGGCGCTGGAACCGCCCTTCACCTGGAGGATCGCGTTCATCTGCACCCTTTCCGGGAAAATCATGCGCGACATCGTGACCACGCAGTTCTTGCCCGCAGAGGTGTTGTAGAGGAGGTAGATCGTGGCGTTGGCGCCCAGGGCGTGCGAGTCGACGACCTTGTAGCCGGCGCCGCACAGGGCCGTCGCACTGGCCGTGTTGGGCTTGCGCGGGGTGTACGTCTTGCCGGTCCCGCCGGTAGGACGGACGGTGGACGTGGGGCCGGAACTCGGCTGCCCGTCGGGCTGGCCCCCCTGATCCACGCTTTCCGGGTCGACCATGGTCTGCGACCGCTTCTTCTTGGTCTGCGTCGGGGTCGGCGTGTGCTTGGGCGGCTGGGCCGTCGTGGGCTGCGTGGTGGGAGCGTGGGTGACCGGGTCCGGGACCTGGGAGATGGGCTTCTCGGGGTGCTTGGTGACCTTCTTGGTCTTGGTGGGCTCGACGTCCAGGGTGGGCACCGGGGCGGCGGTGTCGGTGGGGACCGCCGGGTCGGGGGTCTGCGCCGTGGTCGGCGGGTCGACGGGCTGGCCCGCGCCCTGGCCGTCGCCGTTGGTGTTGTTGGAGGAGTTGTCCACGGCCACCACCGGGACCTTTTCGCTCTTCGCGTTGATCACCACGGCGCCGGCCACGAGGAGGGTGGCGACCGCGGCCCCGGACAGGGAGAGCATCATGGTGCGGCGCTGCTTCGTGGGCGCGCCGTTACCGGGGCGGGACGGGCCGCCGGGCCTCGCCGGTCCGTTCGGGGTTCCGCCCTGGAAGGGGGACTGGCCCTGAGCCATGCCGGGGCCGTGCGGTGGCATGCCGGAGGCGGCCGCACCCGGCATGGCGCCGTGGGGGACGCCCTGAGGCGTCTGAGGGGCTCCGTGGGGAGTGGCGCCTTGCGGGGCCTGGCCGGGCGGCATACCCGGCACGCCGGGCATGGGGCCGTTGCCGGGCATCCCCGCCTGCGGGCCGCCCGCCGGCACTCCGCCCATGGGGGAGGCCCCCTGCGCAGGACCGCCCTGCCCGGGAGCGCCCTGCGCGGGGCCGCCCTGCCCGGGACCGCCCTGTGCGGCTGCGGCCGGGTGGCCGTACGCGCCCGTCTGCGGCATGGGCTGCGGGCCGGTCTGGAGAGGGCCGCCAGCGGGGTGAGCCGGCTGGGTCCAGGGGCCGGGATAGAGGTCGCCGCCAGGCCCGGGCTTGCCGCTCTCCGGGCCGGCCTGCCCACCAGGGGCGCCGGCGGCCTGCGCGGCGGCCCCGGCACCGGCGATGGCAGCCCCGGCGCCGGCGATGGAGGTGAGTTGCTGGCCCGTCACCGGCTCGATGGCGGACTTCGGAGCAGGCTGGCCGGTGAGGTGGACGATGAGGTCGTCCGCGCTGGGCCGCTGCGTCGGGTCCTTCGACAGGCAGGCGGCCACCAGTTCGGCCAGCACGCCTTCCATCCCCCCGAGCTCCGGCTCCTCGTTCAGGATCCGGTTCATCACCACGGGGATGGAGTCGGCGCCGAAGGCGGGCTTGCCCGTCGCGGCGAACACCATCGTGACGCCCCACGCGAACACGTCGGCCGCCTCCGACACCGCCGCCCCGCTGAGCTGCTCGGGCGCCAGGTACGAAGGCGTGCCCATGGCCATCCCCGTGGCCGTGGCGCCAGGGGAGTCCAGGGCACGGGCGATGCCGAAGTCGATCACCACGGGACCCTCGGGCCCCATGAGCACGTTGGCCGGCTTCAAGTCCCGGTGCAGGATCCCGGCGCGGTGAATGGCCGCGAGCGCCGTGGCGGTGCTGATCGCGAGCCGTTCGAGCGCCGCGCCCCGCCGCGGGCCCTCGTTGATGACGAGCTCACGCAGCGACGGCCCCGGGACGAACTCGCTCACGATGTACGGCCGGCTGCCCTCCAGGTCGGCGTGGAGCACCGGAGCGGTGCAGAACCTGGCCACCCGCTGCGCCACCGCCACTTCGCGCAGGAACCTGGTCCTGGCGTCGGCGTCGGCCACGAGGGCGTGGTGCAGCAGCTTGACCGCTACCTGGTCGCCGGACTCGCCCTTGCCCAGGTAGACAACGCCCTGACCGCCCTCGCCGAGCCGGGCGACGATGTCATACGTCCCCAGCCGCCGCGGATCGTCCGCCGCCAGCGGCTGGAACTGATTCACGTCGGACCCCCATAACAACCCAATGGATGAGGCAAAACGCTACCAGCGTGATGGTTGGGGCGTCTGCCGGACCTGCCAGAAGTTTCATGTTTTGACGGAGAATGTCAGGCATTAGTTCGTCTTACGCCGCAGGTCGTGCGGGCATCCGCCCCCAATATCACGGGTTGGTCAAGGTGCCGGAGGCGTCCGGCCAGATCGCCTTGCCCGGGTTGAGGATGCCCAGGGGGTCGAAGACCGCCTTGATGCCCTGCTGGATCTCCGTGCCCACCGGGCCGGACTCCAGCCCCAGCCAGCGCCGCTTGAGCAGGCCCACCCCGTGCTCCCCGGTCAGGGTGCCGCCGAGCTCCAGCGCGTGCTTGAAGATCTCGTCCGCCGCCGCCCACACCTCCGCGGGCGGCTCCGCCGTCCCGCGGTCGAAGATGAAGACCGGGTGCAGGTTCCCGTCCCCGGCGTGCGCGACCGTGGCGATCTTCACGTCGTGCCGCGCGGCCGTCGCCTCGATGGCGCTGATCATGTCGGGCAGTACGGACCGCGGCACGCACACGTCCTCCACCAGGCACGCCCCGAGCCGCTCCTTGGCCTGGTACGCCAGCCGGCGCAGCGCGATCAGCTCCTCGGCCTCCTGCGGGCTGGAGGACACCGCCACGAACGAGGCGCCGTTCTCCACGCAGAGCCGCTCCATGCGCTCGATCGCGCCCTGGCTGTCCATGGCGTCGGACTGGCCGATCAGCATGGCCTGCGTGGCCGGCTCCAGCCCGATGTTGCGCCAGTCGTCGAAGGCCTCCAGGGTGGCCCGGTCGAGCAGCTCCATGAGTGACGGCTCGCAGCCCGCCGCCATGATCGCCGAGACGGCGGCGCCCGCGTCCCGGAGCGAGCCGAACTCGGCCGCGAACGTGGCCGGCGGCGCGGCGGGCGCCCGGCGCAGACGCACGGTGGCAGCGGTGATCACGCCCAGCGTGCCCTCCGAGCCGACGAACAGCCCCGTCAGGTCGTAGCCCGTGACGCCCTTCATCGTGCGCCGGCCGGTGTTCAGGATGCGGCCGTCGGCCAGCACGACCTCGAGGCCCAGCGCCGAGTCCCTGGTCACGCCGTACTTCACGCACCGCAGCCCGCCCGCGTTCGTGGCCAGGTTGCCGCCGATCGTGGAGATCTCGTACGACGACGGGTCGGGCGCGTACATGAGCCCGTGCTCCCTGGCGGCCCTGTCCAGGTCGGCGGTGATGACGCCGGGCTCGACCACGGCGATCTCGTCGGCGGGGGAGAGCTCCCTGATCGCGGTCATCTTGGCCAGCGACAGGACGACCGAGCCGTCACCGGCGACGGAGGCGCCCGCCAGACCGGTGCCCCCGCCGCGCGGCACGACCGGCACCCGGTGCTCGGTGGCCCACTTCATCGTCGTCACCACGTCGTCGCGGGAGGTGGCCAGCACCACCGCGAGCGGCTTGCCGGGCTCCACGAACGTGCGGTCGCGGGCGTAGGAGTCGATCACGTCGGGGTCGGTCACGACGCGGGCTTCGGACAGAGAGCTCACCAATGCGTCAATCGGTCTCACACTATGCACCCTAGGTGCAAAACACCGCTACCTGCGGTGAGCCGCTGGACGCGGCCCACCGTAGGGGCAAAACGCCGCGGTACACCCGGCGGTTTGCGCAGGTCGTGACTTAAGGCCAAACTGCCCGGGTGGATGTCAGGTGCCCGGTGTGTTCGGAGACTGACCAGATCGTTGCGGTCCCCGGAGCGGTCGCCGCGGGGACCACGTACAAGATCGGCAGAGTTCGGTTACCCGGCACGCGTGAGGTCGCCGATCTGCCCAGCAGGGCGGCTCTCGGCGCGTCGAAGCATGTCATGAGCCGCACGCAGCTCGCGGTCTGGTTGTCGTTCCCCAGCCGCCACTACACCCCGTGGGCCAGGAACCAGGGCTACATCCTGCTGGGCGTGGCGGCACTGGTGCACCTGGTCGTGTCGCTGGTCATCGCGATGGGCCAGGACCCCAAGTGGGGCGAGGTGCTGCTCGCCCCGTTCTGCCTGACGGGCCTGTTCTGGGGGCTGGGGCTGCTGAACGTGCTCGGCTCGTACGGCGCCCGCAAGCGCGACAACCTCGAGGCCCCGGCCAGGGAGAAGGCCCTGGCCGTCTGGGAGCGCCTCTGCTATTGCGCCCGCGACAACGTCGTGTTCGAGCCGGGGGTCGGCGTCTCGTTCCATCCGAGCGAGACGCGCGAGTACATCTTCGGCTTCAGGGGCAACGGCCGCTGATCAGCCCAGCTCCTCCGCCACCAGGCGGACGCAGACGGCCAGGCCCTCGATGGCCTGCTCCAGCTCGTCGAGCCCGGGGAAGGTGGGAGCGAGCCTGATCGTGCGGTTGCCGGGGTCCTTGCCGTACGGGTGCGTCGCGCCCGCGGGCGTCAGCGCGATGCCCGCGGCCTTCGCCTTGGCCACCACCTCGGCGGCGTGCGGCACCTCCAGGCTGATGAAGTAGCCGCCCCTGGGGCTCGTCCAGGTGCCGAGGTCGCCGAGCCGCTCGGTCAGCACCTTGTCGACCAGCTCGAACTTCGGCCCGATCAGCTCGGCGTGCCGCTTCATGTGCGCGGTCACGCCCGCCGGGTCACGCAGGAACTCCACGTGGCGGAGCTGGTTGAGCTTGTCCGGGCCGATGGACTGCTTGGCGGTGTTGTGCAGGAACCACTCGACGTTCGCCGGCGAGGAGCCGAAGAACGACACGCCGGAGCCCGCCAGCGTCACCTTGGAGGTGGAGGCGTAGACGAACACGCGGTCGGCGTTGCCGTGCTCGGCGGCCAGCGTCAGGAGGTCCGCCAGCTCGTCCGGGGTGTCGGTGAGGTGGTGCACCGCGTAGGCGTTGTCCCAGAAAATCCGGAAATCGGGGGCGGCGGTCGGCATGGTGGCCAGCCTGCGCACCGTCTCGTCGCTGTAGGTGACGCCGGACGGGTTGCTGTACTTCGGCACGCACCACATGCCCTTGACGCTCGCGTCGGCGGCCACCAGGCTCTCGACCACGTCCATGTCGGGGCCGTCGGCGTTCATGGGGACGGGCACCATCTTGATCCCGAACCGCTCGGTGATCGTGAAGTGCCGGTCATATCCGGGCACGGGGCACAGGAACGTGACCTGCGGCTCCTCCACCCACCGCCGCGCGGCGCCCGGCACCGGGGTGAGCAGCGCGTGCACGATCGTGTCGTGCATCAGGGCCAGGCTGGAGTTGCCCCCGACGACGAGCTGGCCCGCGGGCACCTGCACCAGCGGCGCGAACAGCTCGCGCAGCTCGGCCAGGCCCTGCAGGTTGCCGTAGTTGCGGCCGTCGGTGCCGTCCGCCGCCCGGTATGACGTGGGCAGCCTGAGCAGGTCGTTGGAGAGATCGAGCTGGCGCGGCGACGGCTTGCCCCTGGTGAGGTCGAGCGAGAGCCCTCGCTGGACGAGGGCGGAGTAGTCAGCCTGAGCAGTCACGAATCTCTCTCCTCCGAAGTCGGTCCGGCTACGAAAGGATAGAAGACGCCACCCGGTGAGCCGGTAAATATCCGCGATGTGGGACGCCAATCGTGAGCCGCATGTTGCGAAGACCCGTCAAAGCTTGCGGCCGAAATGTTAAAGAACGCCTTCCCGAGCGGCGCTGGTTGGCGTGGAATGGGTAGATCGGGGCAGTCCGGGCCGCATCCGGCGGTCCGTCGCAGGTAGCACTCCGCGCAGGAGGGAGCAGCCGTGACGACTGTTCGCGAGACCTCGTTCGAGCGGGTCAGGCGCCGCCGCACCGGGACCGTCATCGCCTCCTGGATGTCGACGACCGACCACAAGGTCATCGGGTACCTCTACCTGATCACCTCGTTCGGGTTCTTCCTCGTGGCGGGCCTCATGGCCATGCTCATCAGGGCCGAGCTCGTCGCCCCCGGCATGCAGCTGGTCACCCAGCAGCAGTACAACCAGCTCTTCACCATCCACGGCACGGTGATGCTGCTGCTGTTCGCCACCCCGCTGTTCGCCGGGTTCGCCAACGTGGTCATGCCGCTGCAGATCGGCGCGCCGGACGTCGCCTTCCCGCGGCTGAACGCGGTGGCGTACTGGCTGTTCCTGCTCGGCGGGCTGATGGTGGTGGCGGGGTTCTTCACGCCGGGCGGGGCGGCCGACTTCGGCTGGTTCGCCTACACGCCGCTGTCGACGGGGATGTACTCGCCGCAGATCGGCGGCGACCTGTGGATCATGGGGCTGGCGCTGTCGGGTCTGGGCACGATCCTCGGCGCGGTCAACTTCATCACCACGATCATCGGCATGCGGGCGCCCGGCATGACGATGTTCAGGATGCCGCTGTTCACCTGGAACGTGCTGCTGACCAGCATGCTCGTGCTGATGGCGTTCCCCGTGCTCGCGGCGGCGCTGCTCGTGCTGGAGTCGGACCGCAAGCTCGGCACCCAGGTCTTCGACTCGGCCAACGGGGGGCCGATCCTCTGGCAGCACCTGTTCTGGTTCTTCGGGCATCCCGAGGTCTACATCATCGCGCTGCCGTTCTTCGGGATCATCTCCGAGGTGGTCCCGGTGTTCAGCCGCAAGCCGCTCTTCGGCTACCTGGGGCTGGTCGGCGCGACCATCGCCATCGCCGGGCTGTCGATGACCGTGTGGGCGCACCACATGTTCGCGACGGGCCAGGTGCTGCTGCCGTTCTTCTCGTTCATGACGTTCCTCATCGCGGTGCCGACCGGGGTGAAGTTCTTCAACTGGATCGGCACGATGTGGCGGGGCCATCTGAGCTTCCAGACGCCGATGCTCTTCGCTGTCGGGTTCCTGGTGACGTTCCTGCTCGGCGGGCTCACCGGGGTCATCCTGGCCTCGCCGCCGCTCGACTTCCACATCAGCGACACCTACTTCGTGGTCGCCCACTTCCACTACGTCGTCTTCGGCACGGTCGTGTTCGCCATGTTCTCCGGCTTCTACTTCTGGTGGCCGAAGATGACCGGCAAGCTGCTCGACGACCGCCTCGGCAAGGTGCACTTCTGGACGCTGTTCATCGGCTTCCACACCACGTTCCTGGTGCAGCACTGGCTCGGCCAGCTGGGCATGCCCAGGCGGTACGCCGACTACGGCGTGCACGACGGGTTCACGACGCTCAACGAGATCTCCTCCGTCGGGGCGTTCCTCCTCGGTGCCTCGACGCTGCCGTTCCTCTACAACGTCTGGAAGACGGCCAGGCACGCGCCCAAGGTCACGCTCGACGACCCGTGGGGCTACTGCAACTCCCTCGAATGGGCCACCTCGTGCCCGCCGCCGCGCCACAACTTCGTCAGCATGCCCCCGATCCGCTCCGAGCGGCCCGCCTTCGACCTGCACTATCCCCGTGAGCAGGCCAAGCGGCCATCCGTCGTGGAGCGGGAGGAGGCCCCCGAGGTCGAGCCGGGCAAGACCGCCGAGGAAGACCTCGACTGATCATGAAATTCGCCTATCTAGGGAGATCGGCGATGACAGGCACGAAAATCCCCTTCACCCCCGAGACGGCCCCCTGCGGGAAGAAGTCCGGCGGTGAGCGCCTCGTCGACGACGACGGCTACGGCCTGGTGATCCGTGACCAGCTCTTCGACTGCGGCTGCCGGCGGATCCGGCACGAGTACCACGACGGCAGCATCCACCTGTCCGCCATCCGCCACGACGGCAAGCGGGTGAAGGACCCGATGCAACCCGACCACGGGAAGTGACGTAAATGATCGACGTGCTCATCGTCGGAGGCGGCGGAGCGGGCCTGCGGGCGGCCATCGCGGTCGCCGAGATGGACCCGCGGCTCAAGGTGGCGGTCGTCTCGAAGGTCTACCCGATGCGCAGCCACACGGTCTCCGCCGAAGGCGGCGCCGCCGGGGTGATCGGCCTCGGCGACACGCTCGACGAGCACTGCTACGACACGATCTCCGGCGGCGACTGGCTGTGCGACCAGGACGCGGTCGAGGCGTTCGTGGCCGAGGCGCCCAAGGAGCTGATCCAGCTCGAGCACTGGGGCTGCCCCTGGAGCCGGGAGAGCGACGGGCGCGTCGCGGTGCGCCCGTTCGGCGGCATGAAGAAGATGCGCACCTGGTACGCCGCCGACAAGACGGGCTTCCATCTCCTGCACACCCTGTTCCAGACATCCCTGAAATATCAGGACGTCATCAGGTACGACGAGTGGTACGTCACCAAGCTCGTCGTCGACGACGGCCGCGTCCACGGTGTCGTGGCCGTCGAGATCAGGACCGGCCGCATCGAGACCATCGCCGCCAGGACCGTCATCCTGGCCACCGGCGGCTGCGGCCGCGTCTTCCCCTTCACCACGAACGCCGCCATCAAGACCGGCGACGGCATGGCCCTGGCCTACCGGGCGGGGGCGCCGCTGAAGGACATGGAGTTCGTCCAGTACCACCCGACCGGCCTGCCGTTCACCGGCATCCTCATCACCGAGGCGGCCAGGGCGGAGGGCGGCTGGCTGATCAACAAGGACGGCTACCGCTACCTGCAGGACTACGACCTCGGCAAGCCCACGCCCACGCCGAAGCTGCGCAGCATGGAGCTGGGCCCGCGCGACCGGCTCTCCCAGGCGTTCGTGCACGAGCAGCAGATGGGCCGCACGGTGGACACGCCGTACGGGCCGGTCGTCTACCTCGACCTGCGTCACCTGGGCGAGGACAAGATCGACGCCCGCATCCCGTTCGTGCGCGAGCTGTGCAGGAGCTACCAGAACCTCGACCCGGCCACCGACCTCATCCCGGTGCGCCCGGTGGTGCACTACATGATGGGCGGCGTCCACACCGACATCGACGGCGCCACCCCCATCGCCGGGCTGTTCGCGGCGGGGGAGACCGCCTGCGTGAGCATCAACGGCGCCAACCGGCTCGGCTCCAACTCGCTGCCGGAGTGCCTGGTCTTCGGCCGCCGGGCGGGCATCGCGGCCGCCGGGTTCGCGAGGTCCCACCGGGACGGCGAGGCGGCGGCCGTACGGACTCAGGGGGCCGACGAGCGGCGGCGCTTGGAACGCGCCCGGGAGGGCAGCAGGACCGGTGAGCGGATCGCCGACCTGCGCGAGGAGATGCAGCACACGCTCGAAGGGGCGGCCGGCATCTACCGCACGGGCGACGTGCTCACCAAGGCCGTCGACACACTCGCGGAGCTGCGCGAACGCGCCGACGAGGCGCGCATCGAGGACACGAGCACCGCGTTCAACACCGAGCTGATCAACCTGCAGGAGCTGCACACGATGCTGGAGGTCGCGCAGACGATCGTGGCCTGCGCGCTGAACAGGCAGGAGTCGCGTGGCGCGCACCAGCGCACCGACTTCACCGCCAGGGACGACGACGCCTACCTCGCGCACTCGCTGGTGCACCGCGCGCCCGACGGCACTCCGTCCGTCGGGCTGCTCCCCGTGACGATCACCCGCTGGCCCCCGGGAGAAAGGGTCTATGGCCGTGACTGAGACCAAGGAGACGGCGACGCGGACGATCAGGATGGAGGTCGCCCGGTACCGGCCCGGCGAGGACGACGAGCCGGTGTTCGAGGGGTACGACGTGCCGCTCATGGCCGACTGGGCGGTGCTCGACGGGCTCAACTACATCAAGGACCAGCTCGACGGCAGCCTGTCGTACCGCTGGTCGTGCCGGATGGGCGTGTGCGGCTCCTGCGGCATGACCGTCAACGGCGAGCCCAGGCTGACCTGCGGCACCTTCCTCACCGAGTACGGCGAGGGCCCGATCAGGATCGAGCCGCTGAAAGGCTTCCCCGTGATCAGGGACCTGGTCGTGGACATCCACGAGTTCCTCGCCAAGCTGTCGTCCGTGCGGCCCTGGCTGATCAGGGAGGGCGAGGAGCTGCCGCTGACCACCGAGTACGCCCAGACGCCCGAGCAGCTGGACGCCTACAAGCAGTACAGCATGTGCATCAACTGCCTGCTCTGCTACTCGGCCTGCCCGGTCTACGTGCTCGACCCCGACTTCCTCGGCCCGGCCTCCATCGCGCTCGCCCAGCGCTACAACCTGGACTCGCGTGACATGGGCGACCGGTTCGACGTGCTGAACCTGGAGGACGCCGTGTGGGGGTGCACCTTCGTCGGCGAGTGCACGCGGGTCTGCCCCAAGCACGTGGACCCGGCCGAGGCCATCCAGCGCTACAAGCTGACCGCCGCCCTGCGCTCCGTCCTGCCGTGGAGCAGACGATGACGACCGCCTACCGGCCGCGGCGCGACAACCTGTGGTTCGCCCGCACCCGCCACTACACCTTCTTCGTGCTGCGCGAGCTCACCAGCGTCTTCGTGGCCTGGTCGATCGTCTTCCTGCTGATGTTCGCCGACGCCGTGCGGACCGGGAGCCTCCAGGAGTTCGCCGTACTGGCCGCGCGGCCGTGGATGATCGTGATCAACGTGCTCGCCCTGGCCGCGACCGCCTTCCATACGATCACGTTCCTCAACCTCGCCCCCAAGGCCACCGTCGTCCGCCTGGACGGCTGGCGGGTGCCCGCCTGGATGATCCAGGGCGGCAACCACTCGGCCTGGGTGGTGATCTCCGTGCTGATCGCCTACTTCATCCTGAGGTCGCCATGAGACGCACCCTGGAGCCGTACCTGTGGCTGCTCTTCAGCGGCGGGGGAGTGGTGGCGGCGCTGCTGCTGCCGGTGCTCGTGCTGCTCTTCGGGGTGCTCATGCCGCTCGGCGTGGTGGACTGGCCGACGGCCGGGCACCTGCGCGCGCTGGTGGACAACGTGCTGGTACGGCTCGCGCTGCTGGCGGTCGTCGTGCTGTGTCTCTTCCACGCCGCGCACCGGATCAGGTTCACCAGCGAGGAGCTGCTCGGCATCGCCAGGTTCGACCTGGTCATAGCGGTGATCTGCTACGGAGGAGCAGTCGCGGGCGCGATTACGGCTGGGCTAATACTGTTCTGAGGCATCGCGCTAACGATGCACCAAATGTCCCCCTTTGATCACGTTTCAACAACGCACTTTACGTTTCGTTTACTTACCCTCTAGCGTCCGGCATTGCACACCCTATGGCCATGCGCCCGGATACCCCGGGCAGAGAGGGTAACTGGTGCCCAGCACGAAGCGCTTATTAGCAGCTTTCCCGGCGGTCGCCCTTCTCGGCGCCGCCCTGTCCGCGCCCACCGCTCAAGCGTCGTCCGTCGCGAACTACGAGCCCACGGCCGCGGACCACTACATCAATTACGCTCCCCCTGCGGTCGAGAAGGACCCGCAGGAGCCCACGGTCAGCGACGCCAAGCAGCGCTCGCTCACTCCGGCGCAGAAGTTCGACAGGAAGTTCACCAGCGGAAACCCGGCAGCCGGTCGCATTCTCGCCGCGCGCGAGAACGAGGCCATCAGGACCGGCCGCAACCCCGCTGAATGGATTTTCAAGAACTCCCAGCAGACCCGCACGGCCAAGCTGCTGACGATCCTCGTCGAGTTCAACGAGCAGGCCAACGACGACTTCTCGGGCTTCAACCGGCTGCGCACCATCGACAGCCAGCCCGACGACTGCGTGGTGGAGCCGGCCGGGACGCGCCTGAACGGCCCCCTCCACAACAACATCCCGGACCCGGCCACGTTGCCGCACAAGGACAACAACTCCTTCTGGGTCAAGGACTTCAGCACCGAGCACTTCAACAAGATGCTCTACACCGACAAGGGCATCACCGAGCGCGTCCGTCCCGACCTGAAGGACCCGCGCGACGGCAAGGCGGGCATCGACATCTCCGGCTACACGATGAAGAAGATGTACGAGGAGATGTCCAAGGGCGCCTACTCCGTCACCGGCTCGGCGGTCGGCTGGATCAAGGTCCCGCACTCCGAGGCCTGGTACGGCGCGGCGAAGTGCGGCGGCGCCCCGCAGGACATGTCCGGCCACCCCGACAACCAACTGGGCGCCCAGCAGCTGCCCATCGACGTGGTCGACAGCCTGGCCAAGGCCCAGCCGGACTTCCCCTGGGCCGACTACGACGTCGAGGACATCTCCGACGCCGACGGCGACGGCAACTTCACCGAGCCCGACGGCGTGATCGACCACCTGGTGCTGGTCCACGCCGGCAAGGACAAGTCCTCCGGCGGCGGCGCCGAGGGCACGTACGCGATCTGGGCGCACTCCAGCGCGGTCGCCGGCGGCTACCAGGTCCCCGGCAGCGACAAGAAGATCTCCAACTACATCGTGCAGCCCGAGGACTCGGGCGTCGGCGTCTTCGCCCACGAGTACGGCCACGACCTGGGCCTGCCCGACCTGTACGACACCTCCGGCCAGGCCAGCTCCGCAGTGGACTTCTGGGACCTCATGTCCAGCGGCTCCCACTCCGGCCCGATCTTCCAGTCGATGCCGTCCCACATGGGCCTGTGGGACAAGTGGGTGCTCGGCTGGGCCAACCCGAAGACGTTCAACCCCGGCGACGCCGCCAGGCTCGTCACGGTCGGTCAGTCCTCGCGTACGCCCAAGCTCACCGAGGACGGCGTCCGGGTGAACCTGGCCTCCACACCACTGAAGATGATCGACCTGCACAGCGGCTCGAACGCCTGGTGGAGCGGCCTGGACCAGGACTGGGCCAACCTCACGCTGACCCGCGACCTGGCCGTCCCCGCCGGGACCGATCTCAAGTTGTGGATGTGGAACAACTACGTGATCGAGCAGGACTGGGACTACGGCTTCGTCGAGGTCTCGACCGACGGCGGCCAGACCTGGGCCCAGCAGAAGGTCTTCGACGAGGCCGGCAACGAAGTCAGCACGCCTGACGACTACCCGGACCCGAACAAGAACCTCAAGACCTTCGGCAACAAGAAGTACGGCCTCACCGGTGACAGCGGCGGCTGGCGGCACGACTACGTCAACCTGACGCCGTTCGCCGGGCAGACGGTCAAGCTGCGGCTGACGTACAACACCGACGCCGCCTTCCAGGAGCGCGGCTGGCACGTCGACGACCTCCAGCTCACCAACGGCGGCACGGCCGTGTGGAGCGACGACGTCGAGGGCGGCGACAACGGCTGGAAGGCCACCGGCGGCACCTTCACCAACACCAGCGGCCAGGGCTGGACCCGCAACAACGGCGAGCGCGAGATCTCCCGGTTCTACCTGGCCGAATGGCGTAACTTCGACGGCTTCGACAAGGGCCTGCAGTACGCCTACGACACCGACTACTCCCGCGACGGGGCGTGGAAGGTGCAGAAGCTGAAGTACAACGCGCCGGGCCTGCTGGTCTGGTACCGCGACTCGACGTTCATCAACAACAACATCGGCAGCACCCTGCGGCTGCCGCCGAGCCTCGGTCCGAAGGGCAGCCTGCTGGTCGTGGACTCCCACTTCGACCCGCTGCGCCGCACCGGGACCGCGGCCGAGAAGGACCCGACGCTGCAGAAGAACCTCCAGGGGCGCGTCCAGTCGTCCAACGCCGCGTTCGGGTTCGGCAAGACGTACCCGTTCAAGGAGTGCCTGGAGGCGGCGGACGAGCCGTACAGCGAGTACTGCACGGACCTGCCCGCGCAGAAGGGCGTCCCGGCCTTCACCGACGCCAAGACCTGGTACCCGGGCATCGAAGTCATCAACAACGGTCTCTACTACCGTGACTTCGACGCCTCGGTGGTCGTGCCGTCGAAGGGCGACCAGGCGTACACCACCCGCGTGGTGCACCCTGACGGCACCCCCGCCACGGAGCTGTACGGCCAGGAGGTCGCCGGCTCGAAGCTCGGCACCGGCAACCCCGGTGACGAGGGCAAGGCGCTGGGCGTGCAGTTCAAGCTGGTGAGCCCGCTGCCGGGCAACCTGGGCGCCATCGTCCAGGTCGTCCCGCCGAAGAATTGACCTGCTCCCCGCCCTGAAGAGGTGAAGGGCGGGGATTCCGTGCCGCTTACGCGGCAGCTCGCGGTGCGGGGTACGCACCGCGAGCTATGGAACGGGGTGCTTGACGCTTCACGGACCCGGCCGGTGCCTGGAGGTCTCCACGTCCTGAGACGACCAGCCCGGCCGCCTTGCGGTTTTTGATGTTCTTTGCGGCGTTGACGTCGGCGTGCTCGACATGACCGCACGTGGTGCACCTGAAGACCGCTTGGCTCTCGCGGGACTTCGGGTCCACCGCCGTGCACGCCGAGCACGTCTGAGACGTGTGCGTGGGGTTGACCTTGACGATGACGCTGCCGGTGTAGCGTGCCTTGGAGATCAGTGCCCTCTCCAGCCCGTACCAACCCTTGTTGAGGATCGCCCGGTTGAGGCCGCTCTTTTGCGCGACGTTTCTACCCGGGCGTTCCAGGGTGCCCCTAGCGGAGGCGGTCATGTTCGTGACCTGGAGATCTTCCAAGACCACGGTGGCGTGGTCGCGGGTCAGGCGGTGCGCTGTCTGGGCGTTGAAGTCCGCCCGGCGCATGCGAAGGCGCCCCATCAGCTTCCCCAGCGAGGCCACCACCTTCTTGCGCCGCTTCGACCCTCGCTGTGTGCGGGCCAGACGGCGCTGGAGCCGCAGGTAGCGCTCGGCCTCCTTGGCGGAAAGGAACGCGCTACCAGGCTCGCCCTCGCCGGGTGGGGTGCAGGCGGAGACGGTGTGCTCGGTCACATGCGCGCGGTCGAAGAACTCCCCCTCCGAGGTGGTCGCGGCGGTGACCACGCCCCGGTCCACCCCGGCCTCGGTGCCGGGCAGGCGGTGCTCGGCAGCCTCGGGCAGTCCGTCGTCGATGAGGAAGCTGACGAACCAGTGTCGTCCGTCGAAACAGATGGTGACAGACTTGACCCGCCCGCCCAAGGGGCGGGACAGGCGAAACTTGGCCCAGCCAAACTTGGGCAAGAACACCCGCCCCCACTTACGGCCCAGCTTCTCCACCGGGGTGTGCGTGGGAGTGGGAAAGCGGAACGACGGCTTCCACCGCGCCCGGCTTTTCCAGTGGATCTTCCACGTGCCGTGGCGGCGGCACGCCTGGTCCAGGTCCTTGAGGATCTGCTGCAGGACCTGGGCGGGCGCCTCGGCCAGCCAGGGAAAGTCCTGCTTGGCCTCGGCCAGCTGGGCGCACTGTTGCGCGTAGCCGATATACGCGCCGCGCCGCCGGTACTCCCGACGCTGTTCCAGTGCTGTGTTCCACACGCTGCGGCAGATCCCTGCCACCTTCTCGGCGATCAGAACCTGGCCGAAGTCGAACTCTAACCGGTACCTGCGCCCCGCCAACACGTGCGAAACACCTCCCCCAGCGGCCCCTCCGCTCACAGCGACTCGAACACATTATCGTCCGGTCTATGAGTCAGGAGATGGAATACCGACACGCAGACACGTAGTTTCAGCGATGCACGTCCATCTGGTCTTCGTCACTCAATACCGCAGGAACGTCACGGCTACTTCTGGCCACCCAGCTACTTCGCCGCCTCCTGCGGCGGAGCCCCACTATCGATCATCAGCCAGTACATCGAACAGCAGCGCCGACCAGTCTGAGGTTCCGGGTCCGCGCTCCGGGCTCCGGGCTGCCCCGCCTACGGCGGGTCGGCCCCAAAGGGGATCGCATTCACCCCCCGGCCTGCAGTGAAGGCCGAGGCCTTCTGCGGATCTCCGGTAACCTGCCGAGGTGCTGGTACACGGGGTCTGGTCGGCTGACGGGCTCGCCTTCTGGGCGGAGACCGCCGACGCCGCGCCCTCGGCGGCCCACCGGCGGCATGCCCGGGCCGGCGGCGGCGTGCAGCACTCAGGTGGCGCGCCCCACCTGTTCGCCGTCCCGGCGGCCGGCATCGCCGCCGAGCTGGGCCTCGACGAGGCGCCGTCACGGACGCTTGAGCTGCTCCTGCCCGGCTCGGCCAAGGAGCCGCTGCCCTCGCCGGAGACCGGGCGGCTGCCCGAAGTGACACGCCCGCGGCTGCGCCTCTGGCAGGTACCCGCCGTCGTCCCGCCGGCCTCGCAGGCGCTGCACGTGCTGGCCGAGCAGACCGGCACCGCGACCATGCGTCACTGGGCCGCCGTCGCCGCCTTCGCCCGCGACCTGGTACGCCGGGGCCGCGTCATCCCACAGCTCATCCCCGACGCGACCGCCCCCAACCCCGACCTCGAGCCCGAGCCCGGGCTGGACGAGTCCATGGCCATGTGGGCGGTCCCGCGGGACGGTGCGCGGGCCGTGTGGCGGCCTGTGGTGACCGGAGTCGATGCCGGGTACTTCCGGGAGCTGGCGCTGGCCATGCCGCCCGCGTGCCGTACCTCCAGCACCGAGCGGCCGTCCGCGGACGTCCTCCGCGAGGCCCTCGAAGCGTTCACCGACGCGCTCGTCCGGGAGACGCTCACCGAGCCCCTGGTCGTCAGGCCCAGAACGCTCCACGAGCGCTGGCTGGCCGCCCTGACCGGCGACACGCCGGAATGTCCCGATGTCCCGGACCTTCGCCGGGAGCTGGAGAAGTGGCGCGACTCGGTCGTGTCCGCCGAGGGCGCGACCAGGGTGTGCTTCCGCCTCCTGGAGCCCGCCGACACCGACGACTGGCGGGTCGAGCTGGCGCTGCAGGCCGCCGACGACCCCAGCCTGTACGTCCCCGCCGCCCGCGTCTGGAGCGGCGAGCAGGTGACGGGGCTGCCGGGCAGGCCCGAGAGGGAGCTGCTCGCCGGGCTGGGCCGGGCCGTCAGGCTCTATCCCGAGCTGGACCACGCCCTGCGCGGGCCCAGGCCGAGCGAGCTGGGGCTGGACACGGCGGGCGCGTTCGGGTTCCTGAGGCAGGCGGCGCCCCTGCTGCAGGCGGCCGGGTTCGGCGTGCAGCTGCCACGCTGGGCCGGGCGTACGAAACTGGGGCTGAAGCTGACCACCAGGACCAAGGCGCAGACGGCGGCCACTGGCCAGGGGTTCGGGCTGCGGGAGCTGGTCGACTTCCGCGTCGAGCTGGCGGTGGGCGGCGAGACGATCAGCGAGGCGGAGCTGGCCGAGCTGGCCCGGCTGAAGGTGCCGCTGGTCAGGGTGCGCGGCCAGTGGGTGGAGCTGGACGACCGGCAGCTCAAGGCCGCGCTCAGTGCCGTGGCGGGCTCCCGTACGGGCGAGGCGACCGCCTCCGACATGCTGCGCCACATCGTCGGCGCCGACCTCTGGGGCGACGACGAGCTGCCGCTGGTAAAGGTGGACGCCGACGGCGTGCTCGGCGACCTGCTGTCCGGCCAGGCCGAGCGGCGGCTCGTGCCCGTCAGGACCCCGGCCGGGCTGGACGCCACGCTCAGGCCCTACCAGGAGCGCGGCCTGGCCTGGCTGAGCTTCCTGTCGGAGCTCGGCCTCGGCGGGGTGCTGGCCGACGACATGGGGCTGGGCAAGACCGTCACCACGCTGGCCCTGCTCGTCCACGAGCGGGCCGACACCCCCACACTCCTCGTCTGTCCCATGTCCCTCGTCGGCAACTGGCAGCGGGAGGCCGCCAGGTTCGCCCCTGACCTGCGCGTCTACGTGCACCACGGCAGCGGGCGCGACGCCGCCCTGATCCCGCACGCCGATCTCGTGATCACCACGTACGGCACCGCCCACCGCGATCTGGAGTCGCTCAAACAGCACGAGTGGCGCAGGGTCGTGTGCGACGAGGCCCAGGCGATCAAGAACAGCGGCACGCTGCAGGCCCAGGCCGTACGGTCCATCCCCACCGGCACGAGGCTCGCCCTGACGGGCACCCCGGTCGAGAACCATCTGGCCGAGCTCTGGTCGATCATGGAGTTCGCCAACCCGGGGCTGCTGGGGCCGCGTTCCCGGTTCAGGACCCGCTTCCAGGAGCCGATCGAGGCCCGCCAGGACGAGCAGGCCGCTCAGGCGCTCAAGCGGGCGACCGGCCCGTTCATCCTCCGGCGCGTCAAAACCGACAAATCGATTATTTCTGATTTGCCGGAGAAGCTGGAGGTCAAGGAGTGGTGCCCGCTCACCACGGAGCAGGCCACGCTCTATCAGGCCGTCGTGGACGACATGCTGGCCAAGATCGAAGGAAGCGAGGGCATCGAGCGGCGCGGGCTGGTGCTGGCGGCCATGGCCAAGCTCAAGCAGGTCTGCAACCACCCGGCCCACCTGCTCAAGGACGGCTCCCGCCTGTCGGGCCGGTCCGGCAAGCTCACCCGCCTGGAGCAATTGTCCGAAGAAATCCTGGCGGAAGGCGAAAAAGCCCTACTTTTCACGCAATATGCCGAATTCGGGAGCATGCTCCAGCCGTACCTCGCCCAGCGGCTCGACACCACCGTGCTCTGGCTGCACGGCGGCCTGCCCAAGAAGACGCGCGACCGCCTGGTCGACCGGTTCCAGCACGACGACGAGCCGATGTTGTTCGTGCTGTCGCTCAAGGCGGCCGGGGTGGGGCTCAACCTGACGGCCGCCAACCACGTCATCCACGTGGACCGCTGGTGGAACCCGGCCGTCGAGGACCAGGCCACCGACCGGGCGTTCCGCATCGGGCAGCGCAAGAACGTGCAGGTGCGCAAGCTGATCTGCGCGGGCACCCTCGAAGAGCGCGTCGACCAGATGATCGAGCGCAAGAAGGCCCTGGCCGAGCGGGTGGTGGGCGCCGGGGAGGACTGGCTGACGGACCTGTCGACCGACGAGCTGCGCGAGGTGTTCAGGCTCACGGCGGAAGGGGTGGACTGACGATGCCGGACGACAGGCGAACCTGGTTCCACGGCACCAAGCCGATCAAGGTGGAGGGCGGCCTCAAGGCCCGCTCCCAGCGGGGCACCATCGGGTCCACCTGGTGGTCCAGGCGTTTCATCGACATTCTGGAGCGGATCTGCGACAAGGGCCGACTCACCCGCGGGCGCGCCTACGCCCGCCAGGGCCAGGTCCTGTCGATCGACCTGTCTCCCGGGGAGGTCCGGGCGGCCGTCCAGGGGTCGCGGCGCAAGCCGTACGAGGTCGTGATCAGGATCGAGGCGTACGGCGAGCGGCGCTGGGCCGCCATCGAGGAGTCGATCGCCGAGCAGGCCGTCTACCGGGCCAAGCTGCTGGCGGGAGAGATGCCGACGGAGATCGAGGAGCTGTTCGCGGCGCTGGGGATCGACCTGTTCCCGCGCGACCTCGACATGGACTGCTCGTGCCCCGACTGGGGCTTCCCGTGCAAGCACCTGTCGGCGGTGCTCTATCTGCTGGCCGAGTCGTTCGACGACGACCCGTTCCTGGTGCTGGCCTGGCGCGGCCGCACCCGGGAGCAGCTGCTCGGCTCGCTGGCGGAGGAGGTACCCAGGCTGGAGGTGGAGGACGTGCCGTTCGCCGACCGGCTGGCCGACTTCTACGCCCCCGGCGCCACCGCGCACCGGCCCGAACGCCGCCCCACGACGGGCGCCCCCGACCTGCTCCTGCGCGTCTTCCCGCCACCCGCCGACCTGGCCAGGCCGCTCACCCCGGCCTACCGGTCGCTCGCCGGCTCCTGACCCGGGCCAGCACCCCGGCCTCGCTCGCCAGCTCCTGATCAGGCCCGCCCCAGGCACTCCGGGTGGCGACGTCACATCGCGAGCGCGCGGCGGTCCACGCCGCAGCACGATCGGGCCGACGCGCCCACGAGGGGACACCCGGCCGGGCCGGGAGCGCCACGTCAGCAGGCGCGTGTGCGGAGTCGAGGCATTGGCGTGCACCGCGCGCACGAGTCGAGGCGGTGGCGTGTGCGCCACGGTCGAGGCGGCGACGTGCGGCATGCGCGCACGAGTCGACGCGGTGGGGTGCGGTTCGGCGGCGGGCGCGTGGGGTCAGCGGTCCTCGAAGGAGGCGGGCACCATGACGCGTACGCCGTTGGGGACCACGCGCAGCCGGATCGGGGTGCGCAGCCGCACCTCGCCGTCCACGTCGGCCGCCATCGGCGGGTCGGTCTCCAGCAGCATCTCCCGCCCCACCACGAACGGTCCCCCGGCGAGGCTGCGCCACCGCCCGGTGGTCGCCCTGATCAGGGTCTCGCCGAGCAGCCGCAGCTTCTTGCCCGAGCCGAGCTGGTAGGCGACCAGCATGCCGTTGTCGATGCTGATGTCCCTGGCCACCTGCCAGCCGCCGTGGAAGCGGCCGTTGGCGATGTTGAGCTGGTGGGTGAGGAGCTCGTGGCGCTGCCCCTCCACCGTGATGTACGCGCGGAACGGCGTGTGCCCGGGCAGGATGGTCAGCGCGGTCAGCGGGTAGGCGGGACGCCCCACGATGCGTTTGAGCCACGGCTTGACCTTGCCCGCCACCTCGACGGAGACGCCGAAGCTGGCGAGGTTGGCGAACGGCCGGTCGTCGGCCATGCCGAGGTCGATGTCGGCCACCTTGCCGGTGGCGAACACCCTGATCGCCCCGGCCAGGTCGAGCGGGAGGCCGAGGCTTCTGGCGAAGTTGTTGGTGGTGCCGAGCGGCAGCACGCCGAGCGCCACGTCGCGGTGGGCCACGTGGCGGACGGCGGAGGAGAGGGTGCCGTCGCCGCCGCCCACGATGAGCAGGTCGGGGTCGGTGGCCAGGGCCGTGTCGAGCAGTTCGCGCAGGCGCTTGGGGTTGTAGACCGACAGCTCAGCCAGCGGCTCGAACCCGAGGTTGTGGATCTGCTCGATGACCTCGAAGTAGTGGCGGCGGCCGCGGCGCGAGCGAGTGTTCACCACCACTGCCACCTTGCGATCCCTCTGGATCGCCTCGGTGTGCTCGTCCTTGGTGCGCAGTTCGCTCATGGTCATCATCGTAGGCGCAGACCCCGCTGCCTTTGGCCAGCCGCTGAACGCGACTGACCATAGGGTCCGCCGGGGTGACTCGGCGACCCCTCGAGGTTACCGCCGTGAATGGAAGATCAGATCCGCATGCCCCCCGCGCCGCCAGGCGGAAGATCGGGCCCGCTTAGGATCCTGACATGAGGTTTTCGGGGGCGGAGGACAAGTGGCGCGCGCGGCTGGGGACGCTGCGCGACGTCGTCAGGCAGGACCTCGTCACCCGCCAGCTCGCCGAGCACCTCCCCAAGTCCCCCTGCCACGTCCTCGACGTGGGCTCCGGCCAGGGCACGCAGGCGCTCAGGATGGCCGCCAGGGGCCATCACGTCATCGCGCTCGACGCCTCCCGCGACCTTCTTCGCCTCCTGGAGGCCGGGATCCAGCCGGGCATGGCCGTCCGTACGGTCCAGGCCGAGGCCGAGCGGCTGGGAGAGCTGTTCGAGCCGAGCAGCTTCGACGTCGTCCTCTGCCACGGCGTGCTGATGTACCTCGACGACCCCGGCCCGCTCCTCGCCGACCTCGCCCGCGTGCTGACCTCCGGAGGCGTGCTCTCCCTCCTCGTCCGCAACGGCGACGCCCTCGCCATGCGGCCCGGGCTCATGGGCGCCTGGCCGGAGGCGCTGCGGGCGTTCGAGGGCGACCACTACGTCAACAGGCTCGGCGTCCAGGCCAGGGCCGACCGGCTCGGCGAGCTCACGCGGCGGCTCGCCGTACACGGGCTGGAGGTGCGTGAGTGGTACGGCGTGCGCGTGTTCTGCGACGCCGTGCCCGACGACGAGCCCGTCCCGGACGACCTCGAGGAGTTGCTGGCGGCGGAGGAGCGGGCGGGCAGGACCGACCCCTATCGGAGGGTGGCCGCGCTGACTCACCTCATCTGCGAGAAGACTTATATAAGCCATACCTGAAGTTGTAGGATATTTGGTATGAAGCCTCCGGGATCGTGGTGTGAGCGGCCCAAGCCGCAGGCTCCTTCCTGCGAGCTGCCGTCTCCGTGGAGCAAGCCGAAGCAGCCGGACAGCTGGTGCGAGGTGGAGAAGGACCCCGTGGTGTCCGCTCTGGGGCTCCTGCTGAAGGTCGCCAAGCGTAATAGCCGGTGATAGAAGACCGTTTGCCTGGGTAGTCGCCTTCCTCAGCGGAGGAGGCGAACGTCGTGAACGACACCCACAAGCTGGTCAACGACCTCTCCGAGCAGGTCTCCAGGCTCGTGAGGGACGAGTTCCGCCTGGCCAGGATGGAGCTGGCGGAAAAAGGCAAGCGCGCGGGGTTCGGCGCGGGGCTGTTCGGCGCGGCGGGGACGGCCGCGTTCTTCGGCGGTGCCGCGCTCGTGACCGCCGTCATCCTGCTGCTCGCCCTGGTGCTCCCCGGCTGGGCGGCCGCCGCCATCGTGGCGGGAGTGCTGTTCATCATCGCCGCGCTGCTCGGCCTGACCGGTAGGAGCCAGGTGAAACGAGTCGGCCCACCCGTCCCGTACGAGACCCTCGCGAGCGTCAAGGCCGACATCGACATGGTCAAGGAGAAAGCACGGCGATGAGCGAGACCGACCCCGGATACAGCGAGCAACACGCAGGCCACGTAGGCGCCCGCCGTGCGACCGTGGGCACGCCGACCGAGCGCGAGTCCATCAACGTCCCTCCGACCAGGCCGGGCGCGGCGGAGAACGCCCAGCACGCGGAGGACGCCCGTGCGGAGCACGAGACATTCATCCCCGAACCCCCCATCCGCGACGAGCGGGCCGAGGCTGCCGAGAGCCAGCGAGCCGAGGAGGAGACCGTGCCCACGCCACACAGATCGCCGCTGCATGACGAGTCCTCCCCCCTCCATGGGGTGCGCCACTCGTCGACGTCCACGGGGGTGCGCCACCAGGAGAGGGGCGACGTGCGCAAGGACATCGAGGAGACCCGGCGAGAGCTGGGCGACACCCTCAGCGCGCTGGCCGCCAAGGCGGACGTGAAGGCCCGTGCGAGCCACGCGGCGGGGTCCGTCAGGGAAAGAGCGGCGGGCGTGGCCGGGTCCGTCACAGGGAAGGCGTCGGCGGGCAAGCGGCCCCTGCTGCTGATGGCCGCCGGGGGCGCCGCGGCCGCCTTCGCCGTACGCAGCATGATGCGGGACCGTCGCCGCAGGTCCAGATAAGGGCGCGCTGGTACGGGCCGATAGCCTGCCGGAATGATTCGTCGAACGGCCGCCGCCGCCATGCTGGCCCTGCTGGTGGCGGGGTGCGGCGGGGGCTCAGCGGTGAGCGACCTCGGCACCGTGGTCAAGGGCGCCAAGGGCTCGACCGTACGTGTCGAGCTGCGCCCCGGGCAGCGGTTCTCGCTGGCCGTCGCCGACAACCCGTCGGTGGGCGACAACTGGGACCTGGTCGAGGTCCCGGACCCGAAGGTGGCCTCGTTCATCAGCGAGGAGCACGAGAGCAAGGGCGAGGGGGTCGGGGCAGGCCGCACCACCTACTTCGTGTTCAACAGCAAGCGCCCCGGCACGACGGAGATCAGGCTGCGCAACTGCTGGCGGTGCGGCCAGTCCACGACGCCGCCCAACGAGGAGAGCAGGCAGCAGTCGGGCGAGGCCGTCTTCTCCGTCATCGTGCGTTGACGTCCTCCAAGGCGCTCGTCCAGCACGACTGAACCGTCGCCAAAGATAGTGACAACATGTCACGAAGCAACGGTACTGTGGGGATCATGGACTTCATCCGGGTGCGCGCGTCCTCCGACGGTGCGGAGACGATCTCCTATTGGACCGGCGACGTGTACGGCTGGCAGGACGACGGCGGGCCGCACCACCTGTTCGGGTTCGAGGGGCTCAACGTGGCCAGGGCGGTCGAGACCGACGGCGGCTGGCAGCTGCTGACCAGGGAGGCCGCCCTCTACCTCGACCCCACGAGCAGGGAAGTGCTCGACTCCTGGGACAACCCGTTCACGGAGCGCACGGTCGAGGTGCAGCACGTCTTCAACGACCCGGTCAACCAGCGGCTCGGCGCCTACCCGGTGCCCACCACCCGCCTGGGCGACCAGATCGTCTACAACGTGGACATCCGGCTGGCCTACCCCTCGCCGCTGAAGGTCGCCGACCATCCCGAGAACTCGGCGAGCGACACGTACCGGGCGCTGGAGCTGTTCCAGTTCTTCGTCTCGGCCAAGGATCTCGACTCGGGCGTGCCGGACGTGCCGTGCGTGTTCTCGTGGTGCCGGGTGTCGCCGTGGCTGCCGTGGATGGCGATGGGGCAGCGCGGGGGCGGGCTGGTCTACCACTGCAGGGGCGCCAAGGTGGCCGAGCTGCCGCAGCGGCTGCGCGAGCGGGTGGGCGAGCGGTTCCTGCACGCCCCCACCGAGTGGTCGGCGCCCAATATGACCAGTTGGACGGCCTTTGCGGATAAGGTCAGGCGTGAGCACTGACCTGTTCTGCGAGATCATCGCGGGTGAGCGACCGGCGACCATGGTCCACTCCGACGAGGTGGCCGTCTCGTTCCTGGACGCCCGGCCGGTCTTCAAGGGGCACGTGCTGGTGGTGCCCAGGGTCCACGTGGAGACGCTCGCCGACCTCACCGACGTGGGGCCGTTCTTCGAGCGGGTGCAGGCCATGGCCAGGGCGGTGGAGCAGGGGCTGCAGGTCGCCGGCACCTTCGTGGCCATGAACAACCGCGTCAGCCAGAGCGTGCCCCACCTGCACGTGCACATCGTGCCGCGCAACAACAAGGACGGGCTGCGCGGCTTCTTCTGGCCGCGGACCAAGTACGACTCCGCCGAAGAGGCCGAGTCGTACGCGGATCTAATTGCCAAAGCCCTGTGAAGTAAGCTCCGCTGCGTGGAGTACGTGGTCGGCGTCGCCGTGGTGGCGGTGCTCGTCAGCGTGCCCGCGATCGTGCTCTGGCGCGTCATGCGGGGCCGCCGCGAGCTGGGCACCAGCCCGGCGGAGCGGGCCACGTTCGAGACCCTGCACACCGCCTCACTGGCCGGGCCGCCGCTGCGGGCCGGGCTGACCGCCGACGGCGCCGAGCGCGCCTCGCGGCACCTGCGCGCGCTGCTCGGTTGCGCCGCACTCGCCATCACCGACGGCGAGCGGCTGCTCGTGTACGACGGCGCCGGGGACCACCACGCCGACCAGGCGTTCGAGCACGCGGCCGCCACCTTGAAAGACGGCCGCACCCAAGTGCTGACCATCGACTGCGAACTGCTCGAATGCCCGATCCACCACGCCGTGGTCGTGCCGCTCACCACCGACGACCGGGTGGTCGGCGCCCTGGCCGCCTACGGGCAGACCGCCTCCGCGGGCCTGGTTCGGGCGGCGCAGGAGGTGGCCGGGTGGGTGGACTCCCAGCTGGAGCTGGCCGAGCTGGACCGCTCGCGCACGCTGCTCATGGAGGCCGAGGTGCGGGCGCTGCGCGCGCAGATCTCGCCGCACTTCATCTACAACTCGCTCACCACGATCGCCTCCTTCGTCCGCACCGACCCGGAGCGGGCCAGGGAGCTGCTGCTGGAGTTCGCCGACTTCACCCGCTACTCCTTCCGCAGGCACGGCGAGTTCACCACGCTGGCTGAGGAGCTGCGCTCGATCGACCGCTACCTGATCCTGGAGCGGGCCAGGTTCGGCGACCAGCTCCAGGTGACCCTGCGCATCGCGCCCGAGGTGCTGCCGGTCGCGGTGCCGTTCCTGTGCCTGCAGCCGCTGGTCGAGAACGCCGTCAGGCACGGCCTGGAGAGCCGCAACGGGGTCGGCCGCATCACGATCATCGCCGAGGACGCGGGGGCCGAGTGCCGCATCAGCGTCGAGGACGACGGGCTCGGCATGGACCCCGACCGGCTGCGCCGCATCCTCGCAGGTGACATCCCCGCCTCGGGCGGCGTCGGGCTGGCCAACGTGGACGAGCGGCTGCGTCAGGTGTACGGCGACGAGTACGGCCTCGTCGTCGAGACCGCCAAGGGAGCGGGCACAAAGGTCAACGTCAGGTTGCCGAAATATCACCCAGGCGTCTCTGCCCGTTGACCTCGATCTTTGTTGTCGGTTTTATCACTGTCTATGGCACAACTACGGGTCCTCGCGGTCGACGACGAGCTGCCTGCCCTCGAAGACCTGTCGTACCTGCTGCGTGCCGATCCCCGCATCGGCGAGGTGGCCACCGCCAGGGACGGCGCGGCGGCGCTGCGGCTGCTCGACCGCGCCATCGCCGAGGGGCGGCCGATCGACGCGGTGTTCCTCGACATCCGCATGCGCGGGCTCGACGGGGTGGTGCTCGGGCGGCTGCTGTCGCAGTTCGCGAACCCGCCGCGGGTGGTGTTCGTGACGGCGTACGAGGAGCACGCCGTGGACGCGTTCGAGATCAAGGCCGAGGACTACCTGCTCAAGCCCGTACGCCCGGAGCGGCTGGCGGAGGCGATCAGGCGGGTGGCGGTCTCCGCCGACGTGCCCGTGGAGGGCGGGGAGACCGACACCATCCCGGTGGAGCTGGGCGGGGTGACGCGGTTCGTGTCCAGCGCGGACGTGATCTACGTGGAGGCGCACGGGGACTACGCGCGGCTGCACACGGCGGCGGGCAGCCATCTGGTCCGCATCCCGCTGGCCACCCTGGAGGAGCGGTGGGCCTCGGCCGGGTTCGTACGCGTGCACCGCAGCCATCTGGTGGCGGTCAAGCACATCGAGGAGCTGCACATCGACTCGGGCAAGTGCACGGTGCGGGTCGGCGACACGGAGCTGCCGGTCAGCCGCCGCCACACGCGCGAACTACGGGACCTGCTGGTCCGGCGGGCCAGGAAGGCGAGGTCGGCGCCGTGATGAGCCCCGAGCCGCGGCCCGGACGCCGCGTGCCCCTGCCCAAGACCGATGCCTCGCGGCGGGAGACCCCGCGCAGGGTGGCCGTGATGAGCCCGCGCACGGCCGCCGCGCGCCGCCCCCGCTACCCGGCCACCAGGGAGATCGACGAGCAGACCCGGCTCGGCGAGGTCTACATGCGCTCGTACCTGCGTACCCAGTTCAGGCTGGCGCTGTTCGTGTGCACGGTGCTGGCCTGCGTGGTCGGCGGGCTGCCGCTGCTGTTCCTGCTCATCCCGCAGCTGCGCTCGGTGCACCTGCTCGGCGTGCCGCTCCCGTGGGCGGTGCTCGGCGGGCTCATCTACCCGGGCTTCGTCATCGGCGCCTGGCTGTACGTGCGCCAGGCCGAGCGCAACGAACGCCACTTCGCCGAGCTGGTCGAACGCCGATGAGCTTGACGGCGGTGCTGGTCGTCGTGGTGGCGGCCGTGCTCATCGGGGCGTTCGGGATCAGGTTCTCCCGTACCACCTCCGACTTCTACGTCGCCTCCCGCACGGTCAGCCCGCTCTGGAACGCCTCGGCCATCGGCGGCGAGTACCTGTCGGCGGCCTCGTTCCTGGGCATCGCCGGGCTCATCCTGTCGTTCGGCGTGGACATGCTCTGGCTGCCCGTCGGCTGGACCGGCGGGTACCTCGTGCTGCTGGTGCTGGTGTCGGCGCCGCTGCGGCGCTCGGGGGCGTACACGCTGCCGGACTTCGCCGAGGCCAGGCTCGAGTCGATGACCGTGCGCCGCACCGCGAGCGTGCTCGTCGTGCTGATCGGCTGGCTCTACCTGATGCCGCAGTTCCAGAGCGCCGGCCTGGTGCTGCGCACGATCACCGGCGCACCGGTGTGGGTCGGCGGGCTGCTGGTCGCGGTCGTCGTGGCGGTGAACGTGCTGTCCGGCGGCATGCGGTCGATCACGTTCGTGCAGGCGTTCCAGTACTGGCTCAAGCTGACGGCGCTGGCCGTGCCGCTGGTGTTCCTGCTGATGGCGTGGAAGGCCGGCGGGGCGCCCGCGGTGGGCGCGCAGGACGCCGCCACCTGGCAGGTGCCGCTGTCCGGCGGCAAGGAGTACGGGCTGTACTCGACGTACTCGCTCATCCTGGCCACGTTCCTGGGCACCATGGGGCTGCCGCACGTGCTGGTGCGGTTCTACACCAACCCGGACGGCCGGGCCGCGCGGCGGACCACGCTGGTCGTGCTGTCCCTGCTCGGGGCCTTCTACCTGCTGCCCGCCGTCTACGGCTGGCTCGGCCGGCTCTACGCGCCCGACCTGGTGCGTACCGACACGGTCGTGCTGACGCTGCCCGCGCGGATGGTCGGCGGCACGCTCGGCGACGTGCTGACGGCGCTGGTCACGGCGGGGGCGTTCGCCGCGTTCCTGTCCACCTCGTCGGGGCTGACCGTGTCCGTGGCGGGCGTGATCGCGCAGGACCTGCTCAAGGGCGGGGTGCGCTCGTTCAGGATCGCCACGCTGATGGCGGTGGTGGTGCCGCTGGCCCTGGCGCTGTGGGCGCGGGCGCTGCCGGTGGCGGACGTGGTGGGGCTGGCGTTCGCGGTGGCGGCCTCGTCGTTCTGCCCGCTGCTCGTGCTGGGCATCTGGTGGCGCCGCCTGTCCACCACGGGAGCGCTGGCCGGGCTGCTCGTGGGCGGGGGGCTGGCGTGCGCGGCGGTGCTCGTCACGATCACCGCCGGCCCGCACGACGGGCCCGCGGGGGCTCTGCTCGCCCAGCCGGCGGCGTGGACGGTGCCGATCGCGTTCGCGGTGATGGTGTCGGTGTCGTTCCTGACGCCGCACCGGGTGCCGCCCGGGGTGGCCAGGACCATGGTGCGGCTGCACGCCCCGGAAGACCTCGACCTCGACCGCGGCGACTGGCGCCCGCGGTCCTCCTAGCCGCCCATCACGCCGCGCGTCCGGGCGTCGTGGCCGAAACGGCGTGCCCGGCGGGGGCACGAGGCCGGTGACGGGTCAGGGGGGCGGCAGCTCGCCCGAGCCCCTCGCCACCAGCTCCACCGGGACCTTGACCCGGCGGGGGGACGGTGACGGGTTCAGCAGCAGGTCCACCGCGCTGCGGGCCAGGCGGGTCGTGTCGTAGCGGACCACCGTCACCCCCGGGTTGAAGACGTCCGCCAGGGCGAAGTCGTCGAACCCCACGTACGCGGGCCGCTCGGGCCGCTCCCGCAGCGCCTGGAGGATGCCGATCGCGGCGCGGTTGTTGGTGGCGAAGAAGGCCGTCGGCGGGTCGGCGAGGTCGAGGAGGCGGGTGACCTCGTGCGAGACCCGCCACGGGTCGAAGATCCCGCGCACCACCAGCGCGTCGTCGGCGGCCACCCCCGCCGCGTGCAGCGCCATGCGGTAGCCGCTCGCGCGGTCGTGCACCGAGCTCAGTCCTTCGTCGTCCGAGATCAGCGCGATCCGGCGGTGGCCGCGGGCCAGCAGGTGCTCGGTCGCTGCCCGGCCGCCCCGCACGTCGTCCAGCAGCACCACGTCCGCCGACTCGAGCCCGGGCGGCACCCGGTCCACGAACACCATGGTGAGCGAGGCGTGCTCGGCCAGCCAGGCGTGATCGGCCGCCGACGGGACGACGATCAGGGAGTCCACGCCGCGCGCGTACATGGACTCGATGAGCATGCGCTCCTTGTCCGGGCTCTCCTCGTACGAGCCGAAGACCACCAGCGCCTCGTGCTCGGCCGCGGCGGACTCGACGGCGGCGGCGAGGCGCGAGTAGAACTCGTTGGAGATGTTCTCCATCACCAGGCCCAGCGTCAGCATGGTCGCGCCCCTGGCCAGGCGGGCGGCGGCCTCGTTGCGGCGGTAGCCGAGCGCGCTGATCGCAGCCTGCACCCGCTCCTGCAGCGAGGCCCTGACGTGCGGTTCCTGGTTGACGACCCGGGAGACGGTCTTGAGACTCACGCCCGCGTGACGGGCCACGTCGGCCATGGTCGGCTTGCGCGTGGCCGCTTGGTCGCCGCCCAGATCCCGCTCTGTCATAGTCTGCCCCCATGGATGACGAATGGATCTGTGGCCGGATGGGCGAGGACGAGCCCTGGGTGCTGGGCGCGGTCAACCCGCCGGTGTTCGAGAACTCGCTGTTCACCTTCGCGACGGCGGAGGAGCTCGGCGCGGCCATCAGGGACGAGGACGAGCGGTACGTCTACTGGCGGGGGACCAACCCGACGGTCGATCTCGCCCAGCGTAAGCTCGCCGCGCTCGAGCGGGGAGAGCGGGCGAAGTGTTTCGGGTCGGGAATGGGGGCCATCGCGGCCACCATCTCCTCGCTCGTGCAGGCCGGGGACCACGTCCTGGTGCTGGGCGCGGTGTACGGGCCCACCACCCAGTTCCTCCGTTACCTGGAGAAATTTGGTGTCACGCATACGCACGTCAGCGACCTCGCGGGATGTGACAGCGCTATCAGGCCGAGTACCCGCCTACTCTACTTCGAATCGCCCTCCTACATGGCCTACGCCGTGGTGGACATCGCGGAAGTGACGGCATGGGCTCGGGAGCACGGGCTGGTGACCGTCATGGACAACACCTGGTCCACGCCCATCTTCCAGAAGCCGCTGACCATGGGCGTCGATCTCGTCGTGCACTCGTTGTCGAAGTACGTCGGCGGGCACAGCGACCTCGTCGGCGGCGTGGTGGTCGGCCCGTCCAGGCTGATCAGGCCGCTGGCGCTGACCGAGTACCAGCTGTACGGGGCCGCCATGTCGCCGCACGACGCGGCCAAGGTGATCAAGGGCCTGCGGACGCTGCCGGTGCGGATGGCGGCGCACCAGGAGCGGGGGCTGGCGGTGGCGGAGTTCCTGAACGGGCACCCGGCTGTGCGGTCGGTGAACCATCCCGGCCTGCCCTCCCATCCGGGGCATGCCACCGCGTTGCGGCAGATGTCGGGATTTTCCAGCCTGTTCAGCCTGGTGCTGGACACGGAGTCGCGGGAAGAGGTCGGCGGTTTCCTCAATAAATTGCGACATTTCAGGATCGGGGTGTCTTGGGGAGGCTTCGAGAGCCTGGTGAACGCGCCCGCCCTGTCCACCGAGGAGAGCGTGCGGGCCACCATGGGCATCCCGGTCGGTCTCGTCCGCCTCTCGGTCGGTCTGGAGCCCGCGGACACTTTGATCAAGGATCTCGGTCTAGCGCTGGAGGGGGTTGGTCGCCTAGCGTGACCTGACAGCGCTGTCTAAACGCGGGAGGCTCGTCATGACCAAGCCCTTCCTGGCGGCCGCCGTCGCCGCCACACTGGTGCTCGCCGGGTGCGGCTCCGGCTCGTCGTCCTCGGGAGAGGTACGGCTCCGCATGATCGAGAGCCTGACCAGTCCCGAACGCACGAAGCTCATCAAGTCCCTGCTCAACGACTTCGAGAAGGCGAATCCCGGCATCAAGGTCGAGCTGGTCTCGCCGCCCCTGGACAGCGCCGACCAGAAGATCACCCAGATCCTGCAGACCAAGAAGGACCTGGACGTGCTGGAAGTCCGCGACCACACGGCCAAGTCCTACTCCAACAACGGCTGGCTGGCCGAGCTGCCCACCACGGAGTGGCCCGGCTGGCCGGACCTGACCGAGCTGGCCCAGAAGAAGGCGGTCGAGGTCGGGGGCAAGGCGTACCTGATCCCGTACGGCTTCTACCAGCGCACGCTCTTCTACCGTACGGACTGGGGCATGGCCCAGCCCCCTGCCACATGGCAGGAGCTCTACGAGGCGGGCAAGAAACTGACCTCGGGCAACCGCTACGGCTACTCGTTCCGGGGCGGCAAGGGCGGGGCGGACTACGCGGTCCAGATGATCAGCGCGTACAACGGCGAAGCCCTGAATCCCGAAAAATCCTTCTATCTCAAGGACAAGCGCACCATCTTCTCCACCCCCGAGGCCGCCCAGGCCCTGGACCTCTACGTCAAGATCTTCAAGGAGGCGTCCCCGCCCGACTCCGTCTCCTGGGGGTATCCCGAGATGGTCCAGGGCTTCACCTCGGGCGTCACCGGCATGCTCATCCAGGACCCCGAAGTGATCAAGACCGTCCAGGAGAGCGGCGTCACGGCCTGGTCGACGGCCCCCATCCCCAAGGGCCCGTCCGGGTACGCCTTCCAGCCCGTCGGCTACGCCGGATGGGGCGCCACGTCGTTCTCCAAGCACCAGAAGGAGGCGGTCAAGCTGGTGCAGTTCCTGTCGGAGGCCAAGCAGAGCATCGCCTTCGCCAAGGGCAACTCGCTCATCCCGATCTCCAAGCAGGCCCAGAGCGACCCGCAGTTCTCGCAGGGCGCGTGGAAGGCGTACCTGCAGGCCCAGCAGGACCCCAAGCAGGTGATCACGATCAGGCCGGTCGACTACCCGGGCTGGAGCCAGTTCCTCGTCGACTCCGACCGTGACGTCCAGGCCCTGATCACCGGCAAGAAGACCGTGGCCGAGGTGCTCAAGTCGTGGGACGCCTTCTGGACGGACCAGGCCAAGAAGGTCTCATGAGCCAGGCGCGCACCTTCACCTCCCGCAAGGCCGGATTCATCGCGCTGTGCCTGCTGCCAGGCGTGGTGTTCGTGGCCCTGTTCACGTACTACCCGGTGATCCGCGGCGCGGTGATCGCCTTCCAGCGCTACAACCTGTTCGACATCACCTCCACGCCCTTCGTCGGCCTGGAGAACTTCCGGGCCGTCCTGGCCGAGGACCGCTTCTGGACGGCGCTGCGGAACACCGGCACGTGGGTGGTCGTGTCGCTGTTCTTCCAGTTCTTCCTGGGCTTCGGACTGGCGCTGCTGCTGCGGCGGCACTTCCGCGGCAGGGGCTTCTACCAGGCGTGGGTGTTCTTCCCCTGGGCCATGTCGGGGTTCCTGATCGGGCTGCTGTGGCGGTGGATGTTCAACGGGCAGTTCGGCGTGCTCAACGACCTGCTGCTCAAGACCGGGATCATCGACCAGCGCATCGGCTTCCTGGCCACCCCGGGCTGGGCGATGACGTCGGTGATCGTGGCCAACATCTGGTACGGCGTCACGTTCTTCGCCATCATGATCATGGCCGCGCTGCAGTCGGTGCCCAAGGAGCTGTACGAGGCGGCGTCGGTGGACGGCGCCTCGCGCCTGCGGCAGTTCTGGCACGTCACGCTGCCGCACATCCGGCCCACGCTCGCCCTGATCGTGCTGCTGCGGATCATCTGGATCCTGAACTTCCCCGACCTCATCTACTCGATGACCGGCGGCGGCCCGGCCGGCAGCACCGACATCATCACGACCTTCCTCATCCAGCAGGTCATCGGCGGCGACTACGGCCGCGGGGGCGCGGTCGGCCTGCTCATCCTCGGCCTGCTGCTGTCCTTCAGCGTCTTCTACCTCAACGCGACGAGATTCGAGAAAGCCAGATGAGACGTGTTGCGACCGCGGCCAAGGTCGTCGTGCTGGGCGCCTGGCTGCTGATCACCCTCTTCCCCCTCTACTGGATCGTCGTCACCTCGCTCAAGCCCAAGTCCGAGATCTTCTCGATGCCGCTCAAGTACTGGCCGGGCAACGTGACGTTCGAGCACTACGAGGAGCTGTTCTCCTTCGCCGACTTCGGCGTGTACCTGCTGAACAGCCTGCTCGTCTCCCTCGTCGCGGCCGCCGCGGTGACCGCGATCGGCGTGCTGGGCGGCTACACGCTGGCCCGCTTCGCCTTCCCCGGCAGGGGCGCGCTGATGCTGGCGTTCCTGGTCACGCAGATGATCCCGCTGTTCATCGCGCTCGGCCCCCTCTACCTGCTGATGTCCGACCTCGACCTGCTCAACCGGCTGGCCGGGCTGATGCTGGTGTACGTGGCCATGCTGGTGCCGTTCGCCACGATCATCATGCGCGGCTTCTACGAGCGGGTGCCGGTCGCGCTGGAGGAGGCCGCGCAGGTGGACGGGGCCTCGCGGCTGGTGGCCATGGTCCGGGTGGTGATCCCGGTCATGCTGCCGGGGATCGCGGCCACATTCATCTTCGCGTTCGTCCAGTGCTGGAATGAGCTGTTCCTGGCGATCACCTTCATCGACAGTGAGGACGCCAAGACCATCCCGGTGGCCATGAACTCCTTCATCACGCAGTACGACATTGATTGGGGGTCCATGGCGGCCGCCACCGTGGTGTCGGTCCTGCCGACGCTCGTCCTGTTCGCCGCCATCCGCCGCTACATCGTCGAGGGGCTCACCGCGGGCGCCGTCAAAGGCTGACGGAGGCCGGGGCGCGTCACCTGACCCAGTAGCGAATGTCTCGGTAACGGGACTCGGCGCGGCCCTCGCCGTGGTGGTAGACGCCGTTCTTGAAGTGACGGGTCGCCGGTCCGCGGTCGTCGACGGTCGCGACGAGACGGTCGTCGACGTAGACGTCGATCTTCCCGGCGCCGGCGTCGTGGGCCACCTTGAGGTTCAGCCACGTGTTGTAGACGCCGGTCTTGAGCACGGTGCCGTTGTAGATCCGCAACGTGCCGCCGTTGTCGTCGGAGGCGTTGACCATGAAGTCCGTGGCCGGGGTGCCGGACGGGCGCTTGACCCGCAGGATCTGCATGACGGTGGCGCCGTCGGTGCCGGCGGCGACGTACACGTCGGCGTCCCACATGTGCCGGCCTGCGGAGTATTCCTGGAACCAGCGCATCTCGGTGCGCGGGTCCGTCGTCGAGCCCTCCTCCATGGGTTCGTCGGTCGAGTAGACCCACATCCGGTGCGTCCCGGTCGCGGCGTCGTACGAGTAGCGCTGGCTGAGGCTCAGATTCCAGGGCTTCTGCATCTTGTAGGTGAAGCTCGCCTGCCGCCAGCCGGTCGTCGGGTCGAGCCGCGAGGCGGCCTGGGAGGGGGCGGCGACGGAGAGCCCGCCCAGCAGGATCGTGACGCCGGCGAGGGCCATCGTGCGCTGGAGTGGCATGGGGTGCTCCTTGTCCACGGCGGGGGTGACCGAGCCCTTGCTTTGTACCGGCGTAGAACCGCTCCTGTCCAGATGCATCCGATGATTAGCGAAACGGCCAAATCGGTTATCGTCATGACCGTCAAGCGCTGACGGCGCGATTTCCGCAGCTCATCGCCTTTCCTAGCTATAAGGAAGGTTTCCAGAGCATTGACAACGCCGCTCAAGGTTCCTTGACGGCAGTGATTCCGTGTGTCATACAGGCGAAAGGTCCGACCTCTCTCTGCGTCCTGGAGCCCTCGAATGACACCCCCCATGGAAGATCCAACCCGCCGAGCCGTGATCGGCACGGCCGCCGGCGGCCTGGCGCTCGCCCTCGTCCCCTCCACGGCCACCGCTGCCGCCGCCCGAGCGGAGACTCGATCCGGCTCCGGCTGGCGCCTCCGGGAGCGAGTGCCCTGGCCGGAGTTCATGAAGGGCCAGGACCTGCTCTGGGGCAGGATGCCCAGGTCCTGGTACGAGGGCCCGTTCCTCGGAGACGGGCTGCTGGGCAGCATGATCTACCAGGAGCCCGGCCAGAACAAGATCCGCTTCACCGTCCAGCACGGCCGCGTCCAGGACCACCGGCCCCAGTTCGGCAGCGGCTGGGGCACCTGCCGCCTGCCCGTCGGCCACGTCACGCTCGACCCCGTCGGCACGATCACCGCCGTCGACTGGCGGCTCAACCTCTGGGACGCCGAGCTCACCGGCACCGTCACCACGGACAAGGGCACGCTCTCGTTATCCGCGTTCATCCACGACGAGCTCCTGGTCGCCAGGGCGGAGGCGGACGGCGAGGAGCAGGTCCGCTGGACGTTCCACCCCGAGGACGCCGTCAGCCCCCGATCGGCCTCCGAGGCGCCGCCCAGCGGCTACACGCCCAACCCCGCCTGGACCACCGCGACCGCCGGTGACGTCCAGCAGGTGCTCCAGCCGCTCACCGGCGGAGGACAGACCGCCACCGCCTACCGCGTCAAGGACGGAACGCTCCTGGTCACCGTGGCCCACAGCTTCCCGTCCGGCACCGAGGCCCAGGAGACCGCGCTCAACAAGATCCGGAACGCGCGGTCGTACGGGATCATGAGGAAGCGGCACCGGGACTGGTGGCACGACTTCTACGGCAAGAGCTTCGTCTCCCTGCCCGACCAGCGGTTGCAGAGCTTCTACTGGATCCAGCTGTACAAGGTGGCCGCGGCCAGCCGGACGGGCGGCCCCGTCATGGCGACGACAGGCCCCTGGCTGGAGACCACGCCGTGGCCCGCGGTGTGGTGGAACCTCAACGTGCAGCTCGAGTACTGGCTCATCCACGGCGCCAACCACCTCGAGCTCGACTCGCTCACCAGCACGCTCGACCGCAACCGCGACCAGCTCGTCGCCAACGTGCCCGCCGCGTACAGGGACGACTCCGCGGGGATCGGGCGCAGCTCCGACATGTTCTGCAACCGGAGCGTCGGCACGCCGGGCTCGGGCGCCGAGGTGGGCGACCTCACGTGGGCGCTGCACAACGTCTGGCTCACCTACCGGCACACCATGGACGATCGGCTCCTGCGCGACACGGTCTTCCCGCTGCTCAGGCGGGCGGTCAACTACTACCTGCACTTCCTGGCCCCCGGCGCGGACGGGAAGCTGCACCTGCCCAGCACGCTGTCGCCCGAGTACCCGGTCACGCCGCCGCAGGACACCAACTACGACCTGGCGCTGATCCGGTGGGGCTGCCAGACGCTGATCGAGTCGGCCGAGCGGCTCGGGATCGACGACCCGCTCAAGGCGAAGTGGCGCGAGGTGCTCGACACGCTCGTGGCCTACCCGGTCGACGCGAACGGCTTCATGATCGGGGCGAACACGCCGTACGCGCAGTCGCACCGCCACTACTCGCACCTGCTCATGGTCTACCCCCTGTACCTGGTCAACTGGGACCAGCCGGAACACCGGGAGCTGATCGAGAAGTCGGTGGCCCACTGGCAGTCGCTGACGAGCGCGCACCGCGGCTACAGCTACACCGGCGCCGCCTCGCTCTACGCGATGATGGGCCGAGGCGACACCGCCCTGTCCTACCTCTCGCGGTTCTTCGACCCGGCCAGCCGCTACCCGTGCCGGCCCAACACCCACTACGCCGAGGGCGGCCCCGTCATCGAGACGCCGCTGTCGGCCTCCCAGTCGATCCACGACATGCTCTGCCAGAGCTGGGGCGGGATCGTCCGGGTCTTTCCCGCCGTGCCCGCCGCGTGGAAGGACGTCGCGATCCACGACTTCAGGACGCAGGGGGCGTTCCTGGTCTCGGCGGTGCGCAAGGGCGGGCGTACCGCGTTCATCCGGATCAGGAGCCTGGCCGGGGCGCCGCTCAGGCTCAAGCACGGCCTGGACGGGCCGCCCGCCGCCGTGCTCTCCGACGGGCGGCCGGTCGCGGTGAAGGACCTGGGGGCGGGCGTGGTGGAGATCGCCCTGGACAAGGGGGGCGAGGTGCTCGTCCACACGGGCACGCGGCCCGACCCGGTCATCGCCCCCGTGCCGGTGAGCCTGCCCGGGCAGGCGTGGGGCCTGCCGCCGATCCCGCCGCCCGGCCCGACCACGCCGGTGGACCTGTCGGCATACCTCGACAACGACGGGGTCTCCACGCACGAGGCGATGACCGACGGGGACTTCGACGGGTCCGGCTACACCTACCCGGCAGAGGAGCTGCCGCCGGCGGGGCCGCTCGTCCACGAGGGCCTGAGCTTCGTCTTCCCCGCGTACGGGGACGCCGCCAAGAACAACGCCACCGGCCAGGGACAGACGATCACCGTGCCCGCCGGGACGTACGCCAAGGTCCGGCTCCTGGGCTCGGCCAGCTCCGGGCCCGTCACCTCGACGCTGACCGCCACGTACGCGGACGGCGCCACGGCCCAGGTGCCGTTCACCATGCCCGACTGGGGCGGCCAGCCGGGTGCCGGGGCCACGGAGGTGCTCCGCTGCACCCACCGCCACGGCCGCACGGGCACGAACGCGCTGCGGGTGGGGCTGTTCGAGATCCAGGCCGCCCTCGACCCGGCCAAGGAGCTGCGCTCGCTCACCCTGCCCGCGCTCACCCGCCCCCAGCTGCACCTGTTCGCGCTCTCGCTGGAAGGACCCCGATGACCGGCATCTCACGCAGAGCGTTCGTGGCGGGCGCCGGAGCGGCCGCCGTGGCGGTGACCTCGCCCGTGGCGTGGGCCCAGGCGTCGCCCGGCGGGGACGTGCACGGAGACGTCCTGGCCGACGCCGCCATGGTGTGGCGGCGGCCGCCCGCCGGCTGGCAGGAGGGCCCGTTCATGGGGAACGGGTTCCTCGGTGTGCACGTCTACCAGAAGGCCGGCGAGGGCGACGTGCTGCGCTTCATGCTTAACCACTCCCTCGTGCAGGACCAGCGGGGCCAGTGGGAGGCGGCGATCGGCTACTCGCGGCTGCCCATCGGCTATCTCACGCTGACGTTCGCCGGGTCCGTCACGGCCGTGGACTGGCGGCTGGACCTGGAGCACGCCGAGCTGACCGGCACGGTGACGACCTCGCAGGGGAGCGTGCGGCTCACCGCGCTGGTGCTCAACCAGCGCGACGTCCTGCTGGTGTCGCTGGAGACCAGCGCGGGGGAGGAGGCGGCGGTCTGGGGCTTCACGCCGCTGCCGTCCGCCACCACCAGGACGATCCGCCGCCCGCCCGACTACACCGCCAACCCCGACCCGGTGGTCGCCGACGGGCACGTCGAGCAGCCCATGCACGCGGGCGGCGGCTACACCACCGCCTGGCGCGAGCTCACCCAGGGCGGCAGGCGGCTGCTCGCCGCCACGATCGTGTACGGCTACCCCGACTCGACCGGCGCCGAGCAGGCCGTACGGACCGTGCGCCAGGTGCTCGACGGCCACCCGGAGGCGCAGGTCCTGGCGCACCGGCACTGGTGGAAGCGGTTCTACCGGCGCAGCCTGGTCTCCGTCCCGGACAAGAAGCTGCAGCGCTTCTACTGGATCCAGCTCTACAAGATGGCCTGCGCCACCCGGGAGAACGCCCCCGTGGTGACCGAGTGGGGGCCGTGGTTCCCCGAGGTGGGCAACAGCTGGACGAACATCTGGTGGAACCTGAACGTCCAGGTCGCCTATCCGATGATCAACGGCTCGAACCACCCGGAGCTGGACGCCATCACCACGACGTTCCGGAAATATCACGAGAACCTGGAGCTCAACGTCCGGCCCGAGTACCGCGACGGGAAGTCCTGGGCGCTCTGCCACCCGGGCGACCGCATGCTCCGTCCCGGGCCGCGCTACGTCGGCATCCCGGGGGTGAGCCCGAACGACCACACGGGCAACCTGACCTGGGCCATGCACAACGTCTGGCTCGCCCACCGGCACAGCATGGACGCCGCGGTGCTCAAGGACGTGCTGTATCCGGTCCTCACGCGGGCGATCGCGTACTACGACCGGTTCCTCGTCGAGGGCGCCGACGGGAGACTGCACCTGCCGGAGACCCGCTCGCCCGAGTACGCCAACGCCTCCGACGCCACCTATGATCTCTCGCTCATCCGCTGGGGTTGCCGGACCCTCCTCGACACCGCGGAGCGGCTGCGCGCCGACGATCCGCTCGTGCCCCGGTGGCGGGAGATCCTCGCCCGGCTGACGCCGTACCACCGGAACCAGCAGGGCGTCATGATCGGGGCGGACGTGCCGCTCGCCGAGTCGCACCGGCACTACTCGCACCTGCTCTGGCTCTACCCGCTGCGCGAGTCGCTCGACCGGACGAGCTTCGAGCACTGGGCGAGCATGCGCGAGCGCTGGCACGGCTACAGCTTCGCGGCCGCCTCCTCGATGGAGACGTTATTCGGCAATCCGGAGAAGGCGCTGTCCTACCTGCGCTTCTTCATCGACGGGAACGTGGCGGACAACTGCGCGATCACGCCCAACACCATGTACAGGGAGGGCTCGAACCTCGCCGTCGAGAGCCCGCCGGCCGCCGCGCAGTCGCTGCTCGACATGCTGATCCAGAGCCACGGCGGCGTGGTCGAGGTGTTCCCGGCGGTCTCGGCGACCTGGGCCGACGCCTCGGTGGAGAGGCTGCGGACGCAGGGGGCGTTCCTGGTGGACGCCTCGCGCAGCCGGGGGCGTACGGACTGGGTGCGGGTGAGCAGCGAGGCGGGCGAGCCGCTGCGGCTGAGGCACGGCATCGACGGCCCGTTCGAGGTCAGCGACGAGCGCGGCAGGCGCCTGCCGTACCGAGGGGAGGAGACGATCGAGATCCCGCTGCGCAAGGGCGCGACCGCGATGATCGCCCGGCGCGGCGTCCGGCCGTCGCAGGCCTGGGACGTTCCGGCGAACGGGAGCGCTCCGGCATGGGGGCTTCCATAACGCGGTGAAAGGGATGGGCTACCGCTCATCGCACACAACAGACCTTTCACCGCAGCCCATGACCAACTAAGCGCCAGAGCCCAGCGCCTCGCCGAACAACGCCATCACGGACCTCCCCGACGGGTAGGTTGCGCTCTTACGTTGGGCGTGATCCGCATCACAGTGGAGGTCTCGTGACGACCAGAGAACATGACGCGTCGGTATATGAACAAGTGCAGGAGAGCAGTGAGTTCCAGGAATTGAAACGGCGCTTCCGCGCCTGGACGTTCCCCATGACCGTGGCGTTCCTCGTGTGGTACCTGCTCTACGTGGTGCTGTCCGGATGGGCGCGCGGCTTCATGGGGATCAAGTTGCTCGGCGACATCAACGTCGGCCTTGTTTTCGGTTTGCTCCAGTTCGTCTCCACGTTCCTCATCGCGTGGGCGTACTCCAGGCACGCCGAGAAGAAGCTCGACCCGATCGCCGACAAGCTCCGCCACGAGGTTGAGGAGAAGTCCAAGTGAGCTCCACGACCCTGGGGATGATCCTCTTCCTCACCTTCGTCGCCGCGACGCTGGGGATCACGTTCTGGGCGAGCCGCCAGACCAAGACGGCCGCCGACTACTACGCGGGCGGCAGGTCGTTCAGCGGCGTGCAGAACGGCCTGGCCATCGGCGGCGACTACATGTCGGCAGCCTCCTTCCTCGGCATCGCGGGCATCATCGCGCTGTCCGGCTATGACGGGTTCCTGTATTCGATCGGGTTCCTGGTCGCCTGGCTGGTCGCGCTGCTGCTGGTGGCCGAGCTGATGCGGAACTCCGGCAAGTTCACCATGGCCGACGTGCTCGCGTTCAGGATGAGCCCGCGCCCCGTGCGCACGGCGGCCGGCGTGTCCACGATCGTGGTGAGCATCTTCTACCTGCTGGCCCAGATGGTGGGCGCGGGCGCGCTGGTCGGCCTGCTGCTCGGCATCACCAGCGAGGCGGGCAAGGCGTGGACGATCGTCGGCGTGGGCGCGCTGATGATCGTGTACGTGGTCTTCGGCGGCATGAAGGGCACCACCTGGGTGCAGATCGTCAAGGCCGTGCTGCTCATGGGCGGCGCCGCGCTCGTGACGGTGCTGGTGCTCGGCAAGTTCGGCTTCAACCTGTCGTCCCTGCTCGGCCAGGCCGCCACCACCAGCGGCCCCAAGGCGAACCCCGGCAACTTCCTCATCCCCGGCCTGAAGTACGGCACGGACGCCCAAGGGCTGGCCGGCAAGATCGACCTCATCAGCCTGGGCCTCGCCCTCGTCCTCGGCACCGCGGGCCTGCCGCACATCCTCATCCGCTTCTACACCGTCCCCACCGCCAAGGACGCCCGCAAGTCGGTCCTGTGGGGCATCGGCATCATCGGCGTGTTCTACCTGCTGACCCTGGTCCTCGGCTTCGGCGCGGCGGCCCTGGTCGGCAAGGACGCGATCGTCAAGGGCGACAAGGCGGGCAACACGGCCGCCCCGATGCTGGCCGAGAAGGTCGGCGAGGAGATCTTCGGCCCGGTCGGCGGCACGATCCTGCTGGCCCTCATCGGCGCCGTCGCCTTCGCCACGATCCTCGCCGTGGTGGCCGGCCTCACGCTGGCCTCCTCCTCCAGCTTCTCCCACGACCTGTACGCGCACGTCTTCAAGCGCGGCCAGGCCACCGAGCGCCAGGAGGTCGTGGTGGCCCGCGTGTCCGCCCTGGTCATCGGCGCCGTCGCGATCGGCCTGGGAATCCTGGCCCAGGGGCAGAACGTCGCCTTCCTGGTCGCCCTGGCCTTCGCCGTCGCCGCCTCCGGCAACCTGCCCGCGATCCTCTACAGCCTGTTCTGGAAGCGGTTCAACACGACGGGCGCCGTCTCGGCCATCTACGGCGGCCTGGGGTCCGCGTTGATCCTGGTCATCTTCTCGCCCGTCGTCTCCGCGCCCGCGCCCCCGCCCGGGACCGCGGTGACGGCGCTGATCGCGGGCGTGGACTTCCACTGGTTCCCGCTGAGCAACCCCGGCATCGTGTCGATCCCGATCGGCTTCCTGTGCGGGTGGCTCGGGACGATCCTCAGCAAGGAGTACAACGCCGCGAAGTACGCCGAGATGGAGGTCCGCTCCCTCACCGGCGTCGGCGCGGAGAAGGCCACCGAGCACTGACGTCTCCCTGAAGGCGCCTCCCTGCCCCTCCGAAGGCGCCTGCCCCCAGGGGCCCGGTCTCGCCCCGAGACCGGGCCCCTTTCTTCCGCGATTCCGTCCGTCCATATCCTGACGTTCATGGCAAACGACTACCGTCATGCGGAGCTGCGGGATTTCCTGCGATCGCGGCGCGCCCGGCTGACCCCCGCCGACGTGGGGCTGCCGGAAGCGGGCCGGCGGCGCACCCCCGGCCTGCGGCGCGAGGAGGTCGCGGTGCTGGCGGGCGTCGGGGTGTCCTGGTACACCTGGCTTGAACAGGGGCGCGACATCACGGTCTCCAGCGAGGTGCTCGACGCGATCGGCCGGGCGTTGCGGCTGGACGAGGCCGAACGACGGCACCTGTACCTGCTGTCCGGCCTGAACCCGCCGCCACGCGGCGCGGCGGCGGCCGACTCGGTCACGGCGGAGCTGCGCCGTGTGATCGACGCCTGGTCCCCTCGCCCGGCCTACATCATGAACAGGCACTGGAACTTCGTGGCAGTCAATGACGCCGCCCGCGCGGTCTTCGGCTACGGCCGGACTGATCAGAACTGCCTGGTCGCCTATTTCACCAACGAGCGCTTCCGCGCCGTGAGCCTGGACTGGGCAGAGCACGCCGCCGAGGTGGTGGGCAGATTCCGTGCGGACGCCGCGCAGTACCCCGGTGACCCGGAGTTCGAGCGCATCGCCGGCGAACTCTGTGCGGCCAGCCCCGAGTTCGCCGAGATCTGGGCCCGACATGACGTCACCAACAGCAACGCCGCGGTGAAGTCGATCCGCCACCCGGATGCCGGCGACCTCCACTTCGAGGCACTGAAGATGCCGCTGAACGACCACCCCGGCCTGCACCTCGTGCTGCACAACCCCCGGCCGGGCACCGAGACCGAGGCGAGGCTCGACAAGCTGGTGCCGGCACACCCACGATAACTGGAGTCTGGGTATCTCCCCTGGCCGGCGGCACGATCGTGGGCATGAGAGCTATCACGATCCCTGAGTTCGGCGGTGCGGACGTCCTTCGGGCGGCCGAGGTGAAGGTGCCCGAGCCCGGTTCTGGCCAGGTCGCCATCGACGTCGCTTACGCGGGCGCCAACTTCGCCGAGATCCTCTACCGGCAGGGCGTCGCGCCGGTGCCGCTGCCCTTCGTGCCCGGCATCGAGGTCTCCGGCCACATCCGCGCCCTCGGCTCCGGCGTGACCGGCCTGCGCGCCGGCCAGCCCGTGGCGGCACTGACCATCGTCGACAGCGGCGGCTACGCCGAGGTGGTCACCACCTCCGCCGACCTGGTGGCCCCGCTCGACGGCCTCGACCTCGGGCTGGACGTCGCCGCGGCGATCCCGTCCAACAGCACCACGGCCTTCCTCGTGCTCGACAGAGTGGCCCGCATCGCGCCCGGCGAAAGCGTTCTGGTGCATGCTGCCGCCGGCGGGGTGGGCAGCCAGCTCGGTCAGGCCGCCAGGCTGCTCGGCGCGGGCCGCGTGGTCGGCACGGTCGGCAGCCCCGCCAAGATCGAGACCGCCAAGGGCTTCGGCTACCAGGAAGTGGTGCTGCGCGAGGAGCACCCCTCCGGCTTCGACATCGTGGTCGACATGGTGGGCGGCACGGCGCGCCGTGCCGGGATCGACGCGCTCAACCCGATGGGCCGCCTGATCGTCATGGGCAACGCCAGCGGCGCCGACGACGTCGGCATTCCCGCCAACGAGCTGTGGTTCACCAACAAGACCGTGTCAGGGTTCAACCTGGCCGCCTTCTCCGCCGCTTTCCCGGAAGCGGCGGGACGTGCGCTGCGCTGTGCCGTCGCCGCCGCAGCGGCAGGCGACCTGAGCCTGCGCGTCGAGGCGCTGACACTGGATCAGGCGGCCGAGGCGCACCGGCGCATCGAGTCCGGCGCGACCACGGGCAAGCTCGTGCTCAAGGTCGCACACTGAAACGCTGGGTAATGAGTTGTTGACGGGGTTTAGGCGGTATGGGTACGTTCTCAGATGTGTGAACGTTGCCACACCAGTGGAGGCGAATCCCCCGATGAGAACCCCGCTCGTCCGCTGGTCCGTCCTGTCGGTTTCCCTGGCACTGGCACTCGCCTCGTGCGCCAAGGGCACCGGCGGCGGGGCGTCGGCGACTCCGTCGGCGGGTCAGTTCAACCCCGGCGCCACGTTCCAGGGCACCATTTCCGTCATGGGCTTCGGCGCGACGGACGAGATCGGGGCGACCCGCGTCGACCTGGCCAAGAAGGCGCTCGGCGGCGCGGACATCAAGCTGATCGAGGGGGACCTCGACATCCAGCAGTTCCTCTCCTCGGTGGCCGCGGGCGACCCGCCGGACCTCATCTACGCGGGCCGCGACCAGATCGGCACGTTCGCCTCCCGGGGCGCCATCATCCCGCTGACCCCGTGCATCCAGGGCGAGCAGATCGACACCTCGATGTACGACAAGGACGCGCTCGGCCAGGTGACGTTCGGCGACGAGGTCTGGGCCGTTCCCGAGTTCAACCAGGTCCAGATCACCATGGCCAACGGCGACCTGCTCAGGCAGGCCGGGCTGACGATCGACGACGTCAACGGCTCCAGCTGGGACAGGATCGCCGCCGCGGCCGGGAAGCTGTACAAGGCGCCGGGCGGCAAGCTCCAGGTGATCGGCTACGACAGCAAGCTGCCGGAGTTCCTGCCGCTGTGGGCCAAGGCCAACGGCGCCGACCTGCTGTCGGTCGACGGCAGGAAGGCGCAGCTCAACAGCCCGCAGGTGGTCAGGGCGCTGGAGTTCGCGGTCGGCGTCTACGACGCGCAGGGCGGCTTCGCGAAGGTCAAGGCCCTGCGCGACTCCGCCGACTTCTTCGGCAAGGGCAACCAGTTCGCCAAGGACGAGCTGGGCGCCATGCCCATGGAGCAGTGGTACGTCAACGTGCTCAACGACGTCTCACCCAAGGCGCCCCTGGTCTTCGACACCTTCCGCACGCCGCAGGGCGTGCCGCTGGCCTTCTCCTCGGGCCGCTCGTGGGCGATCCCCAAGGGGTCGAAGAACGCCGCAGCCGCCTGCCGGTTCGCCAAGACCATGACGCTCGTCGACACCTGGAAGGCCGCCGCCCAGGCACGGCTGGACAAGCGCAAGGGGGAGGGCAAGCCGTTCACCGGCGTCCTGACCGGCAACGTCAAGGCCGACGCGGAGATCGAGAAGATGCTCACCTCGGGCGGCCCCGTCTGGGACGCCGGCGTGAAGGCGTTCTACGAGGCCGCCAAGCACACCTTCAGCCTCCCCGCCAACCCGGCCGACAAGGAGTTCAAGACGGCCTGGCAGGACGCGGTGAACCGGGTGCTCAACGGCCAGGACAAGCCGCAGCAGGCGCTCGACAAGGCGCAGCGGGACGCCCAGGCCGCCCTGGACCAGGCATGGGCCGGCTGGACGAAGCGTACGAACTGAGATGCCCCATTCCCGACCGCCTTTCTGGCGGACCATGCGGTGGAAGGACACCCGGGCGGCCCTGCTGTTCATCAGCCCCTGGGTCATCGGGTTCCTGATCTTCACCGCGTGGCCCGTGATCAACAGCGCCTACCTGTCCCTGACCGACTACGACGTCATCAACGACCCGTCGTTCGTCGGCTTCGACAACTACAAGGCGCTCTTCGAGGACCCGAAGGTCGGGCTCGCGCTCCGGAACACCTTCCTGTTCACCGTGATGTCGGTCCCGGCCCAGCTCGTCGTCGCGCTCGCCCTGGCGCTGCTGCTCAACAGCGCCACGAAGGCCACCGGCTTCTTCCGCACGGCCTTCTACCTGCCCAAGATGACGCCGCCGGTCGCGATCGGCATCCTGCTGCTGATGCTGTTCAACGGCCAGAACGGCCTGATCAACAGCTTCCTCGGCCTCTTCGGCATCGAGGGGCCCGCCTGGACCACCGACCCTGACTGGGTCAAGCCCGGCCTGGTGCTGATGAGCCTGTGGACCGTCGGCGCCTCGATCGTCATCATCCTGGCCGCGCTGCGCGGCGTCCCCCAGGAGCTGTACGACTCCGCGCTCGTCGACGGGGCCGGCTGGTGGCGGCGGACGTGGCGCATCACCGTGCCGATGATCAGCCCGACGCTGTTCTTCCTGTTCATCGTGGACAGCATCAATGCCCTGCAGTCGTTCACCGAGGCGTACACCGCCTTCTTCGGCTCGGGCAACACCACCTACAGCAACGACGCGGCCCTCTTCTACGCGATCTACCTGTTCCAGCAGGCGTTCGAGTTCCTGCACATGGGCTATGCCTCGGCCCTCGCCTGGCTGCTGTTCATCGTGATCATGGCGATCACCGCCGTGCAGATCCTGGTGACCAGGCGGTTCGTCCACTACGAGGGGGGACAGTCGTGAGGCGGGCCGGCAGGATCCTGACGTGGGCCGCGCTCGGCGTGTTCACCGTCGCCTTCATCTACCCCTTCGTCTGGCTGCTGAGCGCCTCCTTCAAGCCGCGAAGTGAGGTGTTCGACCACCGCCTGATCCCCGAGACGTTCATCCTCGACAACTACGTCAAGGTGTGGCAGGAGGCGCCGCTCGCGCTCTGGATGTTCAACACGCTGCTGGTCACGGTGCTGGCGGCGGTGACCGTCACGATCACCAGCGCGATGGTGGCGTGGGGGTTCGCCTACTTCCGCTTCCCCGGCAGGGGAGTGCTGTTCGGCGTCGTGCTGGCCACGATGATGCTGCCGGGCGCGGTCACCATGATCCCGGTGTTCCTCATCTGGAACTCGCTCGGCATGGTCGGCACCCTCACCCCGCTCTGGGCCCAGAACCTGTTCGGCAGCGCGTTCTACATCTTCCTGCTGCGGCAGTTCTTCATGGGGCTGCCGCGCGAGCCGTTCGAGGCGGCCAGGATCGACGGGGCGAACAACTGGAAGATCTTCACCAAGATCGCGCTGCCGCTGTGCCGGCCCGCGATCGTGGTGACGCTGATGTTCGAGTTCCAGGCCGCCTGGACGGACCTGATGCGGCCGCTGATCTACCTGCGCGACTCCGCCACGTTCACCGTGCCGCGCGGGCTGAAGGCGCTGCTCGACCAGTTCGGGTTCGGCGGCGAGTGGCACTGGGAGATCGTCATGACAGCCAGCGTGATCACCACGATTCCGATGGTCATCCTGTTCTTCCTCGGCCAGAAGCACTTCATCAAGGGCATCGCGACGACAGGGAGCAAGGGATGAGGTTTTGCCACAGGCGGGGCGCGGGCACGTCCGCGCACCGGATCGAGGCGTTCGGCTAGAACATGCACATCACTCCCACCGACCAGGCGTACCACCTGGACGCCGGCTCCTACCGGCTGACGGTCTCGCGTACCGACCCCAGCGCCGAGCTGGAAGGCTGGATGACCCTCAGCCTGATCGCCTCGGTCAACACCGCGGGCGGGCGCGACGAGACGTACGAGACGCTGCCGCCCGTGCTCGCCGAGCGCGAGGGCGCTGTGATCTTCGACTTCCCCCAGCGCTCGACCGGGTGGGAGGCGAAGACGGTCCGGCTGACCTGCACTCCCGAGACGATCGCGGTGGAGGTGCGCGTCGAGGGCCACGGCGTGATCAGCGACGTGACGCTGCTCGGCGGGCGGGCCGTGCTCCACACCCGCGCGGCGGGCACGTTCCGCACGGGGCTGCACGCGCGCGGCGTCTTCAACCCCACGCCCACCCACCCGGTGCAGGTGGTGCGGCCGGTGTCCGTGCCGGTCGCGCTCACCGTCATCGGCGACGCCTCGCCGGGCCGCCTCCACGCGGTCTTCTCGCCGCCGCCGCTGGTGCTGGCCTTCTGCAAGGAGGAGCCGGACGGCCCAACCGCCGTGCCCGGCGGGCCCTGGCTCGGCGCCTCGGTACGCGCCGGCATCGGGGACCTGACCTTCACCGAGCTCGGCTACGAGCCGCTCGACGGCGGGGCGCTGCTGCGCTTCGACTACGAGTGCCGCACCTCGGTGAGCGGGAGCTGGCGCTCCCCGGCGGTCGTGTTCCGGGCCGCGTCGTCGCCGTGGGAGGCGATCTCGCACCACCGCCAGGACCTGCTCGCGCACGGCCTGGCCGCATCCGCCGGCGAGCGGCACGACTGGTGGAGCAGGCCGATCTTCTGCGGCTGGGGCGCGCAGTGCGCCAGGGCCGACGGCGTCTCGCCGACCGAGCTGTCCCGGCAGGAGCTCTACGACGAGTGGCTGTCCAGGCTGGAGGGGCACGGGATCGTGCCAGGGACGATCGTGATCGACGACCGGTGGCAGCTCGCGTACGGCGACCCGGTGCCCGACCCGGCCAAGTGGCCCGCATTAGGGGAGTGGATCGCCGCCAGGCACGCGCGCGGGCAGCGCGTGCTGCTGTGGTGGCGGGCATGGGCGCCTGACGGGCTGCCCGCCGAGGAGTGCGTGACGGACGCGGGCGGCCGCCCCGTGGCCGCCGACCCCTCGAACCCGGCCTACCGGCGCCGGATCCGTACGATCATGGACAGGCTCCTCGGCGACCTCGGGGCCGACGGATTCAAGATCGACTTCACGCAGAGGTTCCCCAGCGGTTCGCACCTGAAGTCGTACGGGACCACCTGGGGGCTCGCCCTCCTGCACGAGCTGCTCAGGACCATGTACGAGGCCGCCAAGAGCGTCAAGCCGGACGCCCTGATGGTCACCCACACCCCGCATCCCGCCTTCGGCGACGTCAGCGACATGATCCGGCTCAACGACGTGCTCGAGTGCGACCCCCACGGAGACCCCGTCCCCACCGTCGACCAGCTCCGCTTCCGGCACGCGGTGGCCACCCGCGCCATGCCCGGGCACCTGATCGACACCGACCAGTGGCCGATGCCCAGCAGGGCGGACTGGCTCGCCTACGCCGAGGCGCAGCCCGCGCTCGGCGTGCCCGCCCTGTACTACGTCGAGTCCATCGACAACTCCGGCGAGCGGATCAGCGGCGAGGACCTCGACCTCGTGGCGAAATGGTGGGGGTTCAGGAGGTGATGCGTCCATTGTGGGAACGATTGCGGATAGTATCCCGCCCTGTGAGCAAGGATGTCACCGAAGTTGTGCCCGGTGTGTTCCGTATTGAGGACACCTGCAACGTCTACGTCATCGCCGCTCCCGCCGAAGGAGCGGAACGCACTGGGATCGCCATCGACTTCGGTTCGGGTCGCGTGCTGGATCTCCTCGGCGAGCTCGGCCTCGACCGCCTCACCGACGTCCTGATGACGCACCACCACCGCGACCAGGCCCAGGGCCTGCGCAGGGCGGTCGACGAAGGCGTCAGGGTGCACGTGCCGCCCGTCGAGCGCGACCTGTTCGAGCGGGTCGACGAGATGTGGGCGGGCCGGCAGATCAGCAACGACTACGACCTGCGCGACGACCGGTTCTCGCTGCTCGACCCCGTGCGGATCGACGGCGTCGTGCCCGAATACCGGACGGCCGACTACGGAGGCATAGACGTACGGGTCCTGCCCACCCCAGGGCACACCCCCGGGTCCGTGACGTACGTCGTCGGGAAGGTCGCCTTCACCGGTGATCTGATCTACGCCCCGGGCAAGGTGTGGTCGCTGGCGGCCACCCAGTGGTCGTACACCGAGAACGAGGGCCCCGCCATGGTCGTCCTGAGCTCCGAACTCCTCCAGCGGGAGGAGCTCGAGGTGTTACTGCCGTCGCACGGCGAGCCGATGACCGACCCCCGAGACGCACTGAAGCAGCTCTCCACCGCCATGCAGCGGTACGTCAACTTCCGCCGCCCCCACCCCCACCCCTGGGACCTCCGCGGCCTCCTGGCCAACCCGTTCGTCCAGGTGACCCCCCACCTGCTCATGAACAAGAGCAGCCAGTCCCACAGCTACGTGCTGCTGTCGGAGTCCGGCGCGGCCATGGTGTTCGACTTCGGGTACGACATGTCGACCGGCCTGGTGCACAACACCTCCCGCGCCGCCCGCCGCCCCTGGCTGGCCTCCATGCCCGCGCTCCGCGAGCACTACGGCGTCACGAGCGTCGAGGTCGCCATGCCCACCCACTACCACGACGACCATGTGGCGGGCATGCCGCTGCTGCGCGACGTCGAGGGCACCGAGATCTGGGCGCCTTCCCACATCGCCCCCATCCTGGCCACGCCCCTCCACCACGACCTGCCGTGCCAGTGGTTCGAGCCCATCCCCGCCGACCGGGTGCTCGGGCTGGGGGAGACGGTGCGCTGGCGCGAGTACGAGATCACCGTGCACGACCTGCCCGGGCACACGTTGTTCGCGGCGGCGTACGAGTTCGAGGTGGACGGGCACCGCGTGCTGGTCACGGGCGACCAGCAGGACGGGATGGGCACCACGGACGCCAGTGAGTTGGCACGCCAGGAGATCCTGAATTTTCAGTACAAGAATCGGTTTCAGATCGAGGACTACCGGAAGAGCGCCGCGCTCTACCGCCGCCTGCGCCCCGACCTGATGGTCAGCGGCCACTGGCGGCCCCGCTGGGTGGACGACGACTACCTGCACATGCTGACCGAGCGCGGCGAGGAGCTGGTCGCCCTCCACCACGACCTGCTCCCGCTCGACCGCCTCGACCTGGGAGCCGACGGGGTGCTGTGCCGCCTGACCCCGTACTACTCGAGCGTCCCCGCGGGCGGTGAGATCGTGCTGACGGCCACCGTGCGCAACCCGTGGCCGGACAAGGCGGTGGCCACCATCGAGCCGGTCGTCCCGCCGGGCTGGCGCCGCGAACCGGGCTCTGTGACGCTGAGGCTCCCCGCGGGGGGTATGGACCAGGTACATCTCCGTCTGGGCGCGGACGTCGTGCCGCGGCGCCGCGTTCGCCTCGCGGTCGACTTGACCATCGGCGATCTGCGCCTCGGGCAGCACGCCGAGGCGCTGGTCGACGTGGTCGGGGAAGGGGATCGATGACCATGGAGCGGCGCAGCCCCGCCAGCCGTTCCAGGCGGCCCACGATCAAGGACGTGGCGGAGGCCGCCGGGGTCTCGCGCTCCACCGTCTCGCGGGCGCTGACCGGGCGCGGGTACGCCGCCAGCGACGTACGCGAGCGCGTGCTGCGGGCGGCGGCAGAGCTCGGTTACGTGCCCGACGTGATGGCGCGCACACTCAAGCAGCAGGTGAGCAGGTCGGTGGGCGTCCTGGTGAGCGACCTGCGCAACCCGTTCTACGCGGAGCTGGCCGCGGGGGCCAGCAGGGAGGCCCGCGAGCGCGGCTACACGATGGTGCTGGCGGACACGAGCCTGTCGGCCGAGGCGGAGAGCGAGGCCGCCGAGGCGCTGGTCGCGCTCAGGGTGGCCGGGGCGATCGTGACGCCCAACTCCCCGGCCGTGTCCACTTACCTCAGCTCCCACGGCATCCCGGTCGTCGAGGTGGACCGGCAGTTCGCGGCGGGCTCGACGGATGGCGTCGTGGTCGGCAACCGCGTGGGAGCCCGCACCGCCACGGCCCATCTGATCGAGCTGGGCCATCGCAGGATCGCGCTGTTCATCGACGAGACCGACTGGACCACCGGTTACGAGCGCTACCACGGCTATCTGGAGGCGCTCGGCGTGGCAGACATCAAGGTCGATCCCGACCTGGTCGTCTCGTCTGGCTGGGACGTCGCCGACTCGCGGCGCAGGGCGCTCGACATGTTGTCCGGGCCCGACCGGCCGACGGCCGTCTTCGCCGCCAACAACGTGCTCGCCGAGGGCGTCTGGCGGGCGATCGGCGAGCTGGGGCTGCGGGCGCCCGAGGAGATCAGCCTGGTGGCCTTCGACGACGCGCCGTGGATGAGCATGGTCTCGCCGCAGGTCAGTGCCGTCTCCCAGGACACGTTCAACCTGGGCGCGACCGCCGTGCGCAGACTGGACGAGCGGATCGAGCTGCCGGACGCCGACTCCGTCACCACCGTGCTGGGGGTCCGGCTCGTCACCCGCGAATCCACCGCACCGCCTCCCATGATCTGACATTTCACCCAGTCGGGCGCGTTGACCCATGGCAAAGGGTCGCCCTAGGATCCGTGTGGGAACGATGTCACACCGCCTTGACGTGGCACTCGTTCCCGTCGGAGGCCCAATGGAGCACGATCTTCCCCCCGTCCTGTCGCTGGACATCGGCGGCACCAAGCTCGCCGCGGGCGTGGTCACCGGCGACGGCCTGATCCACGGCTGGCAGGTCGCCCCGACCCGCAGGGAGCAAGGGCCGCGGCGGGTCCTGGCCAGGCTGTTCGACCTGGGCAGGAAGGCCGTCGCGGAGGCGGGACTGCCCGAGGTGGCGGCCGTCGGCATCTCCTGCGGGGGACCGCTGGACACCACGACCGGCGTGCTGGAGTGCCCGCCGCACCTGCCCGGGTGGATCGACGTCCCCGTGGGGCCGATGGCGGCGGCGGAGTTCGGCGTGCCGTCCGCGCTTGAGAACGATGCCACAGCCGCCGCCCTCGGCGAGTTCCGGTACGGCGCGGGCCGCGGCACCAGCACGATGCTCTACCTCACGATCTCCACGGGCGTCGGCGGCGGGTCCGTCATCGGCGGCCGCCTGCACCGGGGCGCGGCCGGCAACGGCGGCGAGCTGGGGCACGTCGTGGTGCGGCCGGGCGGGCGCAAGTGCTCGTGCGGCCGCCTGGGCTGCCTGGAGGCGTACGCGTCCGGCACCGCCATCGCCGAGCGCGCCCGCGAGGCCCTCGCCGCCGGTCGCGCCTCGTCCCTGTCCGCGATCGGGCTCCCGACGGCCGAGGACGTCTTCCGCGCCGCCGAGGCCGGCGACGCGCTCGCGACCGAGGTGTGGAACGAGACCACATGGGCACTGGGCAGCGCGATCACGGATCTGGTGAACGCCTTCGAGCCGGAGCTGGTCGTCCTCGGCGGCGGCGTGACCCGTTCCGGCGCCCGGCTCCTCGACCCCGTACGCGCCGCCGTCGCCCGGGACGCCATGCCGCCCGCGGCCCGCACCGCCCGCATCGAGCCGGCCCAGCTGGGCGAGGGCGTCGGCGTGGTCGGCGCCGGCGCCGTGGCCCACGACCTTCTTGCCTCAGGGAAGTGCCATGCCTGACCCGATCCGCCTGCACCCACCCGCGTCCCGGCAGAACGGGCTCGCATCTCCTCCGGCCGTGAATGGGCACACGTCCCGGTCCGGCGCGGCGCCGTCCGCCTCGGCGGCGTCCGTGCTGGCCGAGCACGTCGAGGCCCACCTCGCCGCCGCCCAGGGCGTCGCGCGGCTGCTCCCGGCCGTGGAGGCCGCCGCGGACCTGCTCATCGAGGCGTTCACCCGTGGCGGCACCCTCTACACCCTCGGCAACGGCGGCAGCGCGGCCGACGCGCAGCACCTCACCGGCGAGCTGGTCGGCCACTACAAGCGCGACCGCCGCCCGCTGCCCGCCGTGACGCTCACGACCGACGCCACGGTCATGACGTGCATCGCCAACGACTACTCCTACGAGGACGTCTTCGCCAGGCAGGTCCGGGCCCTGGTCCGCCCGGGCGACGTCGTGGCCGCGTTCACGACCAGTGGCAACTCCCCGAACGTGGTCGGCGCCCTGGAAGCCGCACAGAGCAATGGCGCGGTCACGGTACTGTTCGGCGGCGGCGACGGTGGCGCCGCCGCCAAGTTCGCCGACCGCCTCCTCCTAGCCCCCTCCTCCGAGACCCCGCGCATCCAGGAGATCCACACACTGATGCTGCACATGATCAGCGAGAAGGTCGACGCATGGGCGGCCGCATGACCAGGCCCCCGAGCGCCCCCATGTCGAACGCCCCCTCGGGCAGCCAGCCCCGCGGTCTCCCGAGGGCGCCGAGGCCGGTGGCCACCCCCGACCGCACCCTGCACATGATCGGCAACGCGCACCTCGACCCGGTGTGGCTGTGGCCGTGGCAGGAGGGCTACCAGGAGGCGCGGGCGACGTTCTGGTCGGCGATCCACCGCATGGACGAGTACCCGGACTTCGTCTTCACCTGTGACCAGGTCGTCCTGCTGTCGTGGGTGGAGGAGTCGGACCCCGAGCTGTTCGCCCGCATCAAGGAGAGGGTGGCCGAGGGCCGCTGGGTCAACGTCGGCGGCTGGTGGGTGGAGCCCGACTGCAACATGCCGTCGGGGGAGTCGTTCGCCCGCCAGGGCCTGTACGGCCAGCGCTACCTGAAGGAGAAGTTCGGGGTCACGGCCACGGTCGGCATGAACGCCGACCCGTTCGGCCACAACGCCATGCTGCCCGCGATCCTGCGCGGCCAGGGCATGGACTCCTACTGCTTCCTGCGCCCTGGACCGCACGAGAGCGAGCTGCCCGGCACGATGTTCTGGTGGGAGAGCCCCGACGGCAGCCGGGTGCTGGCCTACCGGATCCCGTTCGAGTACTGCAGCCCGCCCGGCGAGGTCGCGGGCCAGACGGAGAAGGCGCTCGGCCAGCTCGACCGCTCGCTCGGCGACCTGATGATCTTCTACGGCGTGGGCAACCACGGAGGCGGCCCCACCAAGGCGAACATCGAGTCCATCCACCGCTACGACCGGATGGGCACGTTCGGCGAGCTGACGATGTCCTCGCCGCGCCGCTACTTCGACGAGGTGGCCAAGCGCCTGGGCGAGCAGGGCCTGGCCGAGCTGCCGGTCTGGCGCGACGACCTGCAGCACCACGCGGCCGGCTGCTACTCCTCGCACTCCGGGATCAAGGCGTGGCAGCGCAGGGCGCAGGCGGCGCTGCTGTCGGCCGAGCGCTGGGCCGCCGTCGCGGGCCACGACGTGCGCGAGGAGCTGGGGCGGGCCTGGAAGCAGGTGCTGTTCAACCAGTTCCACGACGTGCTGCCCGGCTCGGCCATCGAGCCTGCCTACGACGACGCCCGCGACCAGCTCGGCGAGGCGGTCGCGATCTCGAAGCGGATCATCACCCGGGCGCACAACGTGATCGCCCGCGACATCGACGTGCCCGAGGAGCCCGGCACGCAGCCGGTGGTGGTCTTCAACCCGCACCCGTGGCCGGTCACGACCCGGGTCGAGCTGCAGTACGGCCTCGCGCCCACCGGCGTGCGGGTCGTGGACGCCGACGGCCAGGATGTGCCCTGCCAGCCCATCCAGCCGGTCGCCACCACGGACGACAAGGGGCGCGGCGCCACCGTGTTCCAGGCGGAGCTGCCCGCCCTGGGCTACCGCCTCTACCGGCTGCGCCAGGGCGAGACGCCGTACACCAGCGGCCTGAGCGCGTCCGAGCACCACATTGAGAACGACGTGCTCCGCCTGGAGATCGACCCGCAGACGGGCTGGCTGACCGGCCTGCTCGACAAGCGCACCGGCGTGGACCTCGTGGCCGGGGCGGCGGGCGAGCACACGCAGATCTGCGCGGACCCGACCGACACCTGGGGACACCGCGTGGTGTCCTACGACTGGCCGGGCGAGGCGATGACGACGACCCGCATCGTGCTGCGCGAGAGCGGCCCGCTGCGCGCCCGCATCCGCGTCGAGCGGGAGTGGGGCCGCTCCACGATGGCCGAGGAGTTCATCCTGGGCGTCGGGGACGACGCGGTGGAGGTGCGGGTCACGCTCGACTGGCGCGAGCAGGCGCATCTGATGAAGCTGCGCTTCCCGGTCGCGCTGGAGAGCCCGGTGGCCACGTACGAGATCCCGTTCGGGCACCTGACCAGGCCGATCGACGGCGCCGAGGAGCCCGCCCAGTCGTGGGCGGACCTGTCCGGCGCCGGAGCCGGTCTCGCCGTCGTGAACAACGCCAAGCACGGCTACGACGTCTCCCCGCCGGCCCCGGGCCGCGGCCACAGCATCGGCATCACGGCCGTGCGCAGCCCGGTCTACGCCTGGCACGACCCGCGCCTGCTCGACCCGGACGGCCACTACTCGTACCAGGACCAGGGGGTGCAGCGGTTCACGTACCTGCTGGTGCCGCACGCGGGCGACTGGCGCGCCGCCGGGCTCACCCGCCGGGCCGCGCTGCTCGGCTCCCCGGTACGCGCGATGCTGGAGAGCTTCCACGACGGCACGCTCCCGGCGGCGCGCGGCCACCTGGACGACGGCGGCGGCCAGGTCATGGTGACCGCGGTCAAGCTGCACGAGGACACGCCGCGCGACCTGGTCGTCAGGGCTGTCGAGACCACGGGCAGGGCCGCCCTGGCGACCCTGGACATCCCGCTGGCCCGGATCAGGCTCACGGCGGACTTCGGGCCCAACCAGATCCGTACCTTCCGGATCCCGCTCGACGATCCGCTCTCCGCGGTGGAGACGGACCTGGTCGAGCTGGGCGTCCGCAAGGGCGCGTGCACGGTGGAAGCCTGGTGATCGACGGCGCCTACCGGTGGAGTGAGCCCAACGGGTGGGCGCGGTAGTCGATCACGGTGGCGTCCAGGATGCGGGCGCCTTCGGAGCCTCTCGCGGCCTCGGGCAGCCAGACCGGCGTGTCCGGTGTGAGCGGATAAATCATGACCTCGACCGTCTCGATGCCGCCCGAGATGTCGATGTCCCAGGGCGCGCCGTCCCAGTACAGGTCCTCCGTGCGGTCGCCGGCCCTGGCCACCGCCACGTCGCCGACCAGGTCGAGGCGGAGCAGCGTGCGCTCGCCGCCCGGGGGCACGGTGATCGTGTAGCGGGCCGCGTGGGCGGCCAGCGTCTCCGGATCGGGCGCGGAGGCGCGACCCGGGACGGTGATCGGGCGGGCCGGCGGTGGCGTGGCCTCGGCCGTCCGCACGATCTTCACCAGGGCGGGGGCCGCCGGATGGTCGAGGTGGTGGCGCTCGAAGGCGCCGTCCCTGAGGATCTCGACGGTCGCGGGGCCGGTGGTGATGGCGGTCAGCGCGCCGTCGGCCTCGACGATGTCGGCGTCGGAGATGACCAGCCGGCCGCCAGGAGTCCAGGCGCGCCGGGCGTCGGCCGCGTCGAGGACCAGCAGGCGCAGCCGGGCCCCGTCCGGGGTCTCGACGGTGATCGGCTCGCGGCTCGCCGGCAGGTCCTCCAGGATCACCTCGCCGTCCCGCTCCAGGGCCGGATGGCCGGTGACGGACGTGCCCGCGGGCAGGGAGAGGTGGGCGGGGATCCCGTCCGTTCTCGTCAGGACCAGTACGGAGTCCTCCACCAGCGTCAGGACGCCGAGGGTGGCCCAGTTGACCGTGACCCCGCGGACGTCGAGATTGACCGGCCAGCAGAAGAACGCGCCGCTGGGGACGTCCACCGGGCGGTGCGGGAAGCGCACGCGGGCCTCGTCGAGCTCGACGTCGAAGCGCACGTCGCGGTGCGCGGGCAGCGGCTCGTACGGCTGGTGGTTGTTGACGAAGACGAACCCGCTGCGCCCGTCCGAGCGCAGCGACCAGCGCAGCGACTCCTGGCCGGGGATGGTGGCGTTCATGGCGGCCAGGCGGTCGCCGAACGCGGCCAGGAAGGCGTGCTGGTTGCGCAGCAGGTGAAAGCTGTCGCGGGTCTGCAGGTGAGCCCCGATGGGGGCGTGGAAGTCGTAGTTGAACTCCGGCAGGTCGTTGGGGTAGCCGGTGGCGTGCGACTCCTGCAGGCCCGGGCGCGGGTTGGCGCCTCCCGCGTACATGTAGTAGCCCTGCCAGGCCGAGCCGCTGCCCAGCTTGGTCAGTGCCACCGCGGCGATGTCCGCGCCTTCGAGCAGCGGGCGGCGGTGGTACGCGGTGGCCATGCCGCCGCCCAGCTCACACGTCGCGGCCGGGAAGTCCGGGTGCTTGACGCCGCCCGCCCGGTCCCCGGCCAGGTCCTTGCCGATGCCCGGGTCGTCCCACTGGTGGGAGAAGCGGAAGTGGGCGCGGAAGGTGTCGTCCCAGCCGTCGGCCGTGTCCACCCAGAAGCCGTCCGCGTAGCCGCCGTACAGGGGGAAGACGTCGCCGACGGGCAGGTCCGCGCTGCCCCAGGCGGTGGCCGTCCAGAGCGGGGCGTGAAGGCCGGACTCGCGGGCGATCCGCTTCAGCGTGACGAGGTGGCCAGGCTGGTCGTACAGCTCGTTCTCGAGCTGGATCCCGATGATCGGCCCGTCAGGGCCGCACAGCGGGCCGAGCTCCCTGCCCAGGTGGCCGAACCAGGCCCGCACCTGCTCCAGGTACGCCGGGTCGTCGCGGCGGGCCGGAGCGACCCAGTCGGGCAGGCCGCCGTTGCGAACCTCGCCGTGGCACCAGGGCCCGACGCGTACGATCGCCTCGAGCCCCGTCCGCAGGCAGAGCCCGACGAACGCGGCCACGTCCAGCCCGCCGTCGAACACCGGCTCCCGGTCCTCGTGTTCCTGGTGGTGGATCCAGAAGACGTACGTGGAGAGCACGTTCACCCCGCCCGCCTTGGCCAGGCGCAAGGCGTCCTGCCAGCGCTCGCGCGGCACCCGGCTGTAGTGCAGCTCGCCCGTCACGGGGATCCACCGGCGGCTGTCACGCCAGAGGGAGCGGTCGGTGAGGGCCAGTCCGGGCCGGGGGTCGTCGGTGTTGGCCATGGCGGGCCGCGTCTCCGGCCGGTCCCAGGGGGTGTGTCGCACGGGCATCCGACCATTGTCCACACCGCTCGGGAGGGCGGATTCAGGGGGTCATGGCCTCGCGGTCGAGGGCCGGGCGCCCGGCCCGTGGGCGGTGTTCGCCTTCGCCCTGGTGGCCGACGCCGTCTTCGTCCTCCTCTACGCGGTCGACCCCACCGGCCTGTCGCCGTGGCTGGCGATCCCGATCCCGGCCTGGGCCAGCGTGTTCATCTACCTGGCACTGTTCGCCACGGTCGGCGTCCTGGTCAGGCGCTGGTCGCACCGGTCCAACTGGTCGGACGCGCACCGGCTCGCGCTGGCGGCGGGGGCCACGCTCACGTACGCGTGGCACTCCTTCCCGTGGAAGGTGATCTCGACCGAGCCGGTGAGACTGGCGGCCGACCTGACCAGCAACGCGATCATGACGGTCGCCGCGATCGTGCTGCTCGTGATCGCGGCTCGCCGGGTCTCCACGTGAGGGCGAGCGTCCGGGGAGCGGCCATGCCGAGGCCGCCCGCCCGGACTCGCCGAGCACAAGCGAGGTCTAGTCGAAGAACCCGACCACGCGGCGGATGCGGTCGCCCTCGAACTCCACGACGTCGTACCCGGTGGCCACGGGCGTGTCCGAGCCCGGCGCGCCCAGCCTCCAGGTGAACAGCGCCGTGTCGTGATGGGCGCCGATCAGCGTGCCGAGGGTGAACACCAGATCGCCGAACTTCTCCTGAGCCCGGCCGATCGCCTCGGACAGCTCGCCGTGCCCCCGCAGCCCGGCGTAGTCGGGGTCGGAGTAGACGGAGTCGCCGGTCAGCACGTCCTTGATGAGGACGTCACGGGCGGCGCCGTCCCGCTCGTTCCAGACGTCGAGGTACTTGCCGATGAGGTCGTTGATCATGATGTGGTTCCTTTCCCGGTTGGTTCGAGTACGAGAGCGATGAGGCCGCCCGCGGCGGTGACGGCCGCGGCCGTCCAACCGGCCGTCTGCAGGCCGCCGAGCATCCCGGTGGCCTGGGTCGCGGTGGCGACGGCGACGAAGGCCGCCAGCCCGATCGCGCCGCCGACCTCCTTGGCCGTGCTGGCCAGGCCGGAGGCCACGCCCTGCTGCTCGGGCGCCACCCCGGCGCCGGCCGAGGCGAACAGCGCGACGAAGGCCACGCCGCCGAAGAATCCCCAGACGACGCTGCCGGGCAGCAGCGTCCAGAATCCGCCGTCGATGGACATGCCGGCGGTCAGCACGCCGATCCCGGCTCCGGTGCCGAGCATCCCGGTGCTGAGCGTCGTACGGACTCCCCACCTGCCGAGCAGCACCGGCGCGACCTTCAGTGCGGCGGCCATGCAGACGAGGGTGAGCGGCAGGAACGTCAGCCCCGCCGCCAGGGCGCTGTAGCCGAGGACCGGCTGCAGGTATGAGGTGAGCACGTAGTAGCCGCCGCCCAGCGTGCCCTGGAACACGGCGATCACGATCATCGTGGTGGCCGGGCCGCGCCGGCGCAGCAGCCGCGGCGGGATCAGCGGATCCCGGGTACGCGACTCGGCCAGCAGCAGCAAACCCAGCAGCGCCACGCCGGCGACCAGCGCCCCGGCGCCGCGTACCGACCCCCATCCCGACTCCGGCCCGCTCGCCAGGCCGAACACGAGCAGCGTCGAGCCCGCCGTGGCCAGTAGCGCCCCCGGCAGGTCGAACCCGCCCGGCCTGGACGCGTCTCCGGAGTCGGGCTGAAGCAGGCGGGGCGCCGCCGCGGCGGCGCCGATGGCCAGCGGGACGTTCACGAAGAACACCCACTCCCAGCCCAGGTAGTTGGTCAGCACGCCGCCCAGCAGCGACCCGGCGGCCAACCCCGCGCTCCCCGCCATGCCCCAGGCGCCCAGGGCCCGGTTGCGCGCGGCCCCTTCCTCGAACCCGTGGTAGATCAACGCGAGTGTGGCCGGCGTGAGCAGCGCCCCGCCGGCGCCCTGGACGGCACGGGCCACGACCAGAGTCGCGGATCCCGTCGCCAGGCCGCCCGCGAGCGAGGCCACGGCGTACAGCGACAGGCCGAGCACGAACATGCGCCGCGCGCCCAGCTTGTCGACGGCCCGGCCACCGAGCAGCAGCAGCCCGCCGAGCCCGATGGCGTACGCGCTCACCACCCACTGCACGGATCGCGCGCTGAAGCCCAGGGCCGCTCCGATGTCGGGGAGCGCCACGTAAACGATGTTGTAGTCAAGAGCCACGATGAGCTGGGTGAACGCCAGGAGCGCCAGCCTGAGCCCGGAACGGCCCACGTCGGTCGGCGCACGAGAGGCGGCAAGCGTCACGAGAGGCCTCCTCAGGAAGGATTTCTATACGGCGAATGATTACTACACGCTGTTCAATCTCAGCACGCAGAACAGTAGCCCAACTCTGTAGACTGTCAAGGGTGGGTGATCAGACGATGAGCAGGCGCGAGCGGCTGCGCGCGGAGACCACGGCGGAGATCAAGGAGATCGCGCTCAAACTCATGGCCGCCGGCGGCCCCGACGCCATCTCGCTACGTGCCATCGCCCGCGAGATGGGCATGACCGCCGGCGCGATCTACAGCTACTACGCCACCCGCGACGACCTGGTCACCACGCTCATCGCCGACCTCTACACGGCCCTGGTGGACGCGGCCGAGTCGGCCCGCGACGCCGTGCCCGTCGAAGACGCGGGCGGCCGCGTCCTGGCCTGGGCGGAAACCGTACGGGAGTGGGCGCTGCGCAATCCGGAGGGCTTCCGCCTCATCTACGGCGACGCGGTCCCCGGCTACCAGCCCCCGGCGGACGGCCCGGCGAAGGAGGCCGAACACCGGGCCTGCCGAGGCCTCACCGGCCTGGTCGCGGCGGCCTGGCGCGGGCCGGACAAGGGCGAGTACGACTGGTCACACTTCGACCCGGACCTGGCGCAGGACATTCAGGCCACGTTCCCGGGCCTGCCGCCGGACGCGGTGGCGCTCACGGTCCGGGTGTGGGGCCGCATGCACGGGCTGGTCTCCCTGGAGATCTACGGCCACCTGCGCACGCTCACCCACGAGCCCGCCGCTATCTACCGCGACGAGATGATCGCCCTGATCGCGTCACTCGGCTTGACGCCACCCGCCTGAAGACCGTCTGAGCGGTGTCCGGGCGATCGCTCACGAGGGGCGGGCGGGTGGGAGCGGCCCAGCACGAAGCGGCCACTGCCCACCTCGGGCTGGGCCTGAGCGGCCGGTGCCGCTCGATCCGGGCCGGCAGGTCCTGAGGCCGGCCGCCGAGGACGCGGACGATATGTCGATCAGACCCCCGGAGGGGCGTTCCAAGGCCGTTGCCCGGCTGGCGGATGAGGCATGCCGGACGAACTGGGCTGCCCGGCTCGCCGGGTCAGGAGCAGCACGAATCCGCTGACGGCGGTGGCAACCAACCCCACGATCAATGGCAGTATCGTGATCAGGTATCCCCACCTCCACGCCAACGCGCTCGCCAGCCAATGATTGATGACCGGGCCAAGAATCAGGGCGAAGATACCAAGACCTGCAAGTATGCCGGCCAGCGCGCCCGAGTGGCGGCCCGCCCGCCGCGCGAATGCCACCGTCGCCCCCACCGCGCTGCCGCCACCGAGCCCGCTCAGCACCCGGCCGATCAGATAGATTCCGGAGTCAGGGGCGAGCGCGTTCAGCAGCACACCGATGATCATTAAGGCGATGGCCGCCGTGCCCACTGTCGTCAGCAGACGTCCACCAAGGCCAACGCCCAGCGCCCCACCCGCTGCCGCGCTGACCAGATACGCGACGAGAGCCATGACCAGGGTGGTTTGGCTGGTCAAACCCAGATCTAACTGCAGCGAAAGCCGCGCTGCGGGCCCGAAGGTCATCGTCAGCAGGTAGAGACCGGTAAGCGCGGCGATTCCCGGGCCGATCACCGCCCATGCCGGTCGCTCCCCGCCCGGCAGGGCGGCATTCCTTCGTGGTTGGTGATCGTGCATGGGGATCAGTTTGCATCGGGCTTGACTGCCCCGTCCATCCCGCTGCAAGGTATGCCGAACGCGAAGTGGGACGCCTGAGAGGAACCGGCAACCCTCCGGCGTTGGCGCACTAAACGCGACGCGAACGAAAGGCCTTGAGCACCGTCACGTCGCCGCTCTCGAGCAACTCCGCCCTGAGGCGCGACTGCTGCTCATGCTGTGCCGGCCCCGGATGTCGGCTGAGCGGCGCGACACCGCCAGAGCGCTGGTGGAACGGACCGGGGCCGACGCGGACTGGGGATGGTTCCTGCACCAGGCGGCACGGCATCGGGTGCTGCCGCAGATCGCGTGGAACGTCTCACGCGGCCGTGTCGGCTTCACCGACAAGGGACAGCACATACCGAACTTCTGGCTGTACGGTTGCGTGCTCGAAGGCAACAGGAGCCGCAACGCCGCGCAGCTGACCGAGTACGCGCGGGTCCTGCGGGCCTTGACGAAGTCGCGGAGGTGCTGCGCGACCTCGGATACGTTCAAGGGCGGCCGTCCCTGGAAGGCACCTCGGTCGTCCCCTTCAGCCGCGGGACCCGGGCGTTCCGGAAGCTGAACGTCAACAACGCGCTGCCGTTCGTAAAGATGTCCGAGGACGACGGGATCGACAGCTACACCGTCGATCTATGCCTGAACATCTTTCAGATGAAAGCGGCGGTGAGCGTGACGACCGAGGAGCTGTTGTCGCGATGCCAGCCTGCCGAGCTGATGGGCGAGCCGGATTATGTCCGCGCCCCCGTCGACCAGTTAATCGATCTCTGCACACATCTGTACAAAGAAGCGGAATGCGTTTCTTTGTGGGGCGTGGCCGGGATCTGCGCATCGCCAAATTCGTCGACATCGCCGAGTTCCTCGCCGTGCGGGGTTCCGATGATTTCTGCGAGAGCTTCCGGGACCAGGTGCTGCGGCACGGAGCGCAGCGGGGTGTCCACTACGCCCTGTACTACTGCCGCGAACTGTTTCCCGACGCGGTACCGCTGGATCTGGTGAATGCATTGGCGCCGGAGGATCTGGGCCATCTAGACGAGTACGGCAACCTCGACGGCAATCCGGTCAAGTGGGCGCATGACTTCACCGACCGCCTTTTCGGATCGCACCGCTCCGAGGTGGGACCGATTCCGATGACCTGACGGGTTTGCTCAAGCGTCCGCCGGGCCCGGCACCCATCCGATCTGCTGCGCCCACTCGTCGGCACGGCGCACGATCTCCCACATGTGGGCCGATTTGGCTGCCACGTAGCCGACGCGGTCGTGGCGGAACCTGGCGGCACAACGTCGCTTGACGGCCGCGTACTCGGCGGCGTCGAGCTCGTGGGCGCGCAGATAATCGCGGAAAAGCAGGGGAAATTGCTCCGAGAAACTGCCGAGCAATCGCACGTGAATATGTGTACGGGGCTTTCCGGGCGCTTCCCGGAAGTACCTCTTGGTGCGCTCCGGATTGTTTCGGCGATATTTCATCCCGAGTGCCTCCAGCGGTGCCTGGAACGCCTCCTCGGGGTCAAAGGAGCGCACGGACACCTGTATGTCCACCACGGGCTTCGCCGCCAGCCCGGGTACCGAGGTCGATCCGATATGGTCGATTCTTACCGCCACATCCCCGAGTGCCGAGCGCATGCGCTGCGCCAGCTCCTTGAAGGCCGTCGGCCATTCGGTTTGATAGGACACGATCTCGACGGGTTCGTTCACGACGAGCAGGGTAAGCCTGCTGATCTTGTCGCCGCAATGCGAACATTTCCCAGGCGGTTGCCAATGGGCTCCACCCTACGCCGTCACCCGCGCGCGGGCCGTGTTCTCCACGCAGGCCCCGGCCCTCGGACGGTGAGAGCGAGGAAGGCGACCAGCACACCGACACGGCCGACGTCGCCACCAGCCGCCTGCACGGCCATGACGCACAGCGCCGCTGTGATCAGGCCGGCTGCATGGCACAGGTGCTGTGCCAGGTACCGGCGGACGGTTGCGCGGCACCGCCGCCGCAACGCGGCGCCCACGACGGAACTGTGCTCCTTGTGAGCGGTGAGCAGGTATTCCCCGAGAAGGCTCCCGTGAATCGCCCCGGGCCAGCACAGGGGGAGTACGGCGACCAGGAGCAAGGGGTGCACCATCCCCAACGCCGCGGCGCGCACCGCGCGGTCCGCCAGCCGCAGGACCGTCTCCCACTCGGCGTCCCCGATGTCGGTGCCGGAGGGGAACTCGGAGGACAGGATCGTCTGCCATCCGTGCGGCAACCGCTTCGCGAGCGCGTCCAAACCGGAGGATAGGCCGGTGAGGTCGCCGTGACGGGGTGCAGCAGGCCAACCCGGTAACCAGGCAACGGGCGGGTGACGGCGAGCGAAGCGAGCGGGGTTTCGGGGGCGAAGGGGGGCGTGAGCCCCCCTGGGAGGCGCTGTCTGGAATCCCGCGCGCGAAGCGCCCCCCATGGAAGGCCTTGCTTTCGCCCCCCCGCGACCCCTAGCTTCCGACTGGTTCGGCGCGGAGGCGCGCCGAGTGTTTGACCAAGCTGATCAAGACTTCGCGGCTTGAGTCCTTCTTCCGGGCGTCACACATGATGATGGGGATCGACGGGTTCAGCTGCAGCGCCAGGCGTACCTCGTCCAGCTCGAACGTAGGCGCCCCCTCGAAGCAGTTGACCGCCACCACGAACGGCGTGCCCCGTCGCTCGAAATAGTCCACCGAGGGGAAGCAGTCCGCCAGTCGCCGGGTGTCCGCCAGAATGACGGCGCCCAGCGACCCTTCGGCCAGTTCGTCCCAGACGAACCAGAACCGCTCCTGCCCAGGTGTGCCGAACAGGTACAGGACGTAGTCGGTGCCCAGCGTGATCCGGCCGAAGTCCATCGCCACGGTGGTGGTGCGCTTGGCCTCCACCGAGGTGAGGTCGTCCACGCCGATCCCGCGGTCGGTCAGGACCTCCTCGGTGCGCAGCGGCCGGGTCTCGGAGACCGCGCCCACCATCGTCGTCTTGCCCGCGCCGAAGCCGCCCGCGATCAGGATCTTGATCGCCGTCGGCAGGCGCGGACGCTCAGAGCGACCGAAGGCCATCGAGCACCGCCCTGTACATCTTCATGTCATGCATGTCCACCTCGGATTGTGGTTCCTGCGCAGAGACGAGTTCGCGGTCGAACAGGTCGCCGAGCAGCACCCGGATCGTGCCGGCCGGCAGATCGAGGTATGCGGCGATCTCGGCGACGGACTTGGGCTCGCGGCAGAGCTGGAGGATCCGCAGGTGCTCGGGATCCAGCCCGGCGTCGGGGCCGGGGGGTGGGCCCACCGCGAGGGCCATGGAGATCAGGTCGAACCGGCCGTGCGCGGGCTGCGTGCGGCCACGGGTGACCACGTAGGGTCGGATGATCTCCGGATCGACCCAGTGCTCGTCCGTCGGTTCGTCCACGCCTCTCACCGGTCGCTCCCGGCGATGGCCTCGGCGTTGCGGGCGCCCGAGGTGAGGTACTGGCCGACGCGGGCCACCATCATCGCCATCTCGTACGCGATCAGCCCGATGTCGGCGTTCTGCGCGCACAGGACGGCCAGGCAGGCCCGCTCGCCGGCCGTGGTCACGATGAGGAACTGGTGCTTCCACTCCACGACCGTCTGCCGTACGGTGCCGCCGGAGATCTGGTCCGAGACACCCTTCGCCAGGCTTTGCAGCCCGGAGGCGACGGCGGACAGGTGCTCGCCGTCGGTCCGCTGCAACCCGGCGGAAGAGGCCATCAGCAGGCCGTCGGACGACAGCACGATGGCGTGCTCGGCCTCCTTGACACGGCCGACGAGGTCGTCGAGCAGCCAGTTGAGATCAGTGCCGGGGGAGGGGGTCATGCCTCACCTCTCGACTGCTCGTCCAGCATCTTGGCGGCCTCGCTCCGGCCAAGACGCGTGCCTGACTGCAGAGATCCCATCATCGCGCGGATCTCCTCCGGCGAGCGCTCGTCATCGTCCTCCTCGAAGTCGGGCTGCGTGGGCGTCTCGTCCCGCAGCGCTGGCGCCAAATTGGTCTGGGGCACCCGCAGGGGCAGCCCATTCGACGTGAACTCGGTCACAGGCCTCTGCTCCGGTTCGGCCGGCGTTTCGGGTTCTGATTGCACAGGGGCGAGCGAAGGAGCGGGGGCCGGCGAGGGCACGGGGGCAGGGGCGGGCTCCGGAGGGGGAGCCTGGCGCGCGGGCTTGAGCGTGCGTACGTTCTCCGCGGTGACCGGCCGGATCGCGGTGGCCACGGCCGTCGTCCTGCGCGGCAGGCGCTCCCGCTGCTGGCCGCTCTGCGGCTCGGGCGTGGGGTCGAGCTGTACGAGCTCCTGCGGCAGCAGCACCACGACCGTCGTCCCGCCGTACGGCGACGCCTTGAGCACCACCTGGATGTCGTGGCGCTTGGCGAGCTGGCTGACCACGTAGAGGCCCAGCCGGGCGGTGCCGGTGATGCGGAACTCGGGCGGGTCCGCGATGCGCGCGTTGTTGGCCTCCAGGTCCTCGGGCTTCATGCCCAGACCGCGGTCCTCGATCTCGATCACGTACCCGTTGGCCACGAGCTGGCCACTGACCTGCACGTTCGTGTACGGCGGCGAGAACGACACGGCGTTCTCGATCAGCTCGGCGAGCAGGTGGATGACGTCACCGACCGCGCGGCCGACGAGCACGACGTCGCCCATCGGCATGAGTGTGACGCGGGTGTAGTCCTCGACCTCGGCCAGGGCGCCGCGGACGACGTCGACCATGGGGACCGAGCGGCGCCACGTACGGGCCGGGGCGGAGCCGGAAAGGACGATGAGGTTCTCCGCGTTGCGCCGCATGCGGATGGCGAGGTGGTCGAGCCGGAAGAGCTCCTTCAGCTCCTCGGGATCGGTCTCGCGGCGCTCCATCACGTCGAGCACGGTGAGCTGCCGGTGGACCAGGCCCTGCGTCCTGCGGGCCAGGCTGAGCAGGATGTCGCGGATGCTGCGGCGCAGCTCGGCCTGCTCGGCCGCGACGCTGATCGCGGTGCGCTGCACGGTGTTGAACGCCTGGCCCACCTGGCCGATCTCGTCGTCGCCGAAGTCCAGGTCGGGGGCCTCCTTGGCCAGGTCGACCTCCTCGCCTCGGCCGATGCGCTCGACGACGCCGGGCAGCCGGTCGTCGGAGAGCTCGTGGGCGGCGTCGCGCAGCTTCTTGAGCTGGGCGAGCAGGTCGCGGGCCGTGGTGACGGACAGGATGATCGAGGCGATGACCGCGATGAGGCCGAGACCGCCGGCCAGGACCAGCCGGATGATCACGTTGACGGCGACGGGCACGATCCGGTCCACCATGCGGTCGCCCCCGCCGAGCACCATGGTGTTGAAGTCGTCCAGGAAGCGCTCGGTCGCCGACTTCCACTCGTCCGCGGTGAACGGCAGGCTCAGAGCGTTCGGATCATGCTCCATGACCTGCGTTTCCATGTTCTGGAGCCGGACGAACGACTGGCCCTTGGCCAGCTTGTCGTAGTGGGCCCTTTCGGAGTCGGGCAGGTCGGCCGCGGCCTGTCCGGCGACGATCCGCCAGGCGCCCACGGCCTGACTGAACTCCGCCTGCTCGGCGGGAGTCAGCCGCCCGTCGGCGAGCGCGCCGGCGAGCAGCGCGTCCTCCCGGGCGAGGAGCTCTCGGGCACGGCTCAGGGCGACGAGGGTGCGGACGTCTTTGGCGATCTCCTTGTCGTCGAGCGTCGCCATCGAGCCGTAGAGGTTGAAGATGGGGTCGATGGCGTCGTTGTACGCGGTCGTCGCCTGCGCTCGGCTAAGCCTGCTCGTGTCGACGGCCTCGCGTATCTTCTTGACCGATTCGAGCTGCTTGAGCAGGTCGGCGAGCCGCTTCTCGCCCTGATCGTCCAACGCCCAGCTGACCAGCCCGCCGCTGGCCGACTCCTGGAAAGCGGCGATAACGCGGTCGTTCTGCTTACGCTGTGTTTCGAGCTCTTTGCGGGATTGGGCAGTCTTCTCGCTCAACCTCACGGCCGAAAGCCGGCGCTCTTTTTGCAGGCCGAAGAGCACCGGGTCGCTGGGGTTTGCCAGAGAGGAGTCGAGTTGGGAGACCCACAGGAGGTTGACTCCCTCACGGAGGGTGACCCACGCAGCGAAGACCCACAAGGCCGTCAGGGAGAGTAGCAGAGCCGTGATCTTGGTCCGCAGCCCCGTCTTGCGGAAGCGCATTATCGTACCCACCCTGTGCAAGTCAAATCTGGTTTGCCGGACACCTTGAGTGCGGCGAGGTTGCATACAGTATCGATCAAGGAACTCTAGCGCACTCGCAAAGCGCCTCTCAAGAAACATTAATCCCAGATGTCAGGTTCTGACGTCTATTAGTCAATTTTGCACCAAAAGGTGTCGAGAATCGGTATGCTTCGCAGGTGGCTGGCCCTGCCTCCAGTTATTTCAGCATTCGTAACAACCTCGCGGACCATCTTCTTGAACAATCGCACCAGCTAGCGGGCGTGCCGCTGCAGGATCGCGGCGACGTCCTGGGCTCGCGCTGGACTCCGTCCCTGACGTGTCATGGCTTCCGCACCCCTACACCGCCCTGTTCCGGCGGCTGTCCGCCGTCCTCTCCGGCGTACGACGGCGCCGACGCGTACGTGCCGGATTCACGTTCCGTTGAGGGCGTGCTCTGGCTGGTAGTGGGTGCCGAACATGGGGGATGATCACCTGTCGGCGGGAGTGGCTTGCCAGCTCCTGTCGGTTCGTCGACACCCCAGACGTTTGGCTACGGAGACAGGCTCGGCCCCCGCTCGCCGGGTCGGCGTGTGGCGCGGGTGCCGCCCGCGTTGTGTCACCTCAGTCGCGGTGTGATCATTGACCGATTCCGAACAACGCACAGTTTCAACCGCGGTACCCCTTTTGGCTGGGAGTACCTGACAGGAGCCGTCATGAGCCCCTCGCCGTCCCTCCCTGACGAGCTTTCATCCGGTGCGCTGTCCGCCCGCGCAGCGGAATGTGCCCGTGACCTTCGCCGCACTGCCGCGAGCTACCCCGAACTCTTCGACACTGGTGAGTTCGCCGACACCCCTGGTCAGATCGCGAACATGATGGTCTATGGCACCCCGCGCCATGGTACGGGCATGTTGCGGAGTCCCTCCCAACTGGCGTTGTGGATTTTCCCACTCGACGCGGCCATCGACCGTGATGCGACACAGCGATCGCAGGTACGGGCCATCGTCGAGGAGTGCAAGGACGTCATCGCCGGCGCCGACCCCCATACGCCCCTGACCCGGCTTCTCGCTGACATCCGCGATGACCTGGCTCACGCGCCCGCGTTCGGTCATCTGGGACCGGTATGGCGTACCGAGCTGGCCGCGATGCTCGATGCGATGGCGCGGGAATGGGATTGGAAGACCGCGGCCCGGCAGACCGCCGCCGTGCCCACCCTGAAGGAGTACTTGGGTAATGCGGCGAACTTCGGCTCCACCGTTGTCGGAGTGAGCCGTTTGATCAGCACCGATGAACCGGAAGCCACTCGCGAGCACCTGCCGGCGATCATCGACGCCGCCAATGCGACTCAACGGGTCATGCGCCTGGTCAACGACCTGCGCACCTTCAAACGCGACCGCCAATGGGCGGACCTGAACGCACGGATGCTCGGGCTCGACGAGCACGCTCTGCTGGAACTGATCGCCGACGAACGCAAGGCATGTGACCTGGAGCTGGACCGGCTCGCGCAGTCCTGCCCGGGCGTGGCCGAAGATCTTCGCCAGCAAATGATGACCACCTGGGGCTTTTACTTCAACGGCAGTGATTTTTGGACCGTCTGAGCCGGGGCTGGAAAGACCTGCGCCCGCAACACCATCCCCACTCCCTGACCCAGCGGCGCACGGTGGAGGCCGAGACGTCGTTGGCGCCGGCCGTGCCGTGGGACGGGGAGCACGATGGTGGCAATCTTCCCGTCCCCGGCGGACGATCGGCGATCCATCGGGCCGGTCACCGATCTCGGCGCAGCGTGCCTGCGCCTGGCCAATGACATCACGAGATTCCGGCGAGACAGGAACGAGGGCAAGCTCATCAGAGTCAGACCGCCTGGGCCCGGGCCTGCCGGATGAGGTGCGACGAGGCGATCACCGCGGCGCGGGTCACGGCGAGCGGAACGTACAGGTCCTTGTCGTGCCAGAGCGGCGGGTGGTCGCTGCCGGTCGAGCGTGCCAGGTACTCGTGGCCCCGATCCGCCGCACGCATGCGCCGCGGATCCGTACGTCCCCGGGTCAGCAGCAGGATCTGCATCGCGTACGCGGTCTCCTCCGCTGTGCCCTCCCAGCGCCCCCAGGAGCCGTCCGGCCGCTGAGTCCTCAGCGTCCACTCGGCCGCCGCGCGCACCGCCTCCTCCGAGGCGTCTCCGCCGAAGGAGTCGAGTGCCAGCGCGCAGCTGACGGTGGCGTAGTACGGCGACGCGTGCCACCGGTCCGTCCAGCTCCCCTCCGGTTGCTGGCGATCGCGGATCCAGGCGGCCAGCTCGGCGATGGTCTCGTCGTAGCGGGGGGCGGCGGCGGGCCTGCGGCGGACGTACTCGCCGAAGGCGTCCAGCACATGCGCGTTGACGCTGACCGAGACGCCCTGCTCGCCCGGCCAGGTGGAGAAGTGGGTGCCGGAGCGGAAACCCCACAGGCTGTCCGGTTCGTGCGGCGCGCCGAGCAGTGCCAGGGCGTGCAGCGCCACGGACGTCGTGTCGGCGTCGGCCGGCAGCCCGGATCCCGCGGGGGTTCCGGCCGGACCTATGGCCGCTCTGATGTCGGCCACCATCTCCGGCGGCACCTCGACGGGCACGCCCGCCCGGAGCAGCCAGCTCAGCACCCAGCCTCGCTCGAACACAGTGATGGGCAGCCCGACAGGCACGGGGCCGCCGTACAACCGGACCACCGCCTCCAGATGTCCCCGAGCCCATTCGTGCGCGTCGCGTTCCCCGCGCTCTCCCAGCCAGGCGGCGGTCGCCGCGGGCGAGGCGCCGACGCTTCCGATGGGCGTGGGCCGGATGCCGGGCGCTCCGGCGGCATCTTCGGCCGCGATCTCCAGGGCGTGGAGCAGCTTCTCCGGCACCTCCACGCCGGACTTGACCCACGACCGGACAGCGTGGAGGGTGTCGTAGCTCATGGCCTCGGGCAACGGCATCGGCGCCCGGCCCGGTAAGCCCTCGACGTGCTGGTTGATGCGGGCGACGAGGGAGGGGACGATGTGCTCGATCGCCGGCATGTCGGGGAGCTCGAGCGGGCTGCTCAGCCAGGTGGCGAGCACCCGCAGGCCGCGGTCCGCCGCGCCGGTGAGGCGTTCGCGGTCCGTGCCCCGGTCCCCGCGAGTCAGCGCGGAAAGGATCCCCTCGGTGGCGCTCAAGGTCGGCACCACGCCGTACCCGTCGGGGGCGCCCCAGGCGCCGTCCTGCCGCTGCGTGCGGATCAGGTAGTCGATGCGTTCCAGGTGACCGGTCAGCCAGGGGGCGAGGGAGACCAGCCGGCCGGTCTCGTAGACCGAGGGGGAAACCTGCCCCCACGGCCTGAGCATGAGGCTCGCGACGAGGTCGCCCGCTTCCGTGGTGATGTCCGCTGCTTCGCCGATGCTCACGCCGCGAGATTCCGTTCGATCGGGTGCAGCTGGAGGAAGAGCTTCTCCTTGGGCCGCAAGGTGGCTCCCCCCAGTACGGGCGTCAGCTTCTGCGGGTAGGGCAGCGCCGGCCGGTACCTGGTGAACAGGTTGGCGATCAACAGAGATGCCTCGATGTAGAACAGGTGCTGGCCGAGGCAGACGTGCGGGCCCGCGCCGAAGGGGATGAACGAGTAGCGGTGCCGGCGTTCGGTCTTGTCGTTGGCCCAGCGCTCGGGGTCGAACTCCGTCGGCCGGGGCCAGAACTCCTCCAGCCGGTGGGTGGCGTATGGGCTGATCAGCACCTGCGAGCCGGCCTTGATCCGGACGCCGCCGATCTCCGTATCCGCCACGGTCTGGCGTGGGACGACCCAGGCGCTCGGGTAGACCCGCACGAGCTCCTGCAGGACCATACGGATATACGGCATCTCGGCGACGTGCGACGGCCGCACCGGGCCGCCGCCTATCACACGGTCGATCTCCTCCTGCAGCCGGGCGTTCACCTCCGGGTGTTCGTCCAGCACGGTCCACAGCCACATCAGCGACATCGCCGTGTTCTCCGAAGCGGCGCCGTAGACGTTCACCAGGTCGTCGCGGATCTGCCGCAGGTCCGCCCCGCCCCCCTGCTCGCGCCTGACCGTGAGCAGCGCCGAGACGACCTCCTTGCTCCCGGTGTTCTCGCGCTGCGCCCGCTCGATGAGGGGATCGACGATCTCGTGGATCTTCCTCGTGGAGCGCAGGAAGGCGCGGTCGCCCGGGACCCTGATCGAGTACGGCGCGGACGGGAAGAGCATCCGGAAGCCGATCGAGGCGGCGCACGTGGCGAAATGCGGCGCCAGTTCTTCGGCGGTCTCACGGTTGATGCGGCCGCCGAACAGCAGCTGGATGACGGCCTGGTTGACGATCGAGGTCATCTGGTGCTCAACGTCGATCGGGCGGCCCGTCCGCGCGTAGTCGTCGAGCTCGACAATGCGCTCGGCGATGATGTCGGCCATGTCCTCAGCCAGTGAGTTCGTGTAGCGAGCGGTGAAGAGCGGCTGGAGGATCTTCCGGGCGGACTCCCAGGCCTCGCCCTCGCCCATGATGCTCTGACCGATCAGACGCTGGAGCGGCTGCCAGAACATGCCCGCGCGCACGAAGTTGGTCCAGTCCGTCTTGAGCACCTGCTGGACGTGGTCGGGATGGGTGATCAGGTAAGGGCGGAAGGGGCCGAGATCCAGCCGGACGACCTGCCCGGCGGCATCGGCAGCCATGCGGGCCAGCTCGGTGACGGGGTTCCTCACGAGGCGGGGGATGGCCCGGTAAAAGGGAACGACGGTGGGTTTGATCACGGATGTTCCCGTGGTGTGCGGCATGGCTGCGTTCCCCAATCCAGGATGCGATACACAGCTGGGCGGATATCTATCGCGCAAAAAGATGATTTATACGAAAATGTCTGCTTTGTCGTATTTTGGGAGAGGCGGCGGCGGCTCCTGCGGTGGGACCGCGGGTCCTCGTCACTTGTGTCGCCTCCGTCGCGTACAGTGCACGTCTCACATCACGGACATTTCCTGACAAATGTCAATTGTTGGGTGGAGTATCACATGCTTGTGCATGTAGATTCAAGATCGTACCGGGGTAGGAGCACCGATTGAATCTCAGCCATCCGTTGGGCGGCGACGCCGTGGCCCGCTGCCGGCGCCTGTTCGAGCCGGCTCTACGGGAGGCCGTTTCGGCGCTGCACCCGTGGGGCGCCGGGATGGCCGCGTTCGCGCTGGGCTGGTCCGATGCGGACGGCAGGCCGCACAACGGGGACGGCGGCAAGGGCGTGCGGCCCGCCATCGCCATGCTCAGCGCCGAGGCCGTCGGCGGCACGGCCGAGTCGGCGCTCCAGGGGGCGGTGGCGGTGGAGCTGGTGCACGCTTTCTCGCTGGTGCACGACGACATCATCGATCACGACGAGCGGCGGCGGCACCGGGAGGCCCTCTGGAAGGCGTACGGCGTGGGCCCGGCGCTCCTGGCCGGCGACGCGCTCCTCGCGCTGGCCATCAACCAGCTCTCGGGGTCGCCTGAGGCGATGAAGTACCTGTCGGCGGCGCTGATCGAGCTCGTCAACGGACAGACCGCGGACATGGCCTTCGAGAACCGGCCCTGGCGCGGGCCCAACGCGGTCACGATCTCCGAGTACACGGAGATGGCCGCGGGCAAGACCGGCAGCCTGCTCGGGGCCGCCGTCGCCGCGGGGGTCGCACTGGGGGGCGCGCCGGAGCTCGCCGACCGCATGTGGGGGATGGGGCGGGATCTGGGGGTGGCCTTCCAGATCGCGGACGACATGCTGGGCATCTGGGGTGACCCGCGCATCACGGGCAAGCCCGTGTACTCCGACTTGCGGCGCGACAAGAAGACCTTTCCCGTCCTCGCCGCCCTCGCCGCCGACCACCCGGCCGCCCGCGAGCTGTCCGCCCTCCTTGCCGCCGGCGTCCCGGAGGAGGACTCGCTACGCCACGCCGCCCGCCTCGTGGAGCAGGCCGGCGGCCGCGCCGTCGCCCAGTCCCGGGCCGACGGGCACCTTGCCGCGGCGCTGGCGGTCATGGACGAGTGCCTGCCGGGCGCCACGGACCTGCGCGCGCTCTGCGCGTCCCTGGTGAACCGCGTCCACTGACCCTCCTGCCTTGCCCCGGCACCTCGCCGCGCCCTTTGTGCGTGCGGGACCGCCGGGCGCGGCAGGACGGCGCACAGGCGTCAGGGGCGGGAGGCCTCGTCCAGGAGGGTCAGCTCCTCCTCGCTCAACGCCAGCTCCGCGGCCGCCAGCAGGGGCTCGAGCTGGGCCACGTCCCGAGCGCTGGCGATCGGCGCCGCGACCGTGGGCTGGGCGGCGAGCCAGGCGAGCGCCACCGTGGCCGGAGCCACCGCCCGCTCGGCCGCCACCTTGGTCAGCGCGTCCAGGGCCCGGCGCCCGTGCTCCTTCTGCAGGTACTCGGCCGCCATCCCCGCACGGGGGCTGTCGATCGTCACGCCGGGCGTGTACTTGCCGGTCAGGAACCCGCGGGCCAGCCCGAAGTACGGCGTGCTGGACAGCCCCTCCCTGGCCACCACGTCCCGCAGCTCGCCCTCGTAGCCCCGCTCGACCAGGTTGTACTGCTGTTGCAGGGCCACGTACCGGGCCAGGCCCTCCTCGCTTGAGGTCTTGAGAGCCTCAGCCAGCCGCTCCGCGCCGTAGTTGGACGCCCCGACGTGCCGGACCTTGCCCTCGCGGACCAGCGCGTCGAACGTGGCCAGCGACTCCACCAGCGGCGTGTCGTGGTCGTCCACGTGCGCCCAGTAGAGGTCGATGTAGTCCGTACGGAGCCGGCGCAGCGAGTCCTCGACCGCCGTCCGGATGGTCGCCGGGGCCAGCCCCTTCAGCCCCTCCAGCATGCCGACCTTGGTGGCGAGCACGATGGAGTCGCGGTTGCGGCGGGTGTGCAGCCACTCGCCGATGATCATCTCGGAGGTGGACTCGCCGGTCGCCCAGTACGGGTAGACGTCGGCGGTGTCGATGAAGTTGCCGCCGCCCTCGACGTACGCGTTCAGGACCGCGAACGCGGACTCCTTGTCAGCCGTCCAGCCGAAGACATTTGTGCCGAGCGAAATCGGGAAAACGGACAGGTCCGTCGTGCCTATTGATCTCATTACGCCATTATCGGCACCTTCGCCGAGCCTGCCCGATGGCACCCCCTCGCTCAGTGCTGGGCGGACGACAGGTCGAGGCCGCGAGGTGTGAGCAGCCACACCACGAGGGTGCCCGCCAGCATCAGCGCGGCCCCGGCCCCACAGGTCAGCGTCAGCGACTCCGTGAACGCCGCCCTGGCCTGCTCGGCCAGGGTCTCGCCGGCCGTCCCCAGCTCGCGGGCCACGTCCAGCGCCCCGCCGAGCGACTCGCCGGCGACGCCCCCGTACGCCAGCTCGCCACGGTAGACGGCGGCGGCGACGCTGCCCAGGACGGCCACGCCGAGCGCCCCGCCCACCTCGTAGCTGGTCTCCTCGATGGCCGCCGCGCTGCCCGCCTTCGCGGCCGGCGTACCCGACATGATCACTGCCGAGGCGATGGCCAGCGCGCCGTTCCCCGCGCCGATCAGCGTCAGCGCGGTCGCGATCGGCCAGTACCCCAGCGGGTCCGGCGCCAGGTAGAGCAGCAGGAACCCCAGCCCGGTCACCGCCAGGCCGCCCGCCAGCACCGCACGCGCGCCGATCCGCGCCGCCAGCGCCGGAGCCAGCGGTGAGGCGATGAGCGCGGCCAGCGCGGCGGGCAGCAACCGCACGCCCGTCTCCAGCGGCGAGTAGCCGCGCACGAGCTGCATCCACTGCGCGAGCAGCAGCAGCACGGCGGCCATCGCGATCGCCGTGACCAGCGCCGTCACCACCCCGGCGGAGAACGGGCCGTTGCGGAACAGCCGGACCTCCAGCAGCGGATCCGGCCTGCGCAGGCACCGCGCCACGAACCAGCCCAGCGTCACCGCCGCCACCGCGCACGCCACCAGGGCCGCGGGATCGGCCAGGCCGTGCTTGCCGAAATTCTTGACGGCGAACACCAGCGCCGCCATGCCGGCCATCGACAACGCCGTGGCCAGCGCGTCCCACCGGCCGGGCGCGGGGTTCCTGGACTCGGGCAGCAGGAACAGCCCGGCGGCGATGGCCACGCCCATGACCGGCACGTTCACCAGGAACGCCGAGTGCCAGCCGAAATGCTCCAGCAGGACCCCGGCCACGATGGGGCCGAGCGCCGCTCCCAGCGCGGCCGTCGCGGCCCAGACGCCGAGGGCCCTGGCGCGTTCGGCGGGGTCGGTGAACAGAGTGCGGATCATGGACAGCGTGGACGGCATGATCATCGCGCCGCCCACGCCCAGCAGCGCCCGTACGGCGATCACCTCCCCGGGGCTGTCGGCCGCCAGCACCGCCAGCGAGGCCAGCCCGAACACCCCGAACCCGGTCAGCAGCATCCGCTTGCGTCCCCAGCGGTCGCCCAGCGCGCTCACCGTGACCAGTAACCCGGACAGCACCAGCGCGTACGCGTCCACCATCCAGAGCAGCTCGACCGAGTCCGGCCGGAGGTCCTCGGAGATGGCGGGGAGCGCGACGTTGAGCACCGTCATGTCCATGACCACGAGCAGCAGGCTGAGCGACAGGACGGCCAGGCCCACCCACCTCCTGTCGATCACGCGTCCTCCCCGGCGCCGTGCAGGAACGTGCCGAGCAGCAGCCCCGGCACGTCCCTGCGCGCCACGTCGCCGCGGCGCAGACTCTCCCGGACGGCCACGAGCAGGCCGTACACCGTGTTGCTCACCCAGCGGGGCGGCAGGCCGGCGCGGAGCAGGCCCGCGCGCTGGGCGGCGGTGTAGAGCGCGATCTCGCGCTCCTCCAGCACGTCCGCGCGGTGCTTGAGCTCCGGGTGCACGGCCAGGGCATCGTCGGTGAGGCCGAAGCCGTACTCGTCGGCCACCTCGATCAGGCCCGTGAGCAGGGCGTTCAATGCCTTCTCCAGCGCCTCGCGGTCTCCGGACGCGGTGGCCTCGGCCATCCCGATGCTCACCTGGACCTGCTCCCACTGGTCGTGGGCGCGGTGTGCCAGGGCCAGCATCAGCTCCTCGCGGCTGCTGAAGTGGCGGTGCAGCGTGGCCCTGCTGATCCCCACCGCCTCGGCGAGCTGGGCCATGGAGGCGGCCGGGTTCTCGTTGAGGTGCTGGATCGCCGCGCTCATGACTTGCTCACGGCTCATCGCCATCACACGTCTCCGTATCGTTTGAGACAATTGCGTCTCATATGCTACATGATTGACTATGGCGTGGAGCCTTCTGCGAGGGCCCGGCACGGGGGTCTCGCTCTCCCGGGATGGCGGTGAAGTCGCAGGTCGCGCTATGGTGCGAGCTGTGGTGATCGGTGACGCGCGTACGCGCATCCTGGACGCGGCCGAGGAGCTGTTCGCGGGCGGCGGCTACGAGGCCACCCCGACCGCGGTCATCGCCCGGCTGGCGAAAGTGCCCAAAGGGCTGATCTTCCACTACTTCCCGCACAAGATCGACGTGCTGGTCGCCCTCGTCGACGAACGCACGCTGGTCGAGGAGGGGCGCGAGGTCGACGCGGTGCCCGGCGACCCGGCGCGCACGCTGTCCAAACTGGCGCGCGGCCTCCCGCTGCGGGCCTCACCCGCGATGCGGCGCATCCTGTTCAGGGAGGCCGACACCCACGGCTCGGTCAAGGAACGGCTCGGGCGGCTCAACGGCGAGCTGATCAGGCGCGCCAGGTTCGCGCTTGAGCTGGCGCTGCCCGGCGCGCGCGGGGACGCGGCCAGGCTGGAGGTGGCGGCGGCCACGTTCGCCGCCGTCCTGCTCTACCAGGAAAATCTCTGCCAGCTAACCGGCCACCAGATCGATCCCGACGCCGTCGCGGAACTCATCGCCCATTCCCTCGTCTGACAACTCCTCGAGCGCCGTACGCAGGTGGCCGAGCAGCCCCCACACGTCGTCCATCCGCTCGGGGCAGGCCACGATGCCGAAGTCGAGCATGCCGTCGTAGGAGAAGCAGGTGATGTTCAGGCCGCCGCTCATGTCGGTCAGCACGGACAGCGGGTAGTACGACAGCACCCTCCCGCCGCACAGGTAGAGCGGGAACTGCGGGCCCGGCACGTTGCTGACGATGAGGTTGACCGGCGGGAACGCCATCCCCGCCAGCCGGGAGATCGCCGGCGTGGCCAGGCTGGTCAGCGGGGCGGGCAGCACCGAGCACAGCTCGCTCAGCCACGTCGCCGGGGCCAGCGCGAAACGCCGCTTGGCCGTGCGCATGGCGGCGCCGACGGCCTGGAGGCGCTCCCCGGCGTCGGGGACGTTCGTGGGCATGGGGGCGACCATGGCGGAGATCTGGTTGCCGACCAGGTCCTTGGCCTCGGCCGTACGGACCGCCACGGGGACGGCGACGATCAGCGGCGCCTCCGGCAGCGCGTCGCGTTCCCGCAGCCAAGAGCGCAGTGCCGAGGTGCACAGGGCCATGACGACGTCGTTGACGCTCATGCCGTTGGTCTTGGCGACGTTCTTGACGTCCTTGAGCGGGAGCGAGCCGAACGAGAGACGGCGGCGGGCGCTGATGGGGCCGTTGAACGGGGTCCGGGGGACGGTGAGGCTGGGGAGCTCGGGGCGGTCGTGCCGGTCGCCGGCGACCAGCCGCGCGGCCCTGGCGATGAACCTGGCGCCGGGGATGCCCGCCGCCAGCGGGATGGCGTCCAGGTCTCCCGCCGCCCTGACGACCGACTGGACGGCCCGTACGGGGTGGGTCGCCGTCCGCATGGCCGCTCCTGCCAGCATCCCGGCCAGCCCGGGCACGTCCTGCTCGGGCAGCCCGGGGATGCCCCGCTTCACCGGCACGGGAACGTCTCCGCCCGTCGCCGCGCCGGCGTCGCGGGTGGAGCGATCCGCGTCCGGCGTGCCGTGACCGCCGTCGCCATGATCGTCCGGAGCGCCTGCCGCCGCGGGGCGAGTACGTGGCCGGGCGCGGTCGGCGTCCGCGGCGGAGAGGACTCTTCTCGTAAGGTGGCCGTCGGTGGAGAGGCCTCTTCTCGTGAGGTGGCCGTCGGGGGTGAGGTCGAGCAGGGTGGCGAGGGTCTCCGCGCCCGAGACGCCGTCGATGGCGGCGTGGTGCACCTTCGTGTAGACGCCGACCCGCCCGCCTGCCAGCCCGTTGATCAGGTGCATCTCCCACAGCGGGTGTGCCCGGTCCAGCCGGCGCGCGTGGATGGCCGCCACGGCCTCGGCCAGCTGCCAGCCGTCCCCTGGAGCGGGCAACGTCAGCTCGAAGAGATGGTTCCCGATGTCGAAGTCCGGGTCGGCCGCCCAGTACGGGTGGTCCAGCCCGAGTGGCACCTCGGCCAGCCGGAGGCTGAGCGCGGGCGAGAGGTGCAGGCGCTCGAGCAGGAGCTCCGCCAAGGCGTCCCGGCTGACCGCTCCGCCGGCCGGGTCGAGTATCGCCAGTCCGGCCACGTGCGCGGCGGTGGTCGCGGTCTCGACATTGAGGAACTGGGCGTCGAGTGCGGTCAGCTGGCGCATCTGCTCTCCTTTTCCCGGGATGTGTGGAGCATCACACGAAGGGATTTCCGGCAGGTTTCCGCGAGAGTCTTTCAGATGAATTCAGGCGCGCCGTACCAGACTTTAGTGAATTCCCAGCTCAGTCGGGATCGGTGACAATTACCTATCCATTTACCACGTCAATGGGATGGCGCACGACGGCGTCGAACCCGTACCCGTACGGGTGCCGCGGCGTGACCAGTGGCTGGGTGGCGCCCGTCTCGTCGGTGGCCCTGGCCATCAGCACCCGAGCTCCCCGGTGGCGTGGCGCCCATGAAATGTGCCATGGCAGCCACGCGCCGACCAGGTGCTGCCCGTGATGTTCTGCCTGGCGCCAGCTGAGCCCGCCGTCGAAGCTGACCTCCACCCGCACGATCCTGCCCCGCCCCGACCAGGACCGTCCGCGCAGGATGTGCGGGCCGTGGAGGGGGAGCCGCGCATTCCAGGGAAGTTCGAACGCGCTCTTCACCGGCTGGACCGTGACGTCCGGGTAAAAGACCGTGTTCCACGGCGTGCGGAGCTCCGTCGTTGACACTTCTATATCGCCGAGCCATTTGATGGAGGCTATTCCCACCCATCCCGGCACCACCAGGCGCACCGGAAATCCGTGATCGGGGGGCAGCGGCTCGCCGTTCATTTCGTACGCGACGAGGACGTCGTCCATGGCTTTGCCGAGCGGCAGCGGCCTGCGTACGTGCCCGTAGTCCTCGAACGGCGCGTCGAGCCCGGTCGGCAGCACGTCGACCGCCCCGGGCAGCAGCCCGACCTCCTTGAGCAGGTACTTCAGCGGAACCCCGCGCCACCGCGCGACCCCGATCGCGCCCAGACCCCACTGCGTGCCCGGGGCGGAGTCGTGCTGCTGCGTGCCGTAGAAGCGCCGCCCGTTCCCGGCGCACTCGATCGCCACGTCGAACGTCCGCGACGGCATGGCCCGCAGCTGCTCGTAGCCGAGCTCCCGCGGATATCGGACGCCCGCCCCGTGCACCCGCAGCCGCCAGGTGGTGACGTCGATGATCGGGGTGGAGGTGTGGTTCCGCACGAAGAACCGGTCGATCGGGGTGTGGTATCCCTGCCCCGACATGGCCTCCCACCGCATCTCCGCGTTCAGGCCGTGCACCCTGAACAGGTGGTCGGGCAGTGGCTTCACGATCGCCGCCGTCGCTTGGTTCATGGCAGTCACCTCGCTAAGACATATTTCCTACCTGGAAACCATTTAATCCCCTCAGCCTGTTCCTGCGCGTCCCCTGTTGCCAAACTCTGTCCAACCAGTACGGGAACGTTCCATTTCTCCATCCAGGGCCTTACCCGCCGCGAGGGAGCCGGGAACCGGCCCCGGGCTACCCCGCGCTCTTTCCGGTTCGGCGCCGCTCCGCCCGGATCCGGAGGAGTTCGGCGGTGGCCTGATCGGCGGGCAGGAACGCCTCCAGGTGGAGCTCGGCAAGCGTGATGTCGGTCGCGGTGGCGAACGAGGTCAGCGTGGTGATCAGACGCAGCTCACCGTCGGCCGACGCCAGCCGCATCGGCACGGAGAAGCCGAGGTGCCCGGGGCCGACCGGGGTCTGCGGGACGTATCCGGCCAGTTCGGTGAGGAACTCGTCCAAGCGCGGGTCCGGGCTCCGCCGCGCCCTGGCGCGGAGGTTCTCGATGACATGCCGGCCCCACTCGTCAAGATTTCGCACCCTCGGTCCCATCCCGTCGGGATGGAGCATGAGGCGCAGCATGTTGACCGGCGGCGCGAGCAGCCCGGGTGCGGCGTCCTCGGTGAACACCTCGACGGCGTCGTTGGCCGCCACCACCCGGCCGTAGGGCGCGACGACGAGCGCCGGGTACGGCATGTGCCCGTGCAGGATCTGCTCGAGGGCGTCGCGGACCGGCCGCAGCGCGGATTCGTCCAAGCCCGACTCCGTGAATATCGGCGCATACCCGGCCGCGGCGAGCAGGTCATTGCGCTCCCGCAGCGACAGGCCGAGTGACTCGGCCAGCCGGATCACCAGGGCCCGCCCCGGCTGGGAGCGACCGCTCTCGATGAAGCTCAGATGACGCTGGGTCGTGCCGGCCAGCGCGGACAGTTCGAGCTGGCTGAGCCGGCGCGCCCGGCGCCAGCGGCTCAGCTCCGTGCCGACGCCGCTCCGTTCGATCGTGCTGCTCACCAGACATTTCTATCCAGTCCCCATCGGCGCCGGCGATTCCCTCGAGGGAATTGCCGGACGCCGCGGCCACTCAGCAGGATCCCGTCGTGAAACGTGGGGCCGCCCGCCGACGCATCGCGGGGCCGGCCTCCACGCATGACCACGAGCGTGAAAGGCCGTTTTCATGAAGAGTTATCACCTTGATCCGGGACGTGGCCTCGCCGGGCTGACGGTCCAGGACCACGACGAACCCGCACCGGGGCGTGGGCAGGTCGTGATCAAGGTTCGCGCGAACTCGCTCGGCTTCCGCGACCTGAGGGTGCTCGCCGGCGACTATCCGCTGCCCATCAGACCCGGCGTGGTGGCCGGCTGTGAGGGGGCGGGGGAGGTCGTGGCCGTCGGCGAGGAGGTCAGCCGGGTGAAGCCGGGCGACCGGGTGGCGGCCACCGTCTTTCCCCGCTGGCTGGACGGCCCGTTCATGCCTGACAACGCCGCGCAGCTCGGAACGACGGTCGACGGCATGTTGACGGAGTACGCCGTGGTGAGCGAGGACGGCGTCGTGCACATCCCGGAGCACCTCTCGTTCGAGGAGGCCGCGGCACTGCCGCTGGCGGCGGTGACCGCCTGGAACGCCCTGACCGCGGGCAGCGCGCCGCACGCCGGGGACACCGTGCTGACCCTGGGGTCGGGAGGCGTGTCGCTGTTCGTGCTGCAGTTCGCCAAGCTGGCCGGTGCCCGGGTGCTCGTGACCACGTCCAGCGCCGCCAAGGCCGACCGGCTGAAGGCCCTCGGGGCGGACGAGGTGATCAACTACCGGGACGAACCGGCATGGTCGGAGAAGGTCCGTGCCCTCACCGGCGGCGTGGGCGTCGATCGTGTCGTCGATGCGACGGGGCCGCTGGAGCAGTCGCTGAAGTCCGTGGCGCTCAGCGGAGAGGTGGCCTTCGTCGGCTACTGGCTCTCCGGCGCCGAGGGAGCCCGGCCCATCGAACCGGCGACCCTGTTCGGGGCGGGTGCGGCGCTGCACCGCGTCGCCACGGGCAGCCGGGCCCATTTCGCCGAGTTGAACCGCGCCGTCGAGGCCCACCGGCTGCGTCCGGTGCTCGATCGGATGTTCCCGTTCGAGCACGTCCCCGATGCCTTCCGCTACGTGGAGTCGGGCGGCGGCTTCGGCAAGGTGATCATCACCCACGACTGACCGCCGGGGAACGCGCGTATCGCGCTGACTCCGCTGAGCCTGGCGGCCGTGCCTCCGGCCAGTTGCATGAACCGGCGCCGGCTGATTGAAGACATCTGGGACTCCCAACGGGGGCGGCCGCGGCCTTGCTGAGGTGCGATGCCGAGTCGGGCGAGCGGCGTCAACGTTGAGCCGGTAGCTGATGTGCCGTAGCCGGCGCATGGTCGTCGTGCGGGCGGCCGGCCGTTCGTCCAGGCTGAGGGGCCCCGGTACGCGTCAGGCAGGCACTGAACGGAGGCGCGCTCACTCCGTCTGGACGGGCGCGGGCGCCGGTGACGCTCGACGCATCCGCTCGTCCGTCCAGTAATCCTCAGCCGGCGTGGGAGTCGCGACGCGGTGAGCAGTCGGCGAGGCTGGAACGCCGGTGTCGCCGGGAGTGGGGCGAGCGCCCTCCGCGGGCTGTGACGTCGCCATGCGCACCGCGATCACGGCGAGGGCGATCAGGACCGCGGTCGCGGCTGCCGCTATGACCGTCCTGGACAAGACCAGGACCTCCCCTCGACGGGAGACTGAGGACGGGCGCGGGGCGCCCCGGCGTGGAGCCGGGGCGCCCCGCCTCACTGTTCGTCAGGATATCTGGTCGGCGTAGTTGAAGAGATCCCAGTCAGGATTGTCGAAATAAGGACTCCACCACTGGGTGGGGTTGACAATTCTGTTCAGTGTGCTGGATGTGCCGTTGACATATCCGAGGCCGGTGCTGTCGTCGTACGACCAGAGCCACGGACCGCCGCTCTGGCCGCGCGTCAGCGGACAACCCATCGTGATCTGATTCGATCCGGAGGCGGACGTGGTGCCCTGGCAGAAATACTGCCAGTCTCCCGGGTAAGGGGACTCCGACGGGTAGCCGAGCATGGTCAGGAAGCGTGATTTCGGCTGTCCGGTCTGGAAACCGTGACCGCCCACCGTGTCGACGAGTATCTGGCCGTGCTCGTTGTTGAATGTCTTGACGAAGCCGACGTCGTAATCGAAGTTGCCGTTGTTGATCCAGCCGTTGAAGCTGATCAGCCAATTCGCGGCGAAGGTGCCGTACGGACGGTTTCCGAAATTGAAGTAGGGGACGAAGACCCAGTTCTGGTGCCAGTTCCCGCCGCTGCCCCCGTGCACGCAGTGACCGGCCGTGCTCACGATGCGTTTGGACGGGCTGTTGACCGCGCCGGCAGAGCAGACGTAGTCGAGTCCGTCCACGGCGTTGCGGTAGAAGACCTTGCCGACGGCGATCGACGCGTTGACCAGCACGTTGACGTTCTGGCTGGTGCCTCGGCCGGCCTTGCCGCGTTCCACCCCCTTGAGGGACGGCGGCGCCGCGGGCTGGACGCTTCTGGGGACCGCCGCCTGGACGTCGGACGGCGACTCTTGAGCGGGATTCTTGTTGGGGGATTGCGAGACCGGGATCGCCTTGCGCATGCGCTCTTCTGTCCAGTAGGCCAGGACGGCCTCTGTTCTGGCTTTACGCGCCGTGCTCATCACCTGCGCCACGTCCGGGCTGACGGGAGCGGGGACGGCGACGGCCTCGGCCGGGGCTTTCACACTCGGTACGGCGGCACCGCTCGCCGGAGCGGTGACCACCATGGCTCCGCCCATGAGGACGGCGGCTGCGCCTGCTATGAGCGCGCGCCTTGCTGACGGGCGTAACCGAAATCCGCGCATGGAGCCTCCACAAAAGGCATCGGGGAATTCGAGACCTCCCGAAGCTACACACAAGGCAGGGCGGTTGTAAATCGCCAAATACGAGTCGCGCTGTTTTGGTCCTGGCTTTTTTCGGGTCTGGTAATTCCGCTTCTCGGAAGAAACCATGTTGCGGTCATCCGCCCGGCAGTCCGATTTCACGTGAGGATTGACAGGCGATGAAGGGCCGGTGAGCGACGGCCGGGCAGGTCACATTGGGGGGCGTCCAGCAAGCGATGGAGAAGTTGGCGAAGACCGACGGGGGGTCGGATCCCTGACCGAAAACATGGTGGCCACGGTGCTGCTTCAGCCGGTAAAGGAGGCCACCGGCCGCCCCGGCGCGGGCGGATCCCCCTGCCGGGCCACGGACTCATAGCAGAACCCGGCAACGGCCGCCGGCACGACCGCCGCCGCACACCAGGCGGCGACCCTGCGCAGGGCGCGCGTGGTCACAGGCGGAGACACGAACGTCACTCGCCGACAGGACTCGTTCTCCGTCCGGCCCTTCGGCGGTGATCCCCAGCGCGTCCCACAGGCTGGCCGGCACGACATGGTTACCGCCGACCGCTGGGCGATGTACTCACTCCGAGGATGCGGAGCGCCCTCACGTCTCCGCCGCCACGCCGGTGGTCTTCGGCTCATGCGCGTCAGCAGCGGGAAGCTTGCTGGCGGCGATCAGAAGGGCCAAGCCCGCGCCGATGCTCAGAACGTGTTCGATCATCGCGACAACGGCATGTTCCGCGGGCACGTAGTCCCAGGGCCGGATGACGGCCAGCGGAAGCTTCCAGCAGCTCCACGCGAACAGCGACCCCGAAGCTGTGAACACCAGCGTCATCGGGGCCCACAGCGGCAGCCGGGCGGGTCGGCGACGATGGAGCACCAGCATGCTGCAGCCGCCGAGCAGGGCCCACAGTCCCGCGTTCCCGTTCAGCAGCCGCTCGTTGAGATCCCGATGACCCAGATGAGCGGGGTCCAGACCGATCGTTCCGCCGAACCCCCAGTACAGCCAGAGCAAGCCCAGCACCACGGCCGCGAGCGTCCCCGGCCAGGCCCAGCGCGAGGCGCCGAGCCGGATCTGCCCGATCCGCCCCAGGAAATGACTCGGCCATCTCTCCCGCAGGTAGATCGGAAGGGCCACGGCCAGCCCTGCCGCCATCCCGGCGAAGCCGATGCCGATGAGGACCGTCTCCCACCCGGGCGCCGACTCCGCCGCCCCGGCACCAGCTCGGCCGCCGCCCTCGTCCACGCCGGACGCCCCGAGGACAGTGCTGATCACCATGTACGGGAGCATCGGAACCAGGAAGCCGGCGCCCATCCACGAAAGAAAGATCACGGGAAGGGCGGGCAGCCGCAGCCCCCATCGCTGGGCCAACGCCAGTCCCAGCGCCACCCCCACCGCGGACATCCCCACCGTGACGGCGTTGAGGGCCACCCAGCCGGCGGTGCCGACGTCCGACGGCCCGTGCCCGGTCAACCCGGCCACGATCCAGACGACCTTGACGACCAGATAGAGCGACATCGCCAGCGCGGCCGCATAACCCGCCACTCTGCGTGCGGAGCTCCAGCGCGCGCCGACGCCCCCGGCGGCCGGCCGCGCCTCCGCTCCTGCTGGCACCCGCGTCAATGGGACCCCGCCTTCTCCGCGCCGACCTCCGACACCGGCGATCCTTCCGTCAGCCGCCCGCGCACGGATCCCGCCAAGGGGTGAACAGCTCAGAGGCATTCCCCCCAGAGGGCGAAGGCAAGATCCCCCACCAGGGGGAGCGCGGGAATACGGAGATGCGCCGTGCCGAACAGGCGGACGGCTCCCATGCCCTGCTCGCCGGGACAGGATGATCACTTGACCGCGGGGCCGGCGGGGGAGCGGTCCCGTCGCATCGGTCGGTGCCTCCAGAGGAGAGGCCGCCCGCCGGTCCTGGCCGGCACCCGGCTGCTAGTGGTGGTGATTGCCGGGTGATGCGGGCGCCTGTGGCGGCGGGCGGCGTCGCCTCGCCGCGCAGAGGGCGTCTCCCCGGCGGTGGCCGGTGGTGGGCGCTAGCGGCCGAGGAACGCCAGCAGCCGATCCAGCGGCCACGTGTTGATGACGTCGTCCGTCGTCAGCCAGGCCCGCTGCGCGACCCCCACCCCGAACCGCTGGTTGGCCAGATGCGGGATCGCGTGCGAGTCACTGTCGATCGAGAACTTCACCCCATGGTGCTTGGCCAGCCGCACCAGGTCCGACGGCAGGTCGGACCGGTCGGGGAAGGAGTCGATCTCCATGGCGGTGCCCGTGCGGGCGGCCGCGCGGAAGACGGCGTCCCAGTCGGCGTCGACGGCCGGCCGTTTGCCGATCTTGCGGGTCGTCGGATGTCCGATGATGTCCACGTACGGGTTTTCGCAGGCGGCGATGAAGCGCCGGGTCATCTCCTCGCGCGACATCCCGAAATGGGAGTGCACCGAGGCCACGCACACGTCGAACCCGGCGAGGATCTCCGCGGGCCAGTCGACCGACCCGTCGGGGGCGATGTTGAGCTCCGTGCCGTGCAGGAGGCGCATGTCGGGATATTTCTCTTGGAGCTCGGCCACCTGCCCCCGCTGCTCCAGCGCCTTGTCCAGGGTCATCCGCTGCATCGCCAGGTCGGGGGCGTGGTCGGTGACCGCGTAGTACGCGTAGCCGCGGGCGTGCCCGGCCGCCACCATGTCCTCCAGTGAGGCGATGCCGTCGGTGAGGTTGGTGTGGGTGTGCAGGTCGCCCTTCAGATCCTCCAGCCGCACAAGCTCCGGCAGCTCGCCACGGAGCGCCGCCTTGACCTCGCCGCCGTCCTCGCGCATCGGCGGCGGCACGTACTGCATGCCGAGCGCGGCGTAGATGTCCTCCTCCGAGGCGGCGGCGATCACCCGCTCGCCCTCGAACAGGCCGTACTCCGACAGCTTCCAGCCCTTCTTCACCGCCATCTCCCTGATGGCGACGTTGTGCTCCTTGGAGCCCGTGAAGTATTGCATCGCCGCGCCCCACGACCCGGCGGGCACCACGCGGAGGTCCACCTGGATGCCGGACGTCGTGCGGATCGAGGTCTTCTTGTCGCCGGTGGCGATGACCTCGGCGACGTAGGGCTGGGCGCGGAAGGCGGCCATGACGGACTCGGGCGCGACCGCGAGGATGTCGATGTCGCCGATCGTGTCCTTCATCCGCCGCAGCGACCCCGCGTACGCGATGCGCTCGGCCTCCAGCGAGGCCATCACCTGCTCGGCCACCGACATGGCGACGCCGATGTGGACGCGGCGGCCCGACTGCTCGAGCTGCTCGATGCCCTTGAGCAGGTTTGCCAGCGTCTTCGGGCCGAGGCCCTTGACGCCGTCGAGGCGGCCGGAGGTGATCGCCTCGCTCAGCGCCGCGGTGGAGTCGATGCCGAAGTCCTCGAACAGCATGATCGCGGTCTTGGGCCCCAGCGTCGGCACCCGCGTCAGCCTGCGCACACCGTCGGGCACCCGCCCCCGCAGGTCGTCGAGCTGCCGGAAGCTCCCGCGCTGCAGGAACTCCTCCATCTTCTTGGCGATCGCCTCGCCCACGCCGGGAACGCCGCGCACGTCGGCCACCGAGATGTCCTCGGGGAACCCGGCGATGGCCTTGGCCGCCTTCTGGTAGCTGCGCACCCGGAAGGCGTCGCCGCCGCAGAGCGCGAACAGCTCCGCGTATTCCTGCAGCGCCGCCGCCGCCTCCTCATTTGCCCGCATGCCCACACCCTAGAAGGTAGGGCCGACAATCCGGGAACCGCCGGGAAGGCGATCAGGCAACCGCTAGAAGCGCACCTCGCGCGGGCGGTACGGCTCGCCGAGGAAGGACAGCTCCGACTCCGTCAGCGACACCGACACGGCCGCCACCGCGTCGTCCACGTGCCGGTCCTTCGTGGCCCCCACGATCGGCGCGGTCACGGCCGGCTGGTGGAGCAGCCAGGCCAGCGCGATCTGGGCGGCAGGAAGGTCGCGGTCCCTGGCCACCTGTGCCACCCGGTCGAGGATCGCCTTGTCGTTCTCCGGGTCGTACAGGAAGTCGATGCGCTGGTCGGAGCCCGTCCGCGCGGTCGTCGCCGACGAGCCCGCCCTGGCCAGCACGCCGCGCGCCAGCGGGCTCCACGGGATCACGCCCACGCCCTGGTCGGCGCAGAGCGGCAGCATCTCGCGCTCCTCCTCCCGGTAGAGGAGGTTGTAGTGGTTCTGCATCGAGACGAACTTCGTCCAGCCGTTCTGCTCGGCCACGTGCTGCGCCTTGGAGAACTGCCAGGCCCACATGCTCGAAGCGCCGATGTAGCGGGCCTTGCCGGCCTTGACCACGTCGTGCAGCGCCTCCATGGTCTCCTCGATGGGCGTCTCGTCGTCCCACCGGTGGATCTGGTAGAGGTCCACGTGGTCGGTGCCGAGACGCTGGAGCGAGGCGTCGATGGCGGCGTGGATGTGCTTGCGCGACAGGCCCCCGTCGTTGGCGCCCTCGCCCATGGGGAAGTACACCTTGGTGGCCAGCACGTAGTCCTCGCGCCGGGGGAAGATCGCGCGCAGTGCCTCACCGGTCACCACCTCGCTCGCGCCCTGGCTGTAGACGTCGGCGGTGTCGAAGAACGTCACGCCCGCGTCGGCGGCCCTGCGGATGATCGGCTCCGCCTCGTCAAGCGCCAACGCCCACTCCTGCCTGGCGGGATCGCCGTAGCTCATCATGCCGAGGCAGATGCGGGAGACCTTCAAGCCGGTGTGACCAAGTCTTGTGTATTCCATAGCGCCCACCATACGAGTCCGGTGGGTCCGGCCTGTCAGGGGCCTCGCCACGGCTGCGCGCGGTGGATCCTGATGTCCGGAAGCGGACGGGGCCGGTTAGCGGGGGCGTCGGCGGGAAGTCATCGGTTTCCAAAAGGGCCAACGACCTTTACCGGGCCGAGTGATGAGGAGGAGTGAGGCAATGGTTAACGCTCTCACGACACGACCGGCTCCGTCGATCCAACCGCATATCGGGGGTGGGGTGGAAGACAAACGTCGCGGACTCGTGTCATGGGCGCGTTCAAGACTCAAGTCTCCCAGCTGGCTGGGCGGGCTCGGGCTGGCGGCGGGCATCGCCGGCCTGGCGGCGCCGGTCATGGCCGGGCTGGTGAAGTCGGGGGCGGGGGTGGCGGGCGGCGTGACGCTGCTCGTCCTGCTGGCGCTGCACGTCAGGTTCGTCACGGAGAGACCGGTACGCGGTGCGGGCGCGTGGTGGATCGTGGCCCTGCAGGCGTGGCTCACTTATCTGCCGCTGGCCGTGTTCGGGGCGGCGTGGACGCCGGTGTTCGCCCTGCTGGCCGGCGCGCTGCTGGTGATGGCGGCCAGGATCCGCTCGGTCGTGCTCGTGGTGCTGGCGCTGGCCTGCGGCCCGGTGGTGCTCGCCGCACCCGAGAAGGCGATGATCGGCATCGGCTGGGCGCTCGCCGCCCCGTTGCTCGGCCTCGTCGAGTACGTGGTGGTGGCGCTGTCCAAGCGGGCCAGGCGGCTGACCGAGGCGCGTACCGACGTCATGCGCAAGGCCGTCGCCCTGGAGCGCCGCCGCTTCACCCGCGACCTGCACGACCTGGTCGGCCACCGGCTCACCGTGCTCGTGCTGAAGACTCAGCTCGTGCAGCGGCTCGTGGCGGAGGGCGACAAGCGGGCCGAGGACGAGGCGAGCGAGACGCTGGAGCTGCTGCGCAGCCTGTCCGCCGACGTCAGAGCCGTCGCCCACGGCCTGCGCAGCTCCTCCCTTGCGGCGGAGCTGAACTCCGCCCGGTCGCTCCTGGAGTCCGCACGGGTCCGCTGCCAGATCAAGGTGGCCTGCCGCGACCTGCCCGGCGACGTCGAGGAGGCGCTCACGCACGCCTTGAGGGAGGGCGTGACGAACGTGCTCAGGCACGCCGAGGCCCGCCAGTGCTCCATCCAGCTCCTGGAACGCGACAAGCTCGTCCGCCTGACGATCAGGAACGACGGGGTACGCCTGCCGCGCCGCCAGTGGGAGGGGGGACAGGGCCTGATGAACCTCGCCGAACGCGTCTCGCACCTCGGCGGCTGGCTGGAGGCCACGTCCTCCCGGACCGGAGTGTTCACCTTCAACGCGTATGTCCCGCGAAATAAATAAGCTCTCACAATTAATTGTGAAGAACGCACAAATATAAATTCAATAGACATATTTTCTCGATGTCGTGTGTAACTAGACCAAAACTCGTGCTGGCGGCAATCTCGAAGGGCATCCCCTTGGAGGTCGGCGTCAGATGGACAAGTACGAGCTGTACTGCCTCGTGGACCCGTGTTTCTACGACTCTCTCGAGCAGAGCACGGCGGCAGACGCCGACTTTCCTATTCTGCGCAGGCACGTACCCGACGGCTGGTCGAACGCCCTGACCGACACCTGGTGCTATTACGCTCCGGACAACGAGCCGCCGCTGCCCGCCCAGGGCTGGAAGATACACGTGTCCGCCCGTGTGGAGGACGCGGAGAAGGCCATCGCCGCCGTATGGGATTACTGCGTCCCGCGCGGGATCGCGTTCAAGTTCCTGCGCGGCACCCCCGTGCTCGTCATGGTCAACTCCAAGGCCGCCTCCCGGGCGTCCAGCGGCAAGCTGATCACTGTCTACCCCAGGGACGAGGGCCAGCTCGAGCTCGTGCTCAAGGAGCTCGACGAGCTGCTGCGGGACGTCAAGGGCCCGTACATCCTCAGCGACCTGCGCTACGGCACCGGCCCGCTGTTCGTCAGGTACGGCGGATTCGCCGAACGGCACACCCTGTCCGCGTCCGGCGAGCGCGTGCTGGCCGTCGAGGACGGCGGCGGGCAGCTCGTGCCCGACGTGCGGGGCGCGACGTTCTCGGTGCCGCCGTGGACGACGCTGCCCGGGTTCCTGGAGCCGCATCTGGCCGCGCGCAACGCCGTGACCATGAGCGGGCTGCCGTACGAGATCGAGAAAGTGCTGCACTTCTCCAACGGCGGCGGCGTCTACCTGGCGCGGGACACGCGCACGGGGGAGCAGGTCGTGCTCAAGGAGGCCAGGCCGCACGCCGGGCTCGACGCGGCCGGGCGCGACGCCGTCACCCGGCTCCAGCACGAGCGCGACATCCTGCGGCGCCTGTCGGGCCTGGCCGCCGCGCCCGCGCTGCACGACTACTTCACGCTGGGCGAGCACCACTTCCTCGTGCAGGAGTTCGTGGACGGCACGCCGCTGCAGCGGCGCCTCGTGCACCGCTACCCGCTGACCCGCGCCGACCGCACCGAGCGGGACCTCGCCGACTACACCGCGTGGGCGGTCGAGACGCTGGAGAGCGTGGAGCGGGCGGTCGAGTCGCTGCACGAGCGCGGGGTCGTCTTCGGCGACCTGCACCCCGACAACATCCTGCTGACCGCCGACGGACGAGTGGCGCTGATCGACTACGAGGTCGCCACGCTCGCCGAGGACGGCGCCCGCGCCGCGCTCGCCCACCCCGCCTTCATCGCGCCCCCCGGTCGCCAGGGGGTGGACGTGGACAGGTACGCGCTGGCCTGCCTGCGCCTCGGCCTGTTCGCGCCGCAGTGCACGATCATGCTGCCGCTGCACCGTCCCAAGGCGGCCCACCTGGGGGAGATCGTCAAAGAGACGTTCCCCGTGCCGGGGGACCTGGTGGACGCGGCCGTCGCGACCGTCGGCGCGGACGGCGAGCCGGTGACCATGCCGGAGACCTGGCCCGAGCTGCGCGACGCGATGTGCCGGGCCATCGTGGCCGCCGCCACGCCCGCGCGGGACGACCGGCTGTTCCCCGGCGACGTGGCGCAGTTCCAGCCGGGCGGCGGGCTCAACCTGGCCTACGGAGCGGCCGGCGTGCTGTTCGCGCTCCACCGCGCGGGCCTCGGGCCGTTCCCCGAGTACGAGCGCTGGTTACGCGAGCGTGCGCTCCGCCCGGTCCAGGGCTCCGGGCTCGGCCTGTACGACGGGCTGCACGGCCTCGCGTACGTGCTCGACCTGCTCGGACACCACCAGGACGCCCACGACGTCATCGAGGTCTGCCTGCGCGAGAAGTGGGAGAGCCTGGAGTCGGCGCTGTTCTCCGGACTGTCCGGCATCGGGCTGAACCTCCTGCGCTCCGGCCGCACCGACCTCGCCCTGCGCGCCGCGGACATCTGCGCGGAGCGGCTCGCCGCCCCCGTCCCCGAGCTCAGCGGCGGCAGCAACCCCAGGGCAGGGCTCATGTACGGCTCGTCGGGGCCCGCCCTGCTGTTCCTGCACGCCTACGAGCACACCGGAGACCGGGCGCTGCTCGACCTGGCGGCGACCGCGCTCCGGCAGGACCTGCGGCGCTGCCGCCACTCCTCGGACGGCTCGCTCCAGGTGAACCAGGGCTGGCGGCTGCTGCCGTACCTGGACGAGGGGTCGGCCGGCATCGCGCTGGTGCTGGAGCGCTATCTCGCGCACCGGCACGACGAGGAGCTCGCGACGGCCCTGGCCGAGCTGCGGCTGGCCGGGCGGGCCGGGTTCTTCGTGCAGTCCGGGCTGTTCACCGGGCGCGCGGGCATCCTCGCGGCCCGCGCGGGCGACCCGCAGGACCACGTCAAGGGTCTGAGGTGGCACGCGCTGCCGTACGGCGGGGGGCTCGCGTTCCCCGGCGACCAGATGCTGCGCCTCTCCATGGATTTCGCGACCGGAACGGCGGGCGTGCTCTTCGCCCTCGGCACGGCGCTGGGTGACCAGCCGGGCCATCTGCCGTTCCTGGAGGCCGCTCCCGAGCGGTCTTTCCCCGACCAAGCCCGGAAGGAGGTGTAGACGAATGGTCCTTCTCGACCTGCAGGGTCTCGAGGCTCCCGCGGCCAGCGACGTCGCCAGCGGCGGCAGCACGCTGACGGTGCTGTCGTGCCACTCTGGCAAGCCCAGCAACCTCAGTGTCGCCATTTGCCACTGATCCGTGATAGCAGTCCCCGCGCCGTCGGTGGCGGCGCGGGGACGCAGACGTAAGGAGGCACCGGGGTGCGAGCGGGAGACCGGCTGGTGATCGGCGCGGTACGGCGCAGCGGCCCCTGGCCCGCCGTGCTGACGGTCACGGCGGTCGTGGGCGCGGCCGGCGAGCTGGCGGTCCCGTACCTGGTCGGCCGCACCGTGGATGCCTTCGTCATGCGCCAGCCGGGCGGCACCCCTTGGCTGGTGCTCTCCGCCTGCGCCGTGGCCGCCGTCGTCGCCTGCGAGAGCCTCGGCGTCTGGGCCCGCGGCGCGGGCGGCGCGTACGCGGCCGCCAAGCTGCGGCGGAGCGTCCTGCGCCACGTACTCGGCGCCGGGCCCGCCGCCACCCGCCGCTTCCCAGGAGGTGAACTGGTCACCCGAGCCGGGCTGAACGCCGAGGAGGTGGGCAGGGCGCCGGAGACGGTGACCGGCGCGCTCGCGCTGCTGGTGCCGACGGTGGGGGCGCTGGTCGCCCTCACGCTCATCGCGCCCGTCCTGACCCTGACGCTCTTGGCGGGCATCGTGGTCATCCTGCTCGTGCTGCGTGCCTTCCTCCGCGCCTCGACAGTGATCTCGGGCGGGTACCAGCAGGTTCAGGGCGACATCGCCGCACGGCTCGTGGACGCCATGGAGGGGGCGCGCACGATCGACGCGGCGGGGACCGCGGCCCAGGAGGCGCGGCGCGTGCTGGCGCCGCTGCCCCGGCTGCGTGCCCACGGCATGTCGCTGTGGCGGGCCAACGCGGGCGCCGCGGTCCAGTCGGGCCTGGTGGTGCCGCTGCTGGAGGTCGCCGTGCTGATCGCCGGCGGCTTCATGCTCGCCGCCGGCAGCCTCACCGTCGGAGAGCTGTACGCGGCCGCCCGCTACGCCGTGCTCGGGGCGGCGCTGAGCACCTCCCTGGGCTTCATCGGCGGTCTGGCCAGGGCCCGGGCGGCAGCCGAACGGGTCGCCGAGGTCTTCGGCCTCACCCCGGTCGCGCACGGCACGCGGACGCTCCCGCCCGGTCCGGGGACGGTCGAGTTCCGCGACGTGGCGGTGGACGGCCTGACCGTCGGCGACCTGACGCTTCCCGGCGGCTCGGTGACAGCCGTGGTCGGACGGTCTGGAGCGGGCAAGTCCCTGCTGGCCGCCCTGGCGGGCCGCCTGGCCGACCCCGAGCGCGGGGCCGTCCTGCTCGACGGGATCCCGCTGCGGGAGTTGTCGCGGGAGGAGCTCAGAAGCGCCATCGGGTACGCCTTCGAACGCCCGGTCCTGGTGGGCGAGACGGTCGCCGAGGCCATCGCCGGGGAACCCGGCGCGGCCCTCGGCGGGAGACGTGCGCCGGGTGACGAGGGGCCGGTCGCCGACGCGGCGAAGGCGGCATGCGCGGACGCGTTCATCCGGCGGCTGCCGCTCGGCTACGGCACGCCCCTGCGCGACGCCCCGATGTCCGGGGGCGAGCGGCAGCGGATCGGCCTGGCCAGGGCCTTCGCGCAAGGTGAGCGGCTGCTGGTGCTCGACGACGCCACCTCCAGCCTCGACACCGTGACGGAGCGCCAGGTGAGCCAGGCGCTCACCAGCGACCGCCGCGACCGCACCCGGCTGATCGCGGCCCACCGGCCCGTCACCGCCGCCCGCGCCGACCAGGTCGTCTGGCTGGAGGACGGTGCGGTGCGCGCACACGGGCCCCACGACGTGCTGTGGCAGGACCCCGCCTACCGGGCGGTCTTCCAGGGGACGGAGCCGTGAGGCCGCCGCGCCGCGCACCGGGGGGAGCCGGGTGGCGGCGGGAGCCGCGCCGAACCGGCGAGGTGGACGGAGCACGGAGGGAACGGGGGCACAGCGGCGTGACATTCGGGTTCTGGCGGGCGTTGGGGCGGGAGCCGCGGCGGCTCGTCGCCCTCGGGCTCTGGTCCGTGCTGGAGGCCGCGCCCGCGTTCCTCATCGGGCACGCCGTCGCCCGGGCCATCGAGGACGGGTTCGCCAAGGCCGAGCCCATGACCGGGCTCGGGTGGCTGGCGGCCCTCGGCGTCGCGTGGCTGGTCGCGGCCGTGGCCGCGCGGCAGGTCGTGCTGTGCGTGGCGGGGGTGGCGGAGCCGTTCAGGGACGACCTGCTGACGCACGTCGTCGAAGGGACGCTGCGCCAGGCCGCCAGGCGGGACAGCGCCGCGGTGGCCAGGGCGACGCTCCAGGTCGAGCTGGCCAGGGACGCCTTCGCGGCCGTGGTCACCACCGTCAGGGGGTTCGCGTTCACGGTCATCAGCGTGGTGCTGGGGCTGGTGACGCTGGCGCCGCAGGCGATCGCCCTCGTGCTGCCGCCGTTCGCCGCCGGGCTCGGGCTGTTCCTGGCGTCGCTGCCCGCCCTCGCGCGCAGGCAGCGGGCGTTCCTGCTGGCCGACGAGCGGCTGGCCGACGCGATGACGGCCATGGCCGGCGGGCTGCGCGACATCGAGGCGTGCGGCCTGCAGGAACGCACGGCCGAGCGGCTCGATCACCAGGTCGGCGCGCAGGCCGCCGCCGCACGGGCGCTCGCCGGGGTGACCGCCGCCCGCACGGCCGCCCTCGCCGTCGGCGGCTGGCTGCCCGTCGTGCTCGTGCTGGCCGGGACGCCATGGCTGCTGGAGCGCGGCCTCGGCGCCGGCGTGATCGTCGGCACGCTCGCCTACGTCACGCAGTCGCTGGCCCCCGCGCTCGGCGGGCTCGTGCAGGGCCTCGGCGTCAGCGGCGTCCGGCTGGTCGCCACGCTGGGCCGCATCGCCGCCGCCACGCCGCCCGCCCCGCCGCGGCGGCCGGGCATCCGCCCCGCCGCCGCCGACGTACGGCTCGCCTCCGTCACCTTCGCGTACGGCCCCCACTCCGCCCCCGTCCTCGACGGCCTCGACCTCGTCATCCCCGAGGGCGACCACCTGGCGGTCGTGGGGCCCAGCGGCGCGGGCAAGTCCACGCTGGCCGCCCTGGTCAGCGGCGTGCTCCGGCCCGCCAAGGGAGAGGCGCTGGTCGGCGGCGTCCCCGCCGACCAGGTCGACCCCGCCGTCCGCGTGCTGATCCCCCAGGAGGCGTACGTCTTCCGCGGCACGCTGATGGAGAACCTCACCTGTCTGGCCGCCGGAGACCCGGGGGAGCGGCTGGACGAGGCCGTCGCCGCCGTCGGCGCCCGTGAGCTGGTGGACGAGCTGGGCGGCTACGAGGCCCAGCTGGACCCGGCGGCGCTGTCGGCCGGGCAGCGGCAGCTGGTCGCGCTCGCCCGCGCCTACCTCACCCCCGCGCCCCTGGTCATCCTCGACGAGGCCACCTGCCACCTCGACCCCGCCGCCGAGGCGACAGCCGAGGCCGCGTTCGCGCGGCGCGGCGGCACGCTCATCGTCGTCGCGCACCGCCTCACCTCGGCGCTGCGCGCCCGCCGCATCCTCCTCATGGACGGGACCCGGGTGACCATCGGCACCCATGACGAGCTGGTCAGGGTCTCTCCGCTCTACGCCGACCTGGCCGGCCACTGGCACCCGGAGCCCGTGTCATGAAATTTCCAGACAACTATCCGTCCGCCGAACGCTTCCCCATCACCGACCGCCGCCACGGCCTCGAGATCGACGACCCGTACCGCTGGCTCGAAGACCCCCACGCCCCCGGCACCGAGGCCTGGCTGGCGGCGCAGGACCGGCTGTGGCGCGACGGCGCAGCCAAGCTGCCCCAGCGTGCGCGCTTCCTGGCCCGGCTCACCGAGCTCAGGGAGACAGGCCTGGTCACCTCGCCGGTGTGGCGCGGCGGGCGGCGCTTCCACCTGCGCCAGTCCACCTCGCAGGAGCACCCGGTCCTCTACTGCGACGACCGCGTCGTGATCGACCCCATGGAGCTCGACCCCACGGGGCTCACGACGCTGGACGACTGGCAGCCCGACCTCGAAGGGCGCCGCCTGGCATACCAGATCTCGCGAAGCGGTGACGAGCGGGCGGACCTCTACGTCAGGGAGGTCGACACCGGGCGCGTCATCGACGGGCCGATCAGCGGCTGCCGCTACTCGGCGGTCGCCTGGCTGCCGGGCGGTGAGGCGTTCTACTACGTGCGCTTCCAGGAGGGCGTTCACCTGCACAGGATCGGCGTCGCGGCCGACGTCCCCTTCTTCACCAGGGGTCCCGTCTCCTACAGCGTGCAGATCAGCGCCGACGGCCGCTGGCTGACGATCTCCGCGGGCACCCCGACGGGCAACTCGCTCTGGCTGGCCGACCTCTCGCGCAGCGACCCGGAGCCCCGGCCCGTACAGGAGGGCGTGCACGCGCGCACGGCGGGCGCGGTGGCCTGTGACGGCCGCCTCTACCTGGTCACCGACAGGGACGCGCCGAGGCGCAGGCTCTGCGTGGCCGACCCCGAGCAGCCCGCCGCGTGGCGGGAGCTGATCCCGGAGGACCCCGAGGCGGTCCTGGGCGCGTTCACCGTGCTCGACGGCGACCGGCTGCTCGTCGCCAGGACCCGCCACGCCGTCGGCGAGATCGCCGTGCACCAGGCCCGCACCGGGCGGCGGCTGGGCAGCGTGCCGCTGCCCGGCAGCGGCACGATCGCCTCGCTGACCTCCCGCCCGGACGGCGGCCCCGAGGCCTGGTTCGCCTACACCGACGCCGTCACGCCCCCCGAGATCTGGCGCTACGACGCCCGCACCGGCGACACCACCCTCTGGTCGGCCGCGCCGGGCCGGTCCGCGCTGCCCTCCGTGCGCAGCCACCACATCGAGTACACCTCGGCCGACGGCACCCGCGTCCGCATGGTCGTCGTCGCGCGCCCGTCGCCGAGCGGCCCCCGTCCCACGATCCTCACCGGGTACGGCGGCTTCGGCATCCCCCTCATGCCCGGCTACGCCGCCGACTCCCTGGCCTGGGTCGAGGCGGGCGGCGTGCTGGCCGTCGCCAACCTGAGGGGCGGCGGCGAGGAGGGCGAGGGCTGGCACCGGGACGGCATGCTGGACCGCAAGCAGAACGTGTTCGACGACTTCGTGGCCGCAGCCGAGAAGCTGATCGCCGACGGCTGGACCACGCCCGGGCAGCTCGGCATCTGGGGCGAGTCGAACGGCGGCCTGCTCATCGGCGCGGCCCTCACACAGCGGCCGGAACTGTTCGCGGCGGCGGTTTGCTCGGCGGGCCTGCTCGACATGGCCCGCTACCACCTGAGCGGCCTCGGCCCCTCCTGGACCGGCGAGTACGGCGACCCCGACGACCCCGAGCAGCTCGGCTGGCTGCTGGCCTACTCGCCCTACCACCACATCAACAAGGGGCTGGACTACCCGGCCACGCTGTTCACGGTCTCGGCGGGCGACACGCGGGTCGACCCGATGCACGCGCGCAAGATGTGCGCCGCCCTGCAGTGGGCGACGGGCGGCGACCGGCCGGTCCTGCTCAGGTACGAGACGGACGTCGGGCACGGCGCGCGGGCGGCCAGCCGGTCGGTCGGCCTGGCGGCCGACGCCCTGGCCTTCCTCGCCGCCCACACGGGCCTAGATCCAGCCTGACTCCCTGGCGATGCGGATGGCGTCGATCCGGCTGCGGGCGCCCAGCTTGTTCGTGCTCTTGGACAGGTAGTTGCGCACGGTGCCCTCGGACAGGAACAGCGACGCGGCGATCTCCCCGATCGACGCCCCGTCCGCCGCGGCCCCGATCACGTCCAGCTCGCGCTGGGTCAGCGGCGCATCGGCCGGGCGCATGGCCGCGATGGCCAGCTCCGAGTCGATGACCCGCTCGCCGTCGGCCACCCTGCGGATGCCGTCCGCCAGGCGTTCCGGCGGCGCGTCCTTGGCCATGAACCCCCGCACGTGCACGTCGAGCGCCCGTTTGAGCAGGCCCGGCGTGCCCACGCCGGTCAGGATGAGCACCCCGCACTCGGGCAGCTTCTCGTGCAGCTCGCCGGCGGCGGCCAGCCCGTCCTTGCCGGGCAGCCCGATGTCGAGCACGGCGACGTCGGGGCGGCAGGCGTTGGCCGCGGCCAGGATGTGATCTCCCCTGGAGACCTCGGCCACGACTTCGATGTCTTCCTCATAAGCCAGCAGCGCCACCAGCGCTCCGCGTACCAGATGCATATCCTCTGCGAGTAACGTTCGGATCACTATGCGTCCTTGCGGTAGGCCAGGCTTACACGTCTGCGGGCCTCTCAATCCTGACGTATTGACTCGATCGTGAAAAGTCTTGTTACATGATGGTCAGGATGATTACCAGATTTGCGGCGAACGGGCTCAGACTCGAGACGATCAGTGGCCGGATCGAGGAGTGATCATCGTGACGCCCGGCACCGATCCGATCGAGGCCAGCGCCTTGCCGGCGTCGGCCAGCCCGATCGTGCGGGTGACGAGCTGGTCGGGGTGGAGGATGCCGGCCCTGATCATCTCCAGCATCGGCGGGTACGCGTGCGCGGCCATGCCGTGGCTGCCCAGCAGCCGCAGCTCGTGGCCGATCACCCGGCCCATCGGCACCGGCGTCGGCCCTCCCGGCAGCAGCCCCACCTGGACGTGACGGCCCCTGCGGCGCAGGCTCTCGACGGAGGCGGCACATGTCTGCGGGCTGCCCAGCGCGTCGATGGACACGTGAGCACCGCCCCTGGTCAGCTCCCTGACCTGGGCCGCCGCGTCACCGGCCGAGCCGTTGACGAAGTGCGTGGCCCCCGCCCGCTCAGCCAGGTGCAGGGCGTCGGTGCTGACGTCCACGGCCACCACGCGAGCCCCGGCGGCCGTCGCGATCATCACGGCCGACAGGCCCACGCCGCCGCAGCCGTGCACCGCCACCCACTCGCCGGGCCGCACCTCGCCGACCTGCGCCACGGCGCGGAACGCGGTGGCGAAGCGGCAGCCGAGCCCGGCAGCGGTGACGAAGGCCATGTCCTCGGGGATCGCGATCAGGTTGACGTCGGCGTGGTCGATGGCCACGTACTCGGCGAACGAACCCCAGTGCGTGAAGCCCGGCTGCGTCTGGCGCTCGCACACCTGCTGGTCGCCGGTGGCGCAGGACGGGCACGTGCCGCAGGCGCAGATGAACGGGACGGTCACGCGCGCCCCCGGCCGCCAGCCGCGCACGTCGGGGCCCACCGCCTCGACGATGCCCGCCAGCTCGTGGCCCGGCACGTGGGGCAGGACCTTGATGTCGGGGTCGTGCCCCTGCCAGCCGTGCCAGTCGGACCGGCACAGCCCCGTCGCCTCGACCCTGATCACCGCCCCATGTGGCGCGGGGGACGGGTCGGGGAGCTCGCGCACGTCAAGCTCCCCGCCGAAGATGTCAAACGCAACCGCTCGCATCTCACGAGCTTAGCCTTCGAGCCAGTTGCCGGATCACGGAAGGCCTGGTTGGAGGGCGACCTGGGCCCGGCGCCAATGTGGGCGCGGGGTGAGTACGGCTCCGCCAGGACCTCACCACGGACGCTTGGAACGCGACGGTCAGCTCGGGGCGGGGCCCGCGGCGCCGCGCCAGGGGTCGTAGTCGACCTCCAGCGGCTCCTGCCCCGGCCGCAGCTCCTCCGGGACGTGCTGGAGGTTGACCCGGACGCGATACCACACGCTGCTGCGCCCCCGCATGCCGTCCACCAGCACATCGGCGGGCTCCAGGCGGGCCGCGGCCTCCGGATGGCGGGCCTTCCACCGCTCGAACCCGGCCAGCGCCTCGTCCTTGTGCTCCGCCCGCGCGATCTCGATGACGGGCATGGTCTGCTGCCGGCGCCCCGCGCCCTTGGGCGCCTTGGGCGCGGGCCCGAGCTCCTCGGCCAGCGCCAGGAGCCCGTCGAGCGAGCCCGGGTGCAGGTCCATGTCCTCCCACGGGTCGCCGGCCGAGGCCAGCCGCTTGGGCACCGTGTCGACGGTGAACGCCTCGGGGCGGCAGCCGGGCACCTCGTCCCAGGTCAGCGGCGTCGAGACCCGGGCGTCGGGCACGGCGCGCACGGAGTAGGCGGAGGCCACCGTGCGGTCGTAGGCGTTCTGGTTGAAGTCGACGAACACGCCGTGCCGCTCCTCCTTCCACCACCGGCTGGTGGCCAGCTCGGGCGCCCGCCGCTCGACCTCGCGGGCCACCGTCTCGGCCGCCTTGCGCACCTTCGCGAACGGCCAGCGCCGCTCGATCCGCGCGTACACATGGAACCCCCGCGAACCGGACGTCTTGGGCCAGGCGACCAGCCCGTGATCGGCCAGCACCTCGCGCGCCACCTGGGCGGTCGCCAGCACGTCGGACCACGGCACGCCGGGCACCGGGTCGAGGTCGATGCGGAGCTCGTCGGGCCTGGACAGGTCGTCGGAGCGCACCGGATGGGGGTTGAGGTCGACGCACCCCAGATTGACGACCCAGAGCAGCTGGGCCAGGTCGGTGCAGACCACCTCCTCGGCGCTGAGCCCCGAGCGGTATTTCAGCTCGGCCACCTCGATCCAGTCGGGCCGCTTGGCCGGGGCGCGCTTCTGGAAGAAGGCCTCCTGCTCGATGCCGTGCACGAACCGCTTGAGCACCATCGGCCGCCCGTGCACGCCCCGCAGCGCCGCCTCGCCCACGGCCTGGTAGTAGCCGAGCAGGTCGAGCTTGGTGTGGCCGGTCTGCGGGAAGACGACCTTGTCCGGGCTGGTGATGCGGACCTCGCGCCCGGCGACCTCGATGACAGGCATAGGGTCACCATACGCGGGGCCACCGACAAGGCTCAGGGCGTCAGCTCGGCGCGGCGGGCGCGGCTGCGCGACTCCAGGTAGGCCAGGCCCAGCCGCTGGTGCGTGGCGATGGCCGCCTGGTTGTGCTCGAGCGCCTTGTCCGTACGGCCGAGCCGGAGCGCGAGCTCGGCCAGCACGTCCTGCACGGAGCCCAGGGCCGCGCTGCCCGTGCCCATGACGATGGGCTGGCCGGCGATCGGCAGCAGCCGCTCGTACATCTCCCCGGGGTCGGGGGTGCCGAGCTGGGCGGCCACGAGGCCCCAGACCGGGAAGAAGAAGTCCGCCGACCAGTCCTCCCGCAGGTCCACGCCCCACCGTTCGACGAGCTGCCGCGCCTGTCCGGTGCGGCCCACGTCCAGGCAGGCCAGGATGGCGAGCGGGCGCACCATGCTCATGAGCGGACGGTCGCCCGCGGCCACCAGCTCGTCCAGCAGCTCCGCCACCCGGCCCTGGCCGCGCCGGCACGTGTAGAGGACGCCGAGGCGGCGGGCCTCCTGGCCCCACAGGCTCGCGCCGTAGGAGATCGTGGGGAAGTGCTCGGCCAGCGCCTCCGCCTCCGCCCACCGGCCGTGCAAGGCGTGGTCGGCGGTCTGCGCGACGCGGACCATCGCCTCCAGCTCGGGCCGGTCCACCTCGTGGAGCAGCTGCTCGCAGCGGGCCAGGTCCCGGCTCCACTCGGCCAGCTCGCCCGCGCGCAGCAGGCACGCCATGCGCAGCACCCGAGCCACCAGCCTGGCCTCCCTGGGCAGCCCGGGCAGGGCCAGCATCTCCTCGGCTGCCGCCAGCCGCTCGGGGTTGCGGCCAGGGACGAAGCTCGCGATCAAATAGTTGTTGAGCGCCCTGGCCAGCAGCATGGAGTCGCCCGAGCGGCGGGCCAGGCCGATCGCCTCGAGCGCCAGCCGCTCGCCTTCGGCGCGCCGGGGGCCGTAGTGCAGCTCGGTGCCGAGCGTGCCCAGGAGCGCGGCCCTGGACCGGTCGTCGAGGTCGCCCGCCAGCAGGTCCTCCAGGATCGCGACCATGTCCTCGTCCACCGTGCCGTACGGGCGCCAGTTCCACACCGACAGGCCGCCGAAGACCGAGACCGCCGCCACCAGGGCGTCCCTGTCGCCGAGCCGCTGGGCCTGGGCGATGGCCTCGGTCAGCTCGCGGTAGGCGCCTTCGGCGTCGCCCAGCGTGCGGCGGGCCTGGCCCAGCTCGGTCAGCACGCGGCAGCGTTCGGGCGAGCCGCCGGGCGGCAGGTGATCGAGCGCCAGCTCCCACAGCTGGACGGCCTCCTGGTAGCCGTGCCGCTGCGCGGCCTGCCTGGCGGCCCGCGTGGCGTACGTGACGGCCTTGGGAGCGCCGCCCAGCCTGGCCGCGGCGGCGAAGTGGCCCGCCAGCAGCACGGGATCGGCGCCGGGCACGGTCTCCAGGTGTCCGGCGGCCCGCAGGTGCAGGCGGGCGCGGTCCAGCCTGGTGAGCCCCGCGTCGAGGGCCTGTCGTACCAGGGCATGGGAGAAGCGGTAGTCGGCGGCCTCGGCGAGCAGCCCGGCGGCCAGCGCGGGCTCCAGCTGCGACATGACCTCCTCGACCGGGCGGTCCACGAGGGCGGTCAGCAGGTCCAGCTCCACCTCGCGGCCCGCGACCGCGGCGGCTCTGAGCAGCTCCTGGGTGGGTTCGGGGAGGCGGGCCAGCCTGCGTTCGATGACGGCGCGGGCGCCCGGAGGGACGAGGTGGCGCTCGGGTTCGGGCAGGCGGAGCAGCTCGGTGAGGTAGAACGGGTTGCCGCCCGACCGGTCGAGCAGCTCCTGCGGGTCGGCCGCCAGATCGTGCAGGCGCAGGTAGTCGCGTACGCCCGAGGCGTCGAACGGCTTCAGCGGCAGCCTGTGTCCCTCCCTGGCCAGCGCGCCCAGGGTCTCGCGCAGTTGCTCGGGGTGCTCGCCGGGCTCCGGTCTGAGCGTGGCGACGACGAGCGCGGAGGTCCTCGCCAGCTCGCCCGCCACGTGGCCGAGCAGCTTCAGCGAGGAGGCGTCCGCCCAGTGCAGGTCCTCGAGCACCGCCAGCAGGGGTCCTTTGCGCAGCTCGGACAGCACGGCGTCGTACAGGTCGAACAGCTCGGCGTGCGGGCGCGGCGGGATCAGGCCCGCCCTGGCCCAGGGCCAGAACGCCGGAGCGGCGCCGCCGTCGAGGCAGCGCCCCCATTCCACCCTGAAGCCCCTGGCGGCGGCGAGGTCGGCGGCGGCCCTGGCCAGGCTCGTCTTCCCGATGCCCGCCTCGCCGGTGACCAGGACCAGCCCGCCCCTGCCCCGTCTGGCCTCGGACAGCAGCTCCTCCAGGGCACGCAGCTCTGCCTGCCTGGCCACGAGCCTGTCGCCGTCGAAGGCGGGCGCGGGCCTGGGACCGTCCGCGGGCGCGGCCCCGCCGTCATGGCTGCCTCTCGCGGGCGTCGCCGCGTCCAGCTCGGGCGCCTGCTCGAACACGGCCTGCTCCAGCCGCTTCAGCTCCGGCCCCGGCTCGATCCCCAGCTCGTCGGCGAGCAGGGCGCGCACCCTGCGCAGCGCCGCCAGCGCGTCGGCCTGGCGCCCCGCCCGGTACAGCCCGAGCACCAGCAGCCCCCACGCCCGCTCCCGGTAGGGATGCGCCTCGGTCAGCGCCTCCAGGTCGGGCACGCTGGCCTCGCCCAGCGCCAGCCGCGCCTCCAGACGGTCCTCCTCGGCCGCGAGCCGCAGCTCGCCCAGCCGCGCGGACGCCACCGGCGCCAGATCGGGGAACTCGGCCAGCGGCTCCCCGCGCCACAGCGCGAGCGCCCGGTCCAGCACCCGGGCCGCCTCCGCGTGCCGCCCCTGCTTCACCAGGCGCGCGCCGTCGGCGGCCCATGCGGCGAAGCGGCCCACGTCGGTCTGGCCGGGCGTGACGTTCAGCAGGTAGCCGGGCTCGCGGGTGAGCAGCACCTGGGGTGGCGTGCGCGGCTTGCGGTCCGGCTCGAGCACCCGCCGCAGATGCGAGACGTACGCCTGCAGCGTCGCCGTGGCCTTGGCCGGCGCCTCCCCGGCCCACAGCTCCTCGATCAGCTGGTCGAGCGGGACGACGCGGCCGGGCTCGAGCGCCAGCCTGGCCAGGACCGCCCGCTGCTTGCGGGTGCCGAGGTCGAGCCGGTCACCCTCGTCGCCGTCCACCTCAAGCGGGCCGAACAGTCTCAACTCCACGAACCCCAAGTCAACCCCAACTCCTCCCCAAGTCCTAAACAGCACTCTGGACGCATGAACGAGCTGAAGAATCTGACGAACGGCCGCGTGCTCCTCCCCGGCGACGAGGGTTTCGACGAGGCGCGCAAGCCGTGGAACCTGGCCGTCGACCAGCCGGTGCGCGCGGTCGTGGAGGTGGCCGACGCCGACGACGTGGCGGCCGCGGTCGGTTACGCCCGCCTGCACGGGCTGTCGGTGACCGCGCAGCCGAGCGGCCACGGCGCCTCCGGCGACGCCGAGGACACGATCCTGCTGCGCACCGGCGGGCTCGGCGGCGTGGAGATCGAGAACGGAGTGGCGCGCGTCGGCGCGGGCGTGAAGTGGGGCGAGGTGCTGGCGGCGGCGAGCCCGCTCGGGCTGACCGGACTGGCGGGCAGCTCGCCCGTGGTGAGCGTGACCGGGTACACGCTGGGCGGCGGGCTGAGCTGGTTCAGCAGGAAGTACGGCTTCGCGGCCGACAGCGTGCTGGCCTTCGACGCGGTGGACGCCGAGGGCACCCGGATCAGGGTGAGCGCCGATCGGGACCCCGAGCTGTTCTGGGCGTTGCGGGGCGGCGGCGGCGACTTCGCGATCGTGACGGCGGTGGAGTTCGAGCTGCGTCCCGCCCCCTTCCTGCACGGCGGGCGGATCATGTGGCCGATCGAGCGGGCGCCCGAGGTGCTGGCCGCCTTCCGCGAGGTCACCGCGTCCGCGCCGGACGAGCTGACGGTCTGGTTCGACCTGCTGCAGATCCCCGGCGGCCCCGGGTTCGTCATGATCGACAGCACGTACCTGGGCCGTGACCCGGGCGGGCTGCTGCGGCCCTTCGACCTGATCGGCGGGGCCGTCAGCGACAACAGGCGGCTGCTGCCGGTGGCCGAGCTGGGCTCCATCTGCGACGAGCCCACCGACCCCTCGCCGGGGGCGAGCCGGTGCGAGCTGCTGACCGGGCTGGACGACCAGGTGGCGGGCGTGCTGCTGGGCGAGCCGATCGACCCGCTGGTGAGCGTGCAGATCCGGCATCTGGGCGGCGCGCTGGCCAGGCCCGCGGACGGCGGCGGCGCCGCCGGGCACCTGGACGAGCCGTACCTGATCTACGCGTTCGGCCTGCCTGGCGAGGCGACGGCCGACCGCCTCGAGCGGCTGGGCAAAGCGCTGGTGCCGGTCACCAGCGGGCGCAAGCCGTACACGATGCTGCACGGGGGCGAGCAGGCCGCGGCGGCGTTCCCTGGCGAGTCGCTGGCCAGGCTGCGCGACCTCAAGCGCGCCCGCGACCCGCACGGCGTGATCAGGGCGAACTTCCCCGTGCTGGGGTAGAGCCGCGTCCGGGCAGCCCGGGACTGGCTTCTGTCGGTGGGGTGCGGCATTCTCCTGCGGTGAAAGCGAGGATCAAGGTTGACGGTCCTCTGGCAGACCAAGGGAAACACCACATGCAGCTCTCCCCCACGGCCCAGCGGCTCCAGGACCAGTTCACCGAGCCCGGCGCCGGGCATCTCGTCTTCCGGCAGGCCGGGCCGCAGCTCACCGCGGCCGACCTGGGCGCCCTGCTGCCGCTCGCCTATCGCGTGACCAGCGGCGGCCCGGCGTTCTCAGCGAGGGTCATCGTCGAGGACGAGGTCAGGCAGCGGCAGCCGTCCTTCAGCCCCGAGTCGTGCGTGGCGCTGTACGAGGCCCTGGTCGACGGCCTGGCCGGCCGTAAGTGGGCCGACCTGTGCCTGGCGGCGGCCGCGCTGCTGCGCTGCCCCGGCGGTGCGCCGTCGGCCGCACTCGCCGCGCCGGCGCGCACCCTGATCGAGTTCATGGTCCGGGAGAAGCGGACCGAGCACCCGTACGCGCTCCTGGCCGTGGCGGGCCTGGCCGGGATGGACGAGGTGGCCGAGATCATGCAGGAGCGGCAGGAGCCGCTGGCGGCCGCCGAGCTAGAGCTGCTCATGGGCCTGGACCCGGCGGGCAGGGCGCTGCTGGCCGAGATCGGGGCCCGGTCGTACGGGTCGCCGCCGGAGCTGACCGACGTCTGGGAGCGGCTGGCCGCGATGCCGGCGTACGTGGACTTCGCCCGCTCGACGCTGGAGGCCGCCGATGACCGGCTGGCGGCGATCCACGCGGGCGAGCTCCCCTACCGGGCGGACAAGGCGTTCGGACCGGCCGAGACGGGGGCGATCGGGCGGGCCGCGCGGCTGGCGCTGTTCCGCGACGAGCCGTGGCTTCCCGAGCTGCTCGACCGCCTGCTCTCCCGGGTCGCCGTCGCCCCCACGACGGCCAAGACCCTGCCCTCGCAGGCGCTGCTGTACGAGGTGGCGCGGGCGGTCGAACGGTTCCCGACGCCGGAGGCGATCACGGCGCTGCGCACCGCCCGCGCGCTCACCCGGCACGCCGGGGTGGTCAAGCAGCTCGATCGGATGATCAGGAAGGCCGAGCCGGGGCTCGCGGACCGGGTCGAGGTGGCCTTCCGCATGCCGGATCTCGGGTTCGGCCCGGGCGGGCGGCTGGAGGTGCCGATGGGCGAGCACCGGGCGGTCGTGGCGGCCGGTGCGGACGGCGAGTTCGCGTTGTCCTGGTGGCACGGGGACCGGCGGCTCAAGGCCGTGCCCGCGGCGTTGCGCAAGGAGCGTCCCGATGAGGTCAAGCGGGTGCGCGAGCTGGTCAAGCAAGTGCAGCGGCAGGTGACGACCCTGGTCAGGGCGCTGGAGGCGGGCTTCGCCGGCGAGGCCGCGCAGCCGTACGACACCTGGCGCGAGCAGATCGCGGCGCATCCGATCGCCGCCACCGTGGCCGCGCGGCTGATCTGGGAGGCCGAGGTCGCGCCAGGGGAGTGGCGGGCCGCGCTCGGCGGGCTGGAGGGCCGGCGGGTACGCCTCTGGCATCCCGCCCGGGCGACGCTCGCCGAGGTGACCGGCTGGCGGGAGGCCGTGGCCGAGGGGCGCATCAGGCAGCCGTTCAAGCAGGCGTTCCGCGAGGTCTACCCGCTGACACCCGCGGAGGAGCGGACCGCCGTCTACTCCAACCGCTTCGCCGGACACGTCGTGGACTACCGGCGGCTGTACGCGATGTTCAAGGTCCGGGGGTGGCGGGCCGACATGCTCGGCCCATGGGACGGCGGCGGCGGGGGCCAGGCCACGCGGGTGCTGGCCGAGGGACAGTGGCGGGCGTCGTTCTTCCACGACTACCTGTACGGGGATCCGGGCGAGCACGCCTCCACCGACCAGGTGCGCTTCCACCGGAGGGTGGACGGCGAGTGGCGGGAGGCGCCGCTGGCCGAGGTGCCGGCGCTGGTGTTCAGCGAGGCCATGCGGGACGTGGACCTGTTCGTGGCGGTGACCTCGATCGCGGCCGACCCGGAGTGGGCCGACCGCGGGCACGACCGCCATCTCGCCTACTGGCACGCGGCGTCCTTCGGCGAGCTGCCGCCGTCGGCCGAGGTGCGCCGCGACGCGCTGGCCCGGCTGCTGCCGCGCCTGGCGATCGCCGAGCGCTGCTCCCTCACAGAGCGCTACCTCGTCGTCCGCGGCGACCTGCGCACCTACAAGATCCACCTGGGCAGCGCCAACGTCCTCATGGAGCCCGGCGACGTCTACCTGTGCATCGTCTCGGCGCCCGACCGCGACGGGGGGTTGTTCCTGCCGTTCGAGGACGACGGGCGCCTCGCGCTCATCCTCAGCAAGGCCCTCCTCCTGGCCGGGGACAGCCGGATCACCGACGAGACCATCGTCCGGCAGATCAAGGGCTGACCTCCCTCGGGAGGGGCATGGCGGCGCCCCTCCCGCGGCGCCGCTCAGGGCCGGATCTGGCGCGTGATCGACGGGTCGGTGATGGCGGTGTCGGCGGCCAGCAGGAACGCCTTCGACAGGACGATGGACAACATGCCGCCGTCCTCTTCGAAGGGCAGGAAGACCGGGTCGCCGGCACCGCGGCGGGGCACGATGCACAGATAGGCGTCGTTGGGTTCCATGAGGATGTTGCCCGAGCCGAGGTGGATCTTGTAGGTGCGCAGGTCACCGCGGACGCGCAGGAACCGGTCGGTGAGGGAGCAGCGGCCGGAGATCGCCAGGCGGGGCAGCAACCGGGCCAGCGCGTCCCGGCGGATCTGGGCGGTCTCGGTCAGGTCGCCGAAGCCGTAGGACTGCCAGTACTCGCCGTGGCCCTCGGGGTCCAGGCCGGTGGAGGTGACGCCGACGGCCAGGTCGGCGTCGCGCAGCACCTCCGACAACGTCAGCGGGGGCACCTCGGTCAGCGGGACCCGGCGCCCGCGGTCGTCGGTGAAGTGGAGGTCGCCGCTGACGCAGATGGACACCGTGCCGAGGTCGTCTCGGTCGAACGAGCCCCCATCCAGGTGGAAGCCCCAGTGGGCGGCCAGGCCGCCGGGGAGCTCCTTGGCGGCCTCGGCCTGGTCGGAGCCGTACTCCCAGCCCCAGTGGCCCAGCGTCATCCCGGTCCAGCCGCGTCCGGTCAGCAGCGCCTTCGCCTGGCCGTACCGCAGCAGGTGACCGGTGAAGCGGCGCGAGTGATCAAGGGTCTCCTCCTCGGCGGGGGTGAGCAGGTAGACCTCGCGGAAGGCCTGCTTGAACGGCTGGCGCAGGCCGTGCTCCATGAGATGGTCGCGCCAGGCACGCACTTCGTCCATGGTGTGGGAGATGGGGTGCCACAGGAGCACCGGGGTGTCGGGGTATGGCTGGATGCGGCGCCCGTCCGGGTCGGTCAGCTCCCAGGTGCCGTCCACGAGCACCGGGAGCCCGGCCGGTCCCTGGAGGATCTCCCAGATCAAGGTCCTGCCCATGGAGCCGGTGACCGGGTGGTCGAGGTAGTACTCGCACACCTCTCTCCAGCGCCAGATGCGTTCGGTGGCCAGCGCACGCTCGATCCGGAAGCGTTCGGCGGGCAAGACCTTCTTGATCTCCTTGGCGGTGGCCTTGAGCTCGGCCAGCAAATCCTTGTGCTCCTCGCGGACGGCCTTGGGGACGGTCTTGCGGATCTTGCCGGCGGGGTCGACGAAGTCCACGACGCCGCCGAGGGTCAGCCGCAGGCCGTGTTCGGTACGGGTGCCGTCGAGGCCCAGACCGAAGGTCGGGACCGTGCGCTCCAGCAGTTGCTCGGGCGACAGCCCGCTCTGCCCGGCGACCGCGTCCAAGGTCTTGGCCACGCCCGCGAGGATGGTCTTCTTGCGCACCTTGGCCTGTACCCGGGCCAGCTGGGCGACCACCTCCAGACCGCCACGCCGGGCCAGCACCCCGATCGCGGCGTTGGCCAGCATCTCGCTGCGCGCGTTGGCGCCGGAGCCGCCGATCCCGGTGCCGGTCGCCACGGCGACGTCGCCCAGCAGCGCGGTCACCCACGGCTCGCCGATCAGCTCGCAGGTCCACACCATGCCGCGCAGCGGTACGGCGGTGCGCTCGCGCAGGAAAACGGTCTCGGTCCACTCGCCGTCGCGGGTGGGGTGCCGGAGCGTGACCTCACGGTGGGCGATGACCTGGGCGAGGATGTCCTTGATCAGTTCGGCGGCCTGCGGGGTCAGCAACCCGGCAGCCCGCCTCGTCCACCGGGCGCTGGGCTTGGAGGCGGTGGCGGTGTTCCAGTGCCGCAGCAACGGCAGGACCTCGGGAGCGGCGAGGCGGGCGGCGTGATCGGCGATCATCCGGGTGGCGAACGCGTCGTCCTCCCACATGATGTTGCGGACCGTGGCGCCGGGATCGCCGGTCTCCGGTTCGGTGAGCAGCTCCTCGATCGGTTCGCGCAGGACCTCCCAGGCGGGCTTCCAGTGCTGGGCGAACCACCTCGGCATGGAGTTCAGCACCTGACGCCGCTCGTGATAGGAGAGCCGGGCGGTGGCGGCCAGCGGCAGCCGGTACAGCTCGGCGTAGTTGGTGTGCCGCCAGGTCATCAGGCCGTTGGCCGCGCTCCACAGCTGGGTGACCACCACCTTGGGCAGCTCCGGCATGTGGCCGATCAGCTCGCGGATGACGGCGAGCCGGCGTTCGTCGTGGTCGTGACCGCCGTCCCAGCCGAGGTTGAGCCGCATCTGCGCCCACACGGCGAAGAGGCGTAACTCCTCTGCCTCGAAAGGCTCATGAGCGGCGAAGGCGGAGTCGAACCGCTCGAACACCTCTTTGTGGTCGTTGGCCAGATACACGAAGCTGTACATGTTGTTGAGTGGAGAGTCCTTGAGAATGTCCCAGTTCACGTCAGCCCCCGACCAGGGGGACGAGCTTGACGAAGGACACCACCGGGTCGGCGGTCAGATCGATCTCGGTGTCCAGGTCCTCGATCTGCCGGTCGCCCACCAGCAGCAGGAATCCGTTGCGGGCGAACGCGGCCTCGGCGGCGTCGGCCTGCTTCTCCCAGTCCAGCCTGCGCGCGGTGCGCATCCGGTAGCCGTTCAGCTCGACCTCGGCGTCGCTCGGCTTGACCAGGCCGCGGAAATGATGCGACGGGGCGGCGTTGTGGCGGGCCACCTCCTCGCGCACGCGCAGCCGTACCAGCTCCCGGGCCGAGATCCGCTCAGGCAGGCCGGGCAGAGAGAACTCCTCCAGCTCCCGGCCCGTCGCGGTCTCATCGCGAAACGTCACTGATGCCATCGAATGCCCTGTCCTCGAAGTGTCAGGTGATGGCGCCATCTATAGCAACGCAGGGCGACAAAACTTCGGTGACGGCGACGCCCCGAGCGACCCTTGCCCGTCTCAGAGGTCGCTGAAGTCGCCGTGGCGGCCCGCGCCCGCGGCGAACCGGGCGGCGCCGCCCACGGCGTCGGGCAGCGAGACGAGCCCGTGCCGCAGCTCGTTCCGCATCGCCTCCTCCTCGCTCAGCCCGGCCTGCTCCAGCGCCGACAGCCGGTCGCCGCGCAGGCAGGTCTGCGGGAAGCGGGCGAGCTCGCGGGCCAGCTCCTCGGCGCGCACCCTGGCGGTGCCGTCGGGCACGAGCCGGTTGGCCAGCCCCCACTCGTACGCCTCGCGCCCCTCGACGGCGCGGCCGGTGAGGATCATGTCCATGGCCCGCGAGGCGCCGATGAGCCTGGGCAGGCGCACGGTGCCGCCGTCGATCAGCGGCACCCCCCACCTCCGGCAGAACACCCCGAACACCGCCCCCTCCTCGGCCACCCGCAGGTCGCACCAGAGGGCGAGCTCCAGCCCGCCCGCGACGGCGTGCCCGGCCACGGCGGCGATGACCGGCTTGGTCAGGCGCATCCGGGTCGGGCCCATCGGCCCGTCGCCCTCCTCGCCGACGTGGTTGTCGAGCGCCTTGAGGTCGGCGCCCGCGCAGAACGTGCCGCCCTCGCCCCACAGCACCGCCACGGCGGAGTCGGAGCCCTCGAAGTCACGGAACGCGTCCGACAACGCGTCGGCGGTCTTGCGGTCGACCGCGTTGCGCGCCTCCGGCCTGCTGATCACCACGGTGGTGACCGGTCCTTCGCGCTCCACGCGTACGGTCATGCGGCCCTCCTCGGGGCTCGGGGATCGTGAGGAGCGTACGTCCAAGCCAGGGTTTCCGGCCAGCAACCCACCGCCGGCATAGTATTGGTGGCAGAATGTGACCGTGCCGCCACCCCAAGCGAAGTTCTTCAACACCACCGGCCCGTGCGACCCGCAGCGCCACTACATGCTGCCCCCCACGCCGCGGCTCCCGCAGGCGCGGGTGCTCGTCGACATGGACCGTTACTTTGTGCTGCACGCGCCCCGGCAGACCGGGAAGACGACAGCGCTGCGCACCCTGGCGTCCGAGCTCACCGCCGAGGGCGACATCGCCGCCCTGATGTTCTCCTGCGAGCGCGCCAAGGCGGCCGGCGACGACTACGCCGCGGCGGAGTCGCTTCTGCTGGATTCCATCCGCGACGCCGCCGCACGGTCGGGATGGCCAGAGGAGCTGCTGCCACTGGATCCCTGGCCGCAGGTCACGCCGGGCAGCCGGTTCGGTTCGGCGCTGAGCCAATGGTGCCGCCGCTGCCCGCGCCGGGTGGTGCTCCTCTTCGACGAGATCGACGCCCTGCAGGGCACCGGCATGGTCAGCATCCTCAGCCAGCTCCGCGACGGTCACAACGCGCGACCGGAAGGGCATCCGTTCCCCGCGTCCGTCGTGCTGTGCGGGTTGCGCGACGTGCGTGACTACAAGGTCGCCTCAGGCGGCGATCCCAACGGATCGAGCCTGGCCAGCCCGTTCAACATCGTCGCCGAGTCGCTGCGCCTGGGCGACTTCACCGCCGACCAGATCGCCGAGCTCTACGACCAGCACACCCAGGCGACCGGTCAGGAGTTCGCCAAGGACGCGGTGGACCGGGTCTTCGAGCTGACCCAGGGGCAACCGTGGCTGGTCAACGCCCTCGCCCATGAGATCACCTTCAAGATGGGAGTGACCGGCGCCATCACCGCCGAGCAGGTGGAGAAGGCCAAAGAACGGTTGATCCGGGCGCGCCCCACCCATCTGGACGCGCTGATGGCCCGGCTGCACGAGCCCCGGGTCAAGCGGGTGATGGAGCCCGTCGTGGCCGGATCGTTCGCCCACGTCGACCCCACCTTCTCCGACGACCTGTCCTACGTCAGGGATCTGGGCCTGATCAGGCAAGGATCCGCTTCGGAGGTGGCGAACCCGATCTATCGGGAGGTCATCCTGCGGGTGCTGGGAGCCCCGTCGGAACAGCACGTGATGGCAGATCCACGCAGCTTCGTGCTGCCGGACGGCCGCTTCGACCTGGACCGCCTGCTGAAGGAGTTCGTCGTGTTCTGGCGCGAGCACGGCGAGGTCCTCATCCAGCAGGAGGGCTACCACGAGGCCGCCTGCCAGATCATCCTCATGGCCTTCCTGCACCGCCTGGTCAACGGCGGAGGCTATCTCAACCGAGAGTACGCCGCGGGCACCAAACGCCTGGACGTGCTTCTCCGCTGGCCCTACACCGGACCCGGAAACGAGCGGCTGCTACAGCGGGAGGCGATGGAGCTGAAGGTCCGGCGGGCGAACGAAAGCGACCCGACGCCGGACGGTCTCGCCCAGCTCGACCAGTATCTGGACCGGCTCACCCTCCCCACCGGCGTGCTCGTGGTCTTCGACCGGCGCCCGGAGGCCCCGCCCTGGAAGGAACGAGGCGGCTTCGAGCAGGCGACCACGCCGTCCGGCCGCCACGTCACCGTTCTGCGCGTGTGAGGGCATGCTGAAACACCAGATGCGTCTCCGGGTGGATCATGACTTCGAGCACACTACGAAGCGCGTGCGTGCGAGCCAGCCGGGCCCGGTGGCCATGCTGACCTCCGACGTCGACGACATGGCCCGCCTGTGCGGCGACCGTGTCCGGCTCATCGGCATCTGAACATCACTGGAGCACGGCTGGAAACGCCGGGGTGAGCGAATCGAAGAGCCGCTCACCCCGGCGGCCGTCAGAGCGTGACCGCCCCGGAAACGAGGTCGTCGAACAGCTCGGAGCCCTCCGCCGGGCGGTCGATTCCGCGTAGCGGGCCGTGGTCGGCGAGGTGTGCCTCGGCGTAGAGCCGGGCCACGAGTGCCTTGCGCCCGTCGTCCAGCCCCCACGTGGCCTGGTCCTCCAGCAGCGCGGCGGCGTACACGTCGGCCATGAACTGCGCCAGCGGATACAACCGCTCCTCCGCCACGGAAGGCTCCAGGGCGCCCCATGCCGAGACGGCCTTGGCGAGGTCGTCGACGCGGGCGTGCACCAGGTCGGAGGTGGCCAGGTCGCGCAGGCGGTCGAGGAAGGGCAGGTGGGCCTGCTCCTTCACCATGGCGCGCCGCACGTCGAGGCAGAGGATGTTGTCGCCGCCCTCCCAGATCGGGTTCACCTGGGCGTCGCGCAGCAGCCGGGCCACCGGCCACTGCTCGATGTAGCCGTTGCCCCCGTGCACCTCGATCGCGTCGCTGGCCGCCGTCACGCCGAGCCGGGCGGCGCGGAGCTTGATCAGGGCGGGGGCGAGGCGCAGGCGGGGACCGACGTGGCCGTCGAAGACGAGAGCCTGGGCGGCCTCGACCTCGACGATCAGCTCCCCGAGCTTGCGGCGCATCAGCGGCTGGTCGATGAGCGGCCGCCCGAACGCCTCGCGCGCCCTGGCGTAGCAGATCGACTCCACCAGCGCCCGCCTGGCCACGCCGGCGCCCATCATGGCCACGCCGAGCCTGGAGGCGTTGGTGAGCTTCATCATGGTCCCGAGCCCCGAGCCGGAGCCCTCACCCGACAAGGGGAACGCCTCCGCGTCGGCGAACTCGACCTCGGCCGAGGCGACCGACCTGGTGCCGAGCTTGTCCTTGAGCCGCCTGATCCGCACCCCGTTGCGGGTCCCGTCCCGCCGCTCCCACAGCACGAGGAACGGCGAAACGGCCCCGTCAGTGCGCCTGGCCAGCACCACGAACGCGGAGCCGTTGGCGTTGGACGCGAACCACTTGAACCCCGTCAGCAGCCACGCGTCGCCGGCGGGGACCGCCGTGGCCTCCAGCGCCGCCAGGTCCGAGCCGCCCGTCCGCTCGGTGAACATCTGAGCGGCCTCGCCGGAGTAGAAGCCGTTGGCGAAGATCTCCCGCACCCGATCGCGTACGTCCTGCGGCGCGTACTTCTCCGCGAGGGAGACCACCATGTCCCCGCCCGTGCCGAGCGCGCAGCCCATCCCGATGTCGGCCTGGTCGAGCAGATACGTCCAGGCGGCGGCGAGCGCGGCCGGATTCGCCCCATGAGCCCGGGCCTCTTCGGCGAACGACGGCGAGGTGAAGTTGTCCTCCATGAGCGCCTGCCTGGCCGCCTGGAACGACGGCGGCATGACGACCTGGCTGACGTCCCTGCCCCACTTGTCGTACTTCTCCAGCCGCGGCGGGTTGCGATCGGTCTCCTCGGCGCACTCGGCGACGAGCCCGCCCGTCAGCGCGCCCAGCCTCTCCAGATGCGGCTCGGCCCAGGCGAATCCCGCACCCAGGTGGCGACGCATGAGCAGGCGCAGCGTGGGATCGCAGGTCCACCAGTTGCGCCCGGCCGCGCCCTGGTAGCGCTCGGTGGCGTAGCGGTCGCTGCGGTCGAAAGGTTCGATGAGATAGCGCCCCATACTCGCGAGTGTTACATATACTCGACACGCGATGGAAGAGCGTAACAACCTGAGTGCCAGATCGGCCGTGTTGAGCGCGCTGCTGGGCAGCCATCCGCCGCGCCTGCCGGCCCGTCATCTGGTGCGCATCGGCGCGCTGTTCGGCATCGCCGAGGGCACCGTACGGGTGGCGCTGTCGCGCATGGTCGCGGCGGGCGACCTCATCCAGGACGGCCGCCACTACACGCTGTCGGAGCGGCTCGTCGAGCGCCAGGCCAGGCAGGACGAGAGCCGCGACCCGCACACCAGGCCGTGGGACGGCACGTGGGAGGTGGCCGTGGTCACCGCGGAGCGGCGCGCGCCCGCCGACCGGGCCGCGTTCCGGCACACGATGACCGCGCTGCGCCTGGCCGAGCTGCGCGAGGGCACCTGGATGCGGCCGGCCAACCTGGTGCGCGAGTGGCCGGAGACCGTCACCGCGCAGTGCACGCTGATCGACGGCCGCCCGCACGGCGACCCCACCCCCCTGCTGTGGGACCTGGACGGCTGGGCGGGGGAGGCCCGCCGGCTGGAGCGGGCCCTGGAGCGGGCGGACGGCCTGGCCGAGGGCTTCCTGGTCTCGGCCGCCGTGCTGCGCCACCTCCTGGCCGACCCGCTGCTCCCTGAGGAGCTGCTACCGGACGACTGGCCGGGCGCCGAGCTGCGGTCCCGCTACGACGACTTCGACCGCCACTACCGCGAGGTCCTGTACGAGCACCTCACCAGCCTCACAGAGGGACGCCGAAGATGACCCGCTTGTTCCTGAACTCGGTGACGCTCCACAGCTTGCCGTCCCGCACCGTCAGGTCCTCCGGGCCGACGGGGAACCCCCTCGTCTCCAGCTCGCCGTCGGTGTAGACGAGCAACCTGCCGTTGGCCGCCGCGCCGGCTGCCTGGCTCAGGTACCACTTCCCGCCCCACGAGATGGCTCCCTGGATCTTGGGATGTCCCATCACGAAGGCGTCGGCGGGCTCGCCGCCGGACATGCCGAGGTCCCAGCGGGCCACCCAGCCGCCCGGGTCGCTCTCCCGGTACTCGCCGCTGATCAGCCGCGGCGTGCCGCCGCTGCGGTCGATCGAGACGAACGAGAAGAGCGGCCCCGCCGTCGCCACCCGCCAGAAGTCGGTCTGCGGTATCACGTACCGGTAGCCGAACGCGTGGAACTTGCCGTCGTGCCGCCCGACCCGCTTGGGATCGCCCAGGTCGCTCTGGGCGGTACGCAGGTCCAGCACCCGGTTCAGGTCGAAGACGCGCAGCCCTCTCTTGGTGTCGGCGACGTAGACCAGGTCGCCGTCGCACGCGATGCCGCCCGCGTGGATGTTGATCGGCCCGTACGAGCCATCCGGCTTCGCCTCAACCAGCAGCGCATGCTGATATTTCAGGGTCTGCGGGCTCAGGAAGGACACCCTGATGCCCCGCTCGCCCGCCTCCGGCTTGAAGTACCAGGTCGCCAGGAACGCCGGCACCCCGATGGAGCCGGACTCGTCGGAGCAGGTCAGCCCCTGCGGATACCAGTCGGCGGTGTCCTGGTCCTTGTCGTCGAAGGCGTACCACTCGACGGGCCGGGGCCTCATCGACCCGAGCGCGCCCGGGGCGCCCTTGCGCGCCGCGACCCGGTTGGCCTGCGCGAGCACCGCCTCGACGCCGGTGCTGCCGATCTCGCCCGCCAGCTTGGCCGCCCCCTCGGCCAGGTCGCCCGTCTCCCGTCGCAAGGCCAAGCGCGCCTTGTCCGTGGGAACCATCCCCGTTGCCGCCATTTCATCCTCACTTTGCCGTCCTTTGACCAAGTTTGACGGACGGCAAGCGACGGATGTTTGCGTTCAGCGCCACAAATGTACCGGCAGCCCCGAAAGCGCCAGCTCGCGGTAGCGCTGCACGAGCCGCTCCCGGTCACCGCGGAACCGCTCCAGCGCCTCCCGCTGCCACACCGCCCCCGTGCGGCGCAGCCTGGTCCGCTGCTCGATCACGCCCAGCGCGCGGTCCGCGTCGGACGGCGTCACCCCGGCCGCGAGCAGCCCTTCCCGCGCCTCGGGCAGCAGCCGGAGCACGAGGTCGGCGGCCTCGAACTCGACGTCGTGGCCCGGCCAGGAGAGCTTGGCGTCCAGCCCGTGCATGGCCGCGCGGTAGAAGTTCTGGTACGCCTCCGCGAACCGGTACCCGGTCAGATCCCGCTCCGCCTGCGACAACGTCAGCCCGAGCAGGAACGCCGTGTTCGCCGCCATGTCCGCGCACGAAGGACCCGCCGGCAGCGCGCGCATCTCGATCCGCAGGTGGCCGCCGTCCGCCGGGTCGTAGACGGGCCGGTTCCACTGCCAGATCGTGCCCTGGTGCAGCCGCAGCTCGGGCACCTCGTACGGCTCCGCGTCGTCGGTCAGGTCGGGCACCACCGGGTCGTAGTCCCGCACGTACCGCTCGAACAGCTCGTAAGCGCCCTCACGCACCCAGTCGGAGCCGAACGTCACGCGCCCGTCCCTGCGCTCGCGCCGCTGCACGTCCCGGTCGTCGGCGGCCTCCTCCATCAGCGCGATCCGCGTCTCCTCCCACAGCCGCCTGCCCAGGAAGAACGGCGAGTTGCCGCACGCCGCCAGCACCGGGCCGACGGCGAGCTGGGCGGCGTTGAACACCCGGGCGAACCGCTCGGGCGGCGTGCGCATGTGCACCTGCCAGGAGGTGTTGGCGCTCTCGAGGATCACGTCCTCCACCGACAGCTCCAGATCGTCGATCTTCACCAGGAACGGCTCCAGCCGCAGCCGCCTGATGCCCCTGCTCATGGCCCGGTAGCGGTTCTGGTCGCTCATCGCGCCGACCGTGAAGTCCTCGGCGGCGAGCGTGGGCAGGATGCCGATGGGCAGCGCGCCCCCGCCCGCCACGGCCCCGTCCACCCTGGTCATCGTCTCCTGCACCTCGTCGCCGAGCCGCGCGAAGGGCTCGCCGGCCAGCGGCGTCGGGGTCAGGTTCACCTCGAGGTTGTATCGGCCCAGCTCGAGCACCACGCGCGGGTCGCCGAGGGCGTCGCGCACCTGGCTGTTGCGCGACAACGGCCGCCCCCGCCCGTCGATCAGGAACAGCTCCAGCTCGGCCCCGACCGTGACCGGGCCCTGGCCGAAGCCGGGGGTTGCGAGCAGCTCGCGCAGCACGCCGAGCTGCTCCTGGATGCGCTCGCCGAAGGCGGCGTACTCCGCCTCGGTAAATCGCTCTCTATCCAGATCTCGTCCCATCACCCCCCTCTGTCCGATTCACCAGGTTTGACACCTCACCAGGGGAGCACGCCGGCATCCTCCAGATACGCTCCGGTGGGGCCGTCGGCGTCGAGGGTCGCGAGCCGCACGGCGATCGCCGCGCCCTGCTCGGCGGTCCTGAACCCGGTGTGCCCGTTGAGGTCGGTGGCGCAGTAACCCGGGTTGGCCGCGTTCACCTTGATCGGGGTGTCCATCAGCTCCTTGGCGTAGCAGACGGTGATCATGTTGAGCGCGGTCTTGGAGGAGTTGTAGGCGATGATGTTGGCCTGCCAGAACGGGCTCTCCGGGTCCATCGCCATGGCCAGCGAGCCGAGCTCGCTCGACATGTTCACGATCCGCCCTGCCTCCGACTGCCGCAGCAGCGGCAGCATGGCGTTGGTCACCGCGATGACGCCGAACACGTTCGTCTCGTAGACCTCCCTGACCGCCGCCACCGAGGCGGTGCTGGGAGTGACGGCGGTGATGTCGCCGCTGATCCCGGCGTTGTTGACCAGGATGTCCAGCTTCCCGTACTCCTGCTCGATCCACTTCGCGGCGGCGGTCACGCTCGCCTCGTCGGTCACGTCGATCCGCACGTACGGCTGCCCGAGCCGCTCACCGGCGACCCGCCCGCGCTCCTCGTCGCGCGCCCCCACGATCGTGGTGACACCCTGCCCGGACAGCAGCCGCGCGATCTCGTGGCCGATTCCCTTGTTGGCGCCCGTGATGAGCGCGATCCTCGTCATGGGTCCACGTTCCCGCAGGTCGTACCGGGTCCAGGAGAGACCCGCAAAGCCTGGTATCAGCGGTACCACCCAACTGGGGGCCGCCATCGCCGAGGATGGAGTCATGAACCGCGACGGACTCGCCGACTTCCTGCGCATCAGGCGCGCCCACGTCACCCCGGCAGAGGTCGGCCTGCCGGACGGCGGGCGGCGCCGCACGCCGGGACTGCGGCGTCAGGAGGTCGCGCAGCTCGCGGGCATGTCGATCGACTACTACATCCGGCTGGAGCAGGGCAGGGGGCCACATCCGTCGCGGCAGGTGCTCAACGCGCTGGCCAGGGCGCTCATGCTGAGCCAGGACGAGCGTGCCCACCTGTTCCACCTGGCCGGGCAGGCGGTGGAGAGCCCGCGGATCAGGGAGGACGTTCCGCAGAGCCTGCTGCACCTGATCTCCTTCATGGAGGAGGTGCCCGCGTACGTGCTGGACGCCAGGTACGACATCCTCGCCTGGAACCCCCTGGCCAGTGCTCTCATGGGCGGCCTCGACAGCGTGACGGCCGAGAACAGGAACGTCATCCGCTGGGTCTTCATGTCCCCCGACATCGCCGAGCACCTCGACGACGAGGAGAAGGGCCGCTTCGCCCGCGCCTCGGTGGCCGACCTGCGCGCGGCCGTGGGCCGCTACCCCGACGACCGCAAGCTCCAGGCGCTGGTCACCGAACTGCTCGCACTCAGCCCGCACTTCGCCGAGCTGTGGTCCAGGTACGAGGTCGAGATCCGCAGGCAGCAGCGCAAGCGCGTCACCCACCCGGTGGTCGGGGAGATCGACGTGATCTGCCAGGTGATGGCCGTGCCCGACCGCGACGACCTCCGCCTCGTCCTCTACACCGCCGAACCCGGCTCACCCTCCCACCAGGCCCTGCGCGACCTGCGGCAACTCATCCTGAACTGACCGGACGGTCGCCGCGGAGACCTCGGGCGTCCCCGGGGCCGCGTGCCGCGGCGTCGCCGGCCGGTGTGTCCATGTCGAGTGCCGCGCCGCGGAGGGCGTCCGCGACGCGGGTGACCGGGTCCGACAGCGGGTGCGGGAGGCGGGCGAGCAGCAGGCGGCGGTGCTCCTGGGGGCCGCCCCTGACCGGAAGCACGCGTACGCCCGCCGGCGCGGCTGGGGCCAGCAGGGCGGGCACCGTGGTCAGGCCCAAGCCGGCCGCGACGAGGTGCAGCTTGGCGAGCCAGTCGCGGGCGGTGTGCACGATCTCGGGCTTCTCGTCCAGCCCGGGCCACACCCCCATCACGAGGTCGTCCCCCGCGGGACCGGCGATCCAGCGCTGCCCGCGCAAGTCGGCCACGTCGACATAGTCGCCGCGGGCGAGCGGGTGGGCGGCGGGCACGGCGAGGCGCAGACCTCGCTCGGCGAGCGTCTGGAGGACCAGCGGCGGCGACTCGGCGTCCGGCGGGCGGAACGGCGGCGACGACGCCAGCAAGGCCAGGTCCAGGCTGCCGGCCCGCAGCGCGCGCACGAGCGCCGGGGTGCTGCCCTCCCGGGTGACGACCGTGATGGCGGGGTCCGTACGGCGCAGCGCGGCAAGCGCCCGGGCCAGCAGGACGGCGCCCGCGCTGGGAAACCAGCCCACCCGTACGATTCCGGCCTGGACCGGCAGGCCGGACAGCTCGCGCGCGGCCGCGTCGATCTGGTCCAGCACGACGGTGGCCCGGCGCAGCACGATGCGGCCGGCGGCGGTCAGCCGGGCGCCGTCGCGCCGCCTCTCCAGCAGTTCCGCGCCCGCGGCTCGTTCGATGGAGGCGATCTGCCGGGACACCGCCGACTGCGTGTAGCCGAGCGCGGTCGCGGCGGCGGTGAAGGTGCCCTGCTCGGCCACGGTGCGGAAGACGCGCAGCGCGGTCAGCGACACGTCGCTGAAGTCCATGACGTATACGCATACCAGGTGTGCGCAACTTTCGTTGGACTCATGATCGAGGCGGCTCCTAACGTGGCGGCATGAACGATCCACGCATAGCCCTGGTGACCGGCGCGAACCAGGGCCTCGGCCGCGCACTCGTCGAGGGGCTGGCCGCCCGGCTGGCCCCGGACGACCTGGTCCTGCTCACCGGCCGCGACGCCCGGCGGGTCTCGGACGCCGCCCGCGAGGTCGCGCAGTCGCCAGGCACGCGTAGCCGGGTGGAGGGCCGGGTCCTCGACGTCACCGACTCCGGCGCCGTGGCCGGGCTGGCCGATGAGCTGCGCGAGCGCCACGGTGGGGTGGACGTGGTGATCTCCAACGCCATCGCCCCGAACGCCCCCGACAGGTCGCAGGCCGAGCAGGCCGACGAGTTCATCGACGTCGCCAACGTCGCCACCCACACGATCCTGCGCTCGTACGGGCCGATACTGAGGCCCGGCGGGCGGCTCATCGTCGTGTCCAGCACCCTGGGCGCCCTCGGCCACCTCGACCCCAGACTGCACCACTTGTTCGACGGCGCCTCACTCGACGATGTCGAGCAGGCCGTCGAATCCTGGCGCAGCGCCATCCACGCGAGGACGCTCGACGAAGCCGGCTGGCCGCGCTGGCTGAACGTGCCCTCCAAGGTGGCGCAGGTGGCGGCCGTACGCGCGGTCGCCGCCGAACGCCGCGAGCGCGACCTCGCCATCGGCACGATGATCGCCGCCGTCTGCCCCGGCATGGTCGACACCCGGGCCTCGCGGCCCTGGTTCAGCGACTACGGCCACGCCCAGGCGCCGGCCCAGGCCGCGCGGGCCGTGCTCGACCTGGTGCTCGGCGAGGGCGCCGACCCCGCCCTGTACGGGGAGCTGGTCCGCTTCGGCAAGCCCCTACCCTGGTACGGCGGGACACCGCCCACCGAGCAGGAGCGTCTCGTCATCCCGTGAGCGATCGCCGGCTCAGCGGCCCGAGATCAGGTTCGCCAGGCGGGCGTACGGCGAGGTGGTGGTGCCGTGGTCGTTCTCCCGGCGGTCGGCGGCCCGGAACAGCGCGTAGATCAGCTGAACCCCCGTCCAGCGCAGCGGCTCCGGCTCCCACTGGCGCACCTGGCGGCCCACCCAGGGCAGGGCCGTGAGCTCGGTGTCCTGGCGCAGCACCAGGTCGCGGAGCGTGCGCCCGGCCAGGTTGGTGGTCGTCACGCCGCTGCCCACATAGCCGCCCGCCCAGCCGAGCCCCGTCGCGTGGTCCAGGTGGACCGTCGAGCACCAGTCGCGCGGCACCCCCAGCACGCCGCACCAGGAGTGCTGGATCCGCGCGTCCGCCGCCGCGGGGAAGAGCTTCACCAGCATCCGCCAGAGCAGCGCCACCGTCTGCGGCTGCGTGGCGCCCCTGACGTCGGTACGCGAGCCGTACCGGTAGGGCACGCCCCGCCCGCCGATCGCGATGCGGTCGTCGGCGGTGCGCTGCGCGTAGATGTAGGCGTGCGCCTCGTCCCCGAGCAGCTCGTTGCCCTGCCACCCGATGTGCTTCCACACCTCGGGCGGCAGCGGCTCGGTGACGATCATGGAGCTGTTCATCGGCAGCCAGTGCCGGTGCTGCCCGGCCAGCGAGGCGGTGAAGCCCTCGGTGGCGCGGATGACGTAGTCCGCCGAGACCGCCCCGCGGGTGGTGATCGCCGCCGCCTGGGCGCCCTCCCGCCGCGGCCGGATCGCGGTCACCGTCGTGTCCTCGAAGATGTCCACGCCGAGCCGGGCCACGGCCTCGGCCAGGCCGACGGCCAGCTTCGCCGGCTGGATGCGGGCGCAGTGCGGCGAGTAGGCGGCCTCCAGGGTGCCTGCCACCTGCACGCGCTCGCGCTGCTCGTCGCGGTCCAGCAGGCGCATGTCCTCCTCGCCGTACCCCCAGGTACGCAGGTCCTCGAGCTCCTCGCGGAGCCTGCGCCGCTGGGCCGGGTTCGTCGCGACGTGGATGAGCCCGCCCTTGTGGATGTCGGCGTCGATGCCCTCCTCGCGGGTCACCTCGATGACCTCGTCCACGGAGCGGAACATGGCGTGCTGCAGGTCGATCATGGCCTGCCGCCCGCGCGCCTTGGCGTGCCGCTTGCGCGACCCGGCGAACTCCGCCGACAGCCAGCCGCCGTTCCGCCCCGACGCCCCGAACCCGGCGAACTCCTTCTCCAGGATCGCGATCCGCAGCCCCGGCTCGGCCTTCTTCAGGTAGTACGCGGTCCACAGGCCGGTGTAGCCGCCGCCGACGATCGCCACGTCGTACGAGCGCGGCCCGGGCAGCGCGGGACGCCGGTCCGGCAGGCCGATCTGGCGGTACCAGAAGGAGACGCCGCCGTTGGCGAAATCCTTGGTCAGCGGGATTCCTGTCATGTGAGTACAGCCTCCACATCGGGCGAGTCGGGCAGCAGGACGGAGTCGGCGACCCGCCACGTGAGGGTGACCTCGTCACCGCCGCGCGCGTCGCTGAGGTTGCCTGCCTGCTCGCGCACCAGCGCCGCGGAACCGTCGGGCAGCCTCAGCTCCAGCTTCCTGCTGGAGCCCAGGTAGATCTCGCCGGTGACGGTGGCCGGCAGGGCGTTCCATCCCGGGTCGGGGTCGAAGCCGGCCTTGCGCAGGGTCAGCCGCTCCGGCCGTACGACGAGCGCCCCCGCCTTCCCGGCCAAGGTGCCCGGCGCCCGCAGCAGCCGCGCGCACACGCCGATGCCGTCGGGCGTGACGTCGCCGCGCAGGATCGTCGACTCGCCGAGGAAGCGGGCCACGAACAGCGTGGCGGGCCGCTCGTACAGCTCCTCGGCGGGCCCCACCTGCTCGATGCGGCCCCGGTTGAACACGGCGATGCGGTCCGACAGGACCAGCGCCTCGTCCTGGTCGTGCGTGACGTACACGAACGTGATGCCGAGCTCGCCGTGGATACGCTTGATCTCCAGCTGGAGCCAGTCGCGCAGCTTCTTGTCCAGCGCGCCCAGAGGCTCGTCCATGAGCAGCACGCGCGGGCTGTAGACGATGGCCCGCGCCACGGCCACGCGCTGCTGCTGGCCGCCGGACAGCTCGCGCGGGTAGCGGTGGCCGTACTCGCCGAGGTGCACGGTGGCCAACGCCGCCGCGACCAGCTCGGCGCGCCGCGCCTTGGGCACCTTGCGCTGCTTGAGCGGGTACGCGATGTTCTCCGCGACCGTCATGTGCGGGAAGAGGGCGTAATGCTGGAAGACCATGCCCATGTCCCGCTTGTGCGCCGGTGTCGCGGCGATGGCGGTGCCGTCCACGGTCAGCTCGCCGGAGGTGGGCCGGTCGAAGCCGGCGATGATGTTGAGCGTGGTCGTCTTGCCCGAGCCGCTCGGTCCGAGCAGCGTGATGAACTCGCCCGGCCTGATCGACAGCGAGACGTCGTCCACGGCGACGAAGTCACCGTAGCGCTTGGTCAGCCCGCTCAGCTCGATGCCGGCGCCGCGGGCGGCGAGATCGTTACTGGTGGACACGTGACCTCCTGGCGACGAAGAAGGTGGCGATCAGCACGAGGCTCGTGGTCAACACGATGATCATCGTGGCCGCCGCGGCGATGGTCGGGTCGGTCTCGCGGGTGACGCTGGCGTACATCTTGACCGGCAGCGTCTGCAGGTAGGGGCTCTGGATGAACAGCGAGACGACCACCTCGTCGAAGCTCGTGACGAACGCGAACAGCGCGCCCGCGGCCACGCCCGGCGCGACCAGCGGCAGCGTCACGGTGCGGAACGTCGTCCAGCGCCCCGCGCCCAGGCTGGCCGCCGCGCTCTCCAGCCGCCGGTCGAACCCGCTCAGCGACGCGGTGACCGGGATCATCACGAACGGCAGCGCGAGCACGGTGTGCGCCATGACGAAGCCCATCAGCGTGCCCACGAGCTGCAGCTTCAGGAACACGGCGTAGACGCCGATGGCCAGCACGACGCCGGGCACGATCATCGGGGCCAGCATCGACCCCTGGACCAGCGCGAGCCCGCGCATCCTGGCCCTGGTCAGGCCGAGCGCCGCGGCCGTGCCGAGCACCGTGGCCACGATCGTGACCAGCAGGCCCACCTCGATCGAGGTCCACAGGGCCGACATCCAGGCCGTGTCGCCGAAGAAGTGCTCGTACCAGCGGGTGGAGTAGCCGTCGGGCGGGAACTTGAGTGACGCCTTCGAGGTGAAGCTGAGCGGCACCACGATCAGCGCGGGCGCCACGAGCCAGCAGCCGACCAGGGCGCAGAACGCCCACAGCACCCCGCGGCCTGCACGTGCGCTCATCCGGTGACCTTCTTTCCCGCCCGGCGGAGCGTGACGGCCAGCAGGGCGATCATGGCGAGCGTGAGCCCGAGCAGGACCACGCCCATGGCGCCGCCGCGCCCCCACTTCAGCAACCCGTTGACCTGCGTGAAGATCTGCTGCGAGAGCAGCGCGTCGGTGGGGGAGCCGAGCAGCGCGGGGGTGACGTAGAAGCCGAGCGCGCTGATGAACACGGTCAGGCAGCCCGCAGACACCCCGGGCAGGGACAGCGGCATGTACACGGTCGCGAACGCCTTGGCGGGGTGCGCTCCCATGCTGCCCGCGGCGGTGAGCAGCCGCCGGTCGATCCCGCTCATCACGGCATAGAGCGGCAGCACCATGAACGGCATCAGCAGCTGCACCATCCCGATCACGACGCCCGCCTGGGTGCGGATCAGGCTGAACGGCCCCAGCCCGATGAGCCCCAGCGCGTCGTTCACCACGCCGGTGTCCTGCAGCAGGATCACCCACGCGAAGGTCCGCACCATCAGGCTGGTCCAGAACGGCACCAGCACCAGCAGCGTCAGCACGGCCCGGGCCCGCGGCCCGGCGATCGTCATGGCGTACGCGTACGGGTACGACACGACCAGCGCGATCACCGTCACCCACAGGGCGGTGGTGAACGTGCGGCCGAGCACCCGCAGGTTCTGGGCCTCGCCGAAGAACCAGGTGAAGTTGCCGAGACCGGGCGCCGGATCCGTGAACGCGCTGATCACCATCGAGACCAGCGGATACAGGAAGAAGACGGCGAGCGCCACCAGCGCCGGCAGGATCAGCAGCGCCGGGCGGCGCTCAGGATCCGCCGGCTGCTTGGCGGCGGCGGGCGGTGCGACCGCCTGCAGAGTGGAGGCCATGGGCGATCAGCCGCCGAGCCAGGCCGACCACTTCTCGATCATCTCCGGCTGGTGTTCCGCCCACCACTTGGAGTCGATCTTGAGCGCCTTCTCCGCCACTCCAGGACCGTTCGTCTGGAAGGACTGACCGAGCTGGTCGAGGTTCGGCTTGGCGTCGGTGTTGATCGGCGAGTACGAGGTCAGCTCCGTCAGCTTGGCCTGCTGCTGCGCGCCCAGGTAGTAGTTGATCAGCGCCATCGACGCCTTGGGGTTCTTGGCGTTCTTCGGCACGGTCAGCGAGTCCATGACCGGCATCCACTGGTCCCACGACACCTGGTACGGCGCGCCGTTCTTGGCGGCGGCGTACGCCCGGCCGCTCCAGATCATCGCCAGGTCCACCTCACCGGACTCCAGCAGCTGCTGGGCCTCCGCGCCGGTCTTCCAGAAGACCAGGCTGGAGCGGACCGACTGCAGCTTCTTGGTGGCCCGGTCGACGTCCAGCGGGTAGAGCTGGTCGGGGGCGACGCCGTCGGCGACCAGCGCGGCCTCGAACGGGCCGGGCGCCGAGTCGCCGGGGTTGCCGGAGATCGCGCGCTTGCCGGGGAACTTCGTGGTGTCGAAGAAGTCCTTCCAGCCCTTGGGCGGGTTGGAGCCGAACTTGTTCTTGTTGTAGGCGAGCACCATGCCGTACTGCATCGCGGGGACGCTGCACTCGGTGGCCAGGCCGTCGGGGACCTTGGACTTGTCGATGATCTTGTAGTCGAGCGGCTGGAGGAGCTTGCCGCACTGAGCGTCCGCCCAGATGGAGTCGGTGTCGATCACGTCCCAGGTGACGTTGGAGGAGTCCACCTGGGCCTTGATCTTGGCGTAGTCGGTCGGGCCGTCCTGGAGGATCTTGGCGCCCGACTCCTGGGCGAACGGGTCGACCGCGGCCTTCTGCTGGCCCTCCTGGTAGGCGCCTCCGTAGGAGACGAAGGTCATGTTCAGGCCGCTGAGCGCGTCCTTCTTGACCGTGCCCGCCTTGGCGGGCCCCGATCCGAGGTCGATCGAGGCAGGCGCCGCCGAGCCGGCCCCGCAGGCCGCCGCGAACAGGAGCGAAGCCGCGACACCGGCCATGGTGGCCAGTCGCTTCGGATGCTTCGGCATGGGTTACCCCCTTGGTGGCAGGTATGAGTGGGGTTCAGGCGTTGGTGGTGGGCGGGGCGACAATCCAGAGAATCTCGGCGGTTTCATCACTCTCGTTGACGACCCGATGGGGGACGGACGTGCGGTACTCCACGCTGTCGCCGGGCTCCAGCACGTGTGCGGCGGCGGAGTCGTTGGTGCCGAGCCAGAGTGTGACCCGCCCGCGGAGTACCACGAAGATCTCTTGGGAGTCGCCATGGGAATACGGTTCGTCCCCGGTGGACGAGCCCGGATCGAACTCCCCGGCGTACACCTCCACGTTCTGAAGCGGGCGCTGGGAGATCAGGAACTTGCGCGTGCCGGGGGCTGTCTGCAGCTCCGGACGTGCTTCGCGGCGCACCACGCGGTGGCCGATCTCATCCTCCTCGTTGAACAGATCCGCGACCGTGAGCCCGAGAGCCGAGGCGATCCGCCGGAGCATGCCGATGCTGGAGCTGGTCTGCCCGCGCTCCAACTGGCTGATGAAGCTCGCGCTCGCCTTGGCCTCGGCAGCGAGCGCGCGCACGGTCATGCGGCGCATGTTGCGGTAGGCCCGGATTCGCGCACCCAAGCGGGTGTTCTCCGACTCCGTCATCGAACCTCTCGATTGGCTGCACTGAACAAGTTGTTAAGTGGCAATGAAAGGACCGTACATACGTAGTCGAATCCCCATCAAGGGGGAGATGTGTAACGAGTGCGTAAAGGGAGGCTCAACCCCGCGTCGGGCGCTCGTAACCTTCGTCGCCGCCGTAGACGTGCAGGTCGGGGTCCTGCTCCGGCTGGTTGGCGGGGCTGGTGGGCGAGGCGGTGTGCTCAGCGGCGAAGTCGTCCGAAGGCTCGGGCGGCGGCGGGAAGAGGTAGTCGTGCCAGGTGATGCGGCCCTTGGGCTCGGCGTCCGTCAGGAGGTCGCCCGCGCGCTGGGCCGCGTACAGGCTGCCGGGGAAGCGGACGGGCAGGCAGGGGCGGTGCAGGTTCCTGGCCTGCAGCCACGCCTTGACCAGTTCCTCCGTGCTGAGCACCTCGGGGCCGCCGTACTCGACTTCGTCCATCGCGGGGCCCGCGGCGATCAGCTCGGTGAGGCGGGTGGCCACCTCGCCCGCGTGGACCGGCTGCCAGGGCACCGTGCGGTCCACGGTGAGCACGGGGAGCGACTCGAAGTCGCTGAGCCGCCGGTCGAGCGACTGGTGGAAGTGGGTGGCGCGCAGGACCGTCCAGCCCAGGTCGCTCTCCGAGATCAGGCGCTCGGCCTCCAGCTTGTGCCTGAGATGGCCGATGGCGACGCGGTCGGCCCCGACGATCGAGGTGTAGAGCAGGTGCGCGTACCCCGACTCGCGGGCGGCGGCGATCAGCTTGCGCGTCCCGGTCACGTCCACCGCGCCGCGGCCCTTGCGGCCGCCCGTGGCCAGGTGCGCTATCACGTCGACGTCCCGGACGGCGTCCGCCAGGCCGTTGCCGGAGACGAGGTCGCCCCACATCCACTCGACGTTCCCGCGGTTCTCCCGCTTCGTACGGCTCAGCGCCCGCACCCGGTGGCCCGCTCTGAGCAAAGCGGGCACCAGCGCGCCACCAAGCGTGCCCGTGGCTCCCGTGACCAGAATGCGCATGCCGCCCCCCTACCCGCAAATCTCAGGAAATGACAAGGAATCTGGTAAAAGCGTCTGTGAGCGGATGAGCAGGGTAGGGCCGCTCGCATGGCTCGAATCGCAGCGGAATCCCTGATAGAACGGCTCGCCGAGTGGGGCGTCGACACCGTCTTCGGCCTGCCGGGCGACGGCATCAACGGCATCATGGAGGGGCTGCGGCGCCACCGTGACCGGGTGCGCTTCGTCCTCGTCCACCATGAGGAGGCGGCGGCCTTCATGGCCACCGGCTATGCGAAGGCCACCGGGCGGATCGGCGTGTGCCTGGCCACCTCGGGGCCCGGCGGCATCCACCTGCTCAACGGCCTCTACGACGCCAAGCTGGATCACGTCCCGGTGCTGGCGATCACGGGCATGCAGGAGACGTCCGTGCTGGGCACCGGCTACCAGCAGGAAGTGCACCTGGACCGGCTCTTCGCCGACGTGACCGAGTACAACATGATGATCACCAACCCGGCGCAGCTGCCCTCGCTGGTGGACCTGGCGATCAGGACCTCCTACGCGCGGCGCGGGGTCTCCCATCTCACGGTGCCCAACGACATCCAGGTGTCCGAGGCGGAGGCGGAGCCGTACCGGACCGTGGCGCCGGCGCGCGCGCCGCAGACCCTGCCCGTCTACCTGCAGCCGTCGGGCATCCCGCGGCAGGAGGACCTCCAGCGGGCGGCCGAGGTGCTCAACCAGGCCGAACGCCCCGCCATGCTCGTCGGGCAGGGCGCGCTGCACGCCAGGCAGGAGGTGCTGGCCGTGGCCGAGGCGCTCGGGGCGCCCGTGGTCAAGACGCTGCCCGGCAAGGCGGTCATCCCGGACGACTCGCCATACACGACCGGCGGGATCGGGCTGCTCGGCACCCGGCCGAGCGAGGAGCTGATGGACGACACCGACGTGCTGTTCATGGTGGGGACGAACTTCCCCTACACGAAGTTCCTCCCGGAGACGGCGCGGGTGGTGCAGTTCGAGGCGGAACCGACCAGGGCGGGGGCCCGGATCGCGACCGACGTGCCCGTGGTGTGCGACGCGAAGGAAGGGCTGCAGGCCCTGCTGCCGCTGCTGGCCTACCGGGACCGAGGCGCTCATCTCTCGAAATATCAGACGATGATGGGCAAGTGGCGGGCCGAGATGGACGCTCTGGAGAATCCGGACCGGGATCCCATCGCGCCGCAGTACGTCATGTCCGTCGTGGACGAGCTCGCCCGCGACGACGCCATCCTGACCTGCGACAGCGGCACCGTCGCCACCTGGGCGGCCAGGCACTGGACGATCCGGGGCGAGCGCCGGTTCTACCTGTCGGGGACGCTCGCCACGATGGCGCCGGGACTGCCGTACGCCATCGCCATGCAGCACGCCTTCCCGGGCCGGCAGGTCATCGCGTACGTCGGCGACGGCGGCTTCTCCATGCTGATGGCCGAGTTCCTGACGGCCATCCAGCACCGGCTGCCGATCAAGGTGATCATCAACAACAACAACTCGCTCGGCCAGATCCTGTGGGAGCAGATGGTGCTCGGCTTCCCCGAGCACGGCGTGCGCTATCCCGAGCCCGAGGCCGACTTCTCGTCCTGGGCCCGGTCGTGCGGCGGGTTCGGGGCCAAGGTCACCAAGCCGGAGGACGTGGCCCTGACGATCGGGCAGGCGCTCGCGCATGACGGCCCGGCGCTGGTGGACGTGGACGTCAACCCGAACGAGCCGCCCATGCCCGGCAAGGTCTCCTACGAGCAGGCGAAGAACTTCGCGCAGGCCTTCCTCAAGGGGCAGCCGCACAAGGCCGCCATCGCCACCACCCTGTTCAAGGACCGGATCCAGAAGATGGGGGAGTAGCTTTCGCGATCCCCGCCGCGGCGTTCAGCAGCGGATCGATCAGGCGGGGCAGCTCGCGGGCGCGCCGGGAGGCCACCACGATGCCCACGGCCGCCACGGGCCGCCCTTCCACCAGGATCGGCGCCGCCGCCGAGCACGTGCCCAGGGTCATCTCCTCGTACGTCAGCGCGTATCCCTGGGCCCGTACCGCCACCAGCTCCCTGGCCAACCGCCCCGGCTCGGTGATCGTGTGCGGGGTCGGACGTTCGAGCTTGCGCGCGAGATAGGACTTCACGAACCAGTCCGGCTCGTACGCCAGCAGCGCCTTGCCCACGCCCGTCGGGTGCATCGGCAGCCGGCCGCCGGTCCTGGAGACGATGGGCACCGCCCGCCTGCCGTACACCTTGTCCACGTACAGCACCTCGAGCCCGTCGCGCACGGCCAGGTGCACGTTCTCGCCCGTGCTCGCGAACAGCTCCTGCAGCCACGGATGCGCCAGGTCGTGGAGCGGGCCGGGCGCGAGCTGGCCCAGCTCCCACAGCCGCAGCCCCACCCGTAGCCGCCCGTCGGGCGCGCGGCTCAGCGCCTGCCACTCCTCCAGCTCGGCGACCAGCCGGTGCGCCGTGCTCAGCGGCAGCCCGCTGCGCCTGGCCAGCTCGGTCAGCGTGAGCTGCGGATGCGCCGGGCCGAACGCGCCCAGGACGGCCAGCACCTTGGACGTCACCGAACGCCCCGGCTCCCGTGATCCGCCTGCCATGCGGCCATTCTTCCACTGAGTGGAAGGATGACCTCGGCCAAATCACGGTCGAGGCAGGATGCTTCCCTCATGCGAACTCAGGTCGGGATCATCGGGGCAGGCCCCGCAGGACTGCTCCTGTCCCATCTGCTCCACCTGTGCGGCATCTCCTCCGTCGTGCTGGAGCAGCGCAGCCGCGACTACGTCGAGCGGCGGGTGCGGGCCGGGGTGCTGGAGCAGGGCACGGTGGACACGCTGGTCGAGGCGGGCGTCGGTGAGCGCCTGCTGCGCGAGGGGCTGCCGCACCACGGCATCGAGCTGAGGTACGGCGGCGCGGGCCACCGCGTCGCGTTCGAGAAGCTCGTGCCGGGCCGGTCCATCACCGTGTACGGCCAGCAGGAAGTGGTCAAGGACCTGATCGCGGCCAGGCTCGCGGCGGGCGGCGACGTGCGGTTCGAGGTCGAGGACGTGGCCCTGCACTCGCTGGAGTCGGATCCGTACCTGACGTTCGGCGGCGAGCGGCTCGACTGCGACGTGATCGCCGGGTGCGACGGCTTCCACGGCGTGTCCAGACCGGCCATCCCCGAGGGCGTCCTGAGCGTCTACGAGCGGGACTATCCCTTCGCCTGGCTGGGCATTTTGGCCAGGGTGGCGCCCTCCTCGGAGGAGCTCGTCTACACCAGGACCGAGCGCGGCTTCGCGCTGCACAGCATGCGCTCGCCCACCGTCAGCCGCTTCTACCTGCAGGTCCCGGCCGATACGAAGGCCGAGCACTGGCCGGACGAGCGGATCTGGGCCGAGCTGAAGGCGCGGCTGGAGAGCGTGCCCGGCTTCGCGCTGACGACCGGCGAGATCATGGAGAAGGGCGTCACGCCGATGCGGGCGTTCGTGGCCGAGCCCATGCAGTACGGGCGGCTCTACCTGGCCGGGGACGCCGCTCACATCGTGCCGCCGACCGGCGCCAAGGGGCTCAACCTGGCCGTGGCGGACGTCCGCGTGCTGACCGAGGCGCTGGCCGCGTACTTCGCGGACGGCTCGACCGAGCTGCTCGACGGCTACTCCGCCGCGTGCCTGAAGCGGGTGTGGCGGGCGCAGCACTTCTCGTGGTGGATGACGACGCTGCTGCACACGTTCGAGGACGATGATCCGTACGGGCGGCGGCTGCAGCTCTCCCACCTGGACTACGTGACCTCCTCGGAGGCGGCGGCGACCACCCTGGCGGAGAACTACGTGGGGCTGCCGTGATACATCAGGGTCGGAGGCTTCATTGAGTGCTGACGGCGGCCTGCTCGCCCCGGTCTGGGCGGGCACCCGAGCGGAGGAGATCACCTCGGACGCGGCCTGGCTGCGGGCCATGCTGGAGGCCGAGGCGGCGCTCGCCCGCGCGCAGGCGCGACTGGAGCTCATCCCCGCCGAGGCGGCCGCGGCCATCGACAGGACGGCCGCCGCGCTCGTCCTCGACCCCGCCGACCTGGCCAGACGCGCCCGCCAGTCGGCCAACCCCGTCGTGCCGCTGGTCTCGGACCTGCGGCGGGCCGTGCCGGGCGCGGCCTCGTACGCGCACCTGGGGGCGACCAGCCAGGACATCCTGGACAGCGCGGCCATGCTCGTGGCCACGCGGGCGGTACGCGCCATCGTGGGCGATCTGAGCGCGATCATGCGGGATCTGTGCGAGCTGGCCGAGCGGCACAAGGGCACGGTGATGGCCGCGCGCACGCTGGGGCAGCAGGCGGTGCCGACCACGTTCGGGCTGAAGGCGGCCGGGTGGCTGTCCGGTCTCCTGCGCGCCCGCGCCCGGCTCCGCGAGCTACGCCTGCCGGCCCAGCTGGGCGGCGCGGCCGGCACCCTGGCCGCCTTCGCCGAGCGGGCGGGCGCCGGTCCGGTCACCGCGCTGATGCTGGTCGAGGTGTTCGCCGAGGAGATCGGGCTGGCGGCGCCCGCGGCGCCGTGGCACGCGGAGCGCTCCGCCGTCACCGAGCTGGGCGCCGCGCTCGCCGGCACCGCCGGGGCGCTCGGCAAGCCGGCCACCGACATCGTCCTCATGGCGCAGACCGAGGTCGGGGAGGTGGCCGAGTCCTCCACCGGCGGCTCGTCGGCCATGCCGCAGAAGCGCAACCCCGCGCTGTCCGTTCTGGTGCGGTCGGCCGCGCTCCAGGTGCCCGCGTACACGCAGGTGCTCGGGCAGGCCGGCGAGCACGAGCGAGCCGCGGGGGCCTGGCAGGCGGAGTGGCTGCCGCTGCGCGAGGCGCTCCGGCTCACCGGCGGCGCGGCCGAGACCGCTGCGGAGCTGGTGGCCGGGCTGCGGGTGTTCCCCGACCGGATGCGTGCCAACGCCGAGCTGACCGGGGGCCGTCTGCTGGCCGAACGCCTCGCCGCCCACCTCGGCCAGAAGGCGCTGAAGCAGGCGCTGGCCGCGGAGGGTTCGCGGCTCGATGTCCCCGATGAGCTGCTCGATCCAGAGGCGTACCTGGGGGCGGCTGCCGAGCTGGTTGACCGCATTCTCGCCACCTATCGGGAGCAACCGTGAAACTCCACCACCGCGTCGACGGCCCGTCCGGCGCGCCGCTGCTGGTGCTCGGGCCCTCGCTGGGGACCACGATGGAGATCTGGCAGCCCCAGCTGTCCGCGCTCACCGGCTCCTGGCGGGTCCTCAGGTACGACCTGCCGGGCCACGGCGGCTCGCCACCTGCGGCGGCCGGGTTCACGATCGACGACCTGGCGCGGGCCGTGCTGGATCTCGTCGAGACCGAGCAGTTCGCGGTCGGCGGCATCTCGCTCGGCGGCGCGATCGCCACGACCATCGCGGCCCGGGAGCGGCACCGGGTGCGCAAACTGGTGCTGTGCTGCACCTCGGCCAGGTTCGGCGAGCCGGGGCCGTGGCTGGGGCGGGCTGCGCTGGTGCGCGGCAAGGGGCTGGCGGCGCTCGTCCCGACGCTGAAGTCCCGCTGGTTCACGCCCGGCTACGACGGCCAGTGGGTCTTCGACCAGCTGGTGGAGGTGGACGCCAAGTCGTACGCCGCCTGCTGCGAGGCCATCGCCGCCCTCGACCTGACGCCCCGCCTGGCGGAGATCACCGCGCCCACGCTGGTCATCGCGGGCTCGCAGGACCCTGCCGCGCCGCTCGACCAGGCGCTCGTACTGGCCGACCACATCCCGGGAGCGTCCCTGACCGTGGTGCCGCGCGCCTCGCACCTGGCCAACGTGGAACGCCCCGAGGCGGTCACCACCGCCATCGCCGGCCATCTCTCGGGCGACCACGAACCGTCCGCGCCTACTCCCGACGAGGACGGCCTGGCGGCGGGCATGCGCACCAGGCGCGAGGTCCTCGGGGACGCACACGTCGATCGGGCGGTCGCCGCCACCACGGACTTCACCCGCGACTTCCAGGAGCTGATCACCCGCTACGCCTGGAACGAGATCTGGAACCGGCCCGGCCTCGACCGGCGCACCCGCAGCTGCGTCACGCTCACCGCGCTCGTGGCCCGGGGGCAGCTGGAGGAGCTCGCCATGCACGTCCGCGCGGCCTTACGGAACGGGCTCACGCGGGACGAGATCAAGGAGGTGCTGCTCCAGACGGCCGTCTACTGCGGGGTTCCGGCCGCCAATGCCGCTTTCGCGGTGGCCCGCCGTACCCTTGCCGAAATCGACGCGGAGAGCTGCTGACCTTGGGAGATGCTTTACAGTTGGTTGGTGGTCTTTGAGGAAGGGTGGGCGCTTTCGCCCCTGCGCTGGCTGATGAACACGCTGGGCGACGCACAGCTCGCCCGGATGGACCGCGACCCGGGGCTGGTGGCCGCGGTCGACCAGCACGCGGCGGTGCTGCGTGACGCGATCCCGCTCGACCGGGAGACGCTGGGCGACTACCTGCTCGGTTTCCTCGACGAGCTACGGCACCGCGGCTGGGTCTTCACCGGCGAGCCGGACGCGGCGGCGCTCCGCCTGACCGCCGTCTGCTGGCTGGCCCGCGAACAGGGCTTCCTGGAAGACGGCCTCCCCGCCTGACCCACCCCGCCCCTCGCACCCTCACCCGGCGCTGGCACGGCAGCGGCCCTGGCACCGGCCCTCACCCGGCTTCGGCGTTGGCACCGGCACCTTCACTTGGCACCGGCGCCTGCTCTCTCATCAGGCACCGGCGCTGCGTCTGCGACTGCGCCATCGGGCATCGGGGCTTGCGCCTGCGCCCCGGGCGTGCGGAGACGCCGGCGTACCGCCCCACGCGGCGGGTGGCCGGCGGACAGGGCCACGCCGTGCGGCGGACGCCGTGCCCGAACGTGACGCCCGCCGGGCGCGGTCAATCCGGAGGCATCTCCGAGCGCGGCGGCATGTCCGTGCGCGGAGGCATGTCTGAGCGCGGCGGCATGTCCGTGCGCGGCGGGGTCGCCGGGCCCGTGCGGATGGGGGTGGTCTCCTCCGCCGCCATCGCCCGGGCGTCCTCGCGGCCCCTCTGGTACGCCTCGGCGTGCGCCCTCGCCTGCGGCGCCTCCTGCTCGATGCGGCCCAGCCAGCGCTCCCAGCGCTGCTGCATCGGCCGGACGAGCCCGCCGCCGAAGCCGATCGCCGCGATCGCGCCGAGGGTGGCGAGCACCGTGACCAGCACCGGAGTCGTGACGGTGGTCGCCACGCCGATCTGGTTGAGCGCCGCGATGATGCCCAGTGCCCAGATGAAGACCGCAGCGGCCGTCGCCAGCCAGCGGCCGTACGAGAGCCCGCCGAGCATGCCTTCGACGATGTCCCTGACGGCCTTGGCCACCGCACCCGCGACCACGATGATCACGATGGCCACCAGTGCCATGGGCAGCCAGGCGACCACGCCGTTCAGCATCGACGAGATCGGGTTGGGCCCGTACACGCTGAAGGCCAGCTGCAGCGTGACCAGCAGGATCGCGTAGAAGACGATCTTCGCGAGCAGGCTGCTGGCGTCGTACTTGCTCCGCTCCAGCCACCGCTGCACGCCGCTGCGCTCCACCGCCCGGTCGAAGCCGACGCGTTCGAGTATCTTGTTGACGATCTTCTCCAGTGCCTTGGCCACGAGATAGCCGATGAAGAGAATCACCAGCATCGCGATCAGCCTTGGTACGAACGTCGCGATCGCCCGCCAGGCGTCTGAAAGGCCTTGGCCTAGGTTGATATCCACGGTTTCCTCCTTCGAGGAGTCAATGCAACGGCGCTACCCGTACCGAATCGGTGTATGCACGCAGCGCAGTCGAAACTTCGCACAAGGCGACATCGCATCGGGCCGGCCGCTAGGGTGATCGGCATGCACCGCAGCCGGGTCTACGCCCTTCTCGTCGACACCCCCGCGTCAGAGGCCGAGCAGGCGGCGGCGTTCTGGTCGGGGGCGCTCGGGGCCACCGCGAGCCCGCTCCCCGGATACGAGCAGTTCACCTCTCTGCACGGGGCCGTTCCCGGCCTCGCCGTGGCGGTGCAGGCGGTGGACGACGCGCCCAGGTTCCACATCGACATCGAGACGGACGACGTCGAAGCCGAGACGCGGCGGCTGCTGGCGCTCGGGGCGACGGAGGTGACGCGGTGGCAGGAGTGCCGCATCCTGCGGGCGCCCGGCGGGCACCTGCTCTGCGTGCTGCCCGTGGAGAGCGACCGGTTCGAGGCGGAGGCGAAGACCTGGCCCTGACCCGGGTACGGGTCAGAACGGGTTCAGGCGAGCAGGAGACGCCCGAGCCCAGCGCCCCGGTCTGCACCATGATGGCCGGCGACCGGGCGGCCGATGCGGCCGTAGCCGATGATCGCGAGGGTTTTCCCGGCCGGCTCCGGGCCGAAGAGGCTGGGCCAGCCGCCCGCGCGGATGGCCGCGTCCGACTGGGTGATCTTCCTGGCGGCGGCCAGCAGGGGAGCGAAGGCCAGCTCGGCCACGGCCCTGGAGTTGCTGCCCGGCGCGTACACCACCGGGATGCCGCGCGCCCTGGCCGCCTCGACGTCGATGGTGTCCACGCCGACGCCGTGCTTGGCGAACGTGGGCGTTGTGAGGAGGATCCTCATTCGCCCCTCGCGGCCTTCAGCTGCGCGGCCGCGGCCTGCTCGAGATGGACGAGGTCGGAGGCGACGGTGGCGAACGTGAAGCCCTCGGCCAGGCGGCGGGCGGCCAGCTCGCCCGAGGGGTTGTGGATCCCGGCCGCGACCCCGGCGTCCCTGGCGGCCGTGCTGACCTTCACCAGCGCGGCCTCGAACACATCGGCGACCTCGGGGTCGTTCGGGAACCTGCCGCCCACGGCCAGGCACAGGTCGGACGGGCCCACGTACACGCCGTCCAGACCCGGCGTGGCGCAGATCGCCTCGATGTCGGCCAGCCCGTCCGGCGTCTCGATCATGGCCAGGACCAGCACGCTCTCGTCGGCCTCCGCCGGGGTGGGGCCGATCCTGAGCATGGAGCGCATGGGACCGTACGAGCGGCGGCCCTTGGCGGGGTAACGGGCGGCGGACACGGCGCGGGCGGCGTCCTCGGCGGTGTCCACCAGCGGTACGATCACGCCGCCCGCGCCGAAGTCGAGCGCCCGGCCGATGGCCGCCGGTTCGCCGGACTCGACGCGCACCAGGCCGACCGAGCGGCCGCCCGCGTCGATGGCCATGAGGTTGGACAGCAGCCCCGCGTTGCCGATCAGCCCGTGCTGTGCGTCCAGCGCGACGTAGTCGTAGCCCAGCCTGGCCAGGCGTTCGGTGGCGACAGGGGCGTCGAGCACCACCCAGTAGCCGACGCACTGTTCCCGGTCGCGGATCTTTCTGGCCAGCTCGGCCGCGGTCATGAGTGCTCCTTATCGGTTGTAGGCGGGCATCGGGCCCCGGAGGGTGTCGCCCAGCGCGTCGCAGGCGGCGGCCACGTCGGCGGGCAGGGGTCCCGCGGCGAGCGCGGCGAGGTTGGCCCGCAGGTGGTCGACGCTGGAGGCGCCGAGCAGCACCGCGCTCACCACCGGCTTGCCGGCCAGCCAGCGCAGCGACAGCTCGGCGGGCGGCAGCCCGGCATCCCCGGCGATCGCCTGGAGCGCCTCGACCGCCTTGAACAGGTCCGCGTCCCAGTACCGCTGCCGGTACATCGCCGCCACCCGCGAGTCCCCGAAGCGGCCCGTCCCCGGAGCCTGGTCGAACCGGTGCCGGCCGGTCAGCAGGCCGCCGCCGAGTGGGTTGTAGACCATCGTGCGCAGGCCGCCGGTGAGGGCGAACTCGGCGTACTCGTCCTCGATCCGCCTGGCCAGCAGGTTGTACAGCTGCTGGGCGACGACCGGGAGAGGGCTGATCCCGGCGATCTGCCAGGCGGCGTAGTTGGACACGCCCAGGCTGCCGATCTTGCCCTCGGCGATCAGCTCGGCGACGGTGGCCAGGGTGTCGTCCAGCGGCGTGGCCCGGTCGGGCTGGTGCAGGTAGAACAGGTCCACGTGCTCCATCTTGAGCCGCCGCAGGCTGCCCTCCAGACTGGCCCGCAGCCCGGCGGGAGACAGGGGCGCGTGATCGCCGGCGTCCGGATGAGGGATACCCGCCTTGGTGGCCAGCACGACACGGTCCCGGCGGCCCCGCAGCAGTTCGCCCAGGATCTCCTCCGCGGCTCCGCCCGCGTAGCCGTTGGCCGTGTCCACGCCGGTGACCCCGGCGTCGAGCGCGTGGTCGAGCATCCGCCCGGCCGTCCTCGCGTCCACGGTGTCGCCGAACGTCATGGTGCCGAGCACCGGTTCTGGGGTCATCGATCGGCTCCATTCGCTGCCGCGAGTACGGCGTGCGCCGGGTCGCCGCGGCGCGCGTCGTTCAGGAGAGGGTGCGGGAAACCTCCGCGTCACTTGCCGGCAACTGTGGCATAGCGTGCGCGTTTCGTGCAATACTCGCCGCGTGATTCACGCAGCTGGGAGTGGGGCATGGGCCGCATGTTCGCCCTGGCCGATGACCTGACCGGTGCGGCGGAGACGGCGGCGGCACTCATGTCCCCCGCCCGCCCCGCGCGGATCGCGCTGTCGGGGGTGCCGGAGGGTGACGCTCCGGTGTTCGTCGCGGACCTGGACTGCCGGCACCATCCGCGCGCCTATGACCTGGTACGGGAGGCGCTGCTGCATTCGGGCGACCGGCGGGTGTTCGTCAAGGTCGACTCCCTGCTGCGCGGCGACGTCGCCGCCACGGTAGCCGCCTGCCTGGACGCTCCGGTCGTGTTCGCTCCGGCCCTGCCATCGGCCGGTCGCACGGTCGTGGGCGGGGTGCCGTACATAGAGGGGGTGCCGCTGCGCGAAACGCGCGCATGGCGGGCCGAACCTCGCCCCGCGCCCGCTTCTGTGGCCGAGGCGCTGGGTGATGTCCCGTGGGTTCATGCGCCCCCGGGCGCCGACCTTGCGGAGGTCGCGGCCGCCGGGCAGGTGGCCGTCTGCGACGCGGAGACGGACGCAGACCTGGACGCCATCGTGGCGGCCGCGCTCAGGTGCTCCCCTCGTACGCGCCTGGTCGGCTCCGGTGGCCTCGCCACGGCCCTCGGCCCCGCTCTCGGCGGGAATCCCGGTCGTTGTGCGGCGCCGCGCGGGAACGGCCGGCTGCTGGTAGTGGTGGGCACGGCGGAGCCGGGGGCGGCCGAGCAGGTCGGATCACTGATCGGACACGGCTTCAGCAACGTCGCGCTCGACGCGGAGGACCTCGGCGCCACGGGACCCGCGCCCCCCACTGCCGCGAGACTCGTACGAGACGCTCTGGCCGCCGGACCGGCTGTGCTGACCGTACGAGGACCGGCCCCACCCACCCTCACCCGCACACTCGGCGAGATCGTGCGCGAGGCGCTCGGCGGGCTCCCGGCCGACCTGGTCCTGACCGGCGGGGAGACCGCCAGGAAGGTCCTGGACGCGCTGGGCGTGCGCGAGCTGATCCCTTTGGACCAGGTCCACCACGGCGCCGTCCACAGCCGCACCCCTCAAGGTCACTCCGTGGTCACCAGACCGGGCAGCTTCGGGGATGCCGACAGCCTCCTTCGCATGGCCGCCCACCTCTCGGACTCGAAAGGCTGACATTGGCTGACATGAGCAGTACCCCTCTCATCGCCCTCACCATGGGAGACGGCGCCGGCGTGGGGCCGGAGGTGATCGTCGGCGCGCTCCTGGCCCCGGAGACCGCCACGTTCTGCCGCCCCGTGGTCATCGGCGACGCCGGACGCCTGCGTAAGGCCGCCGGCTTCATCGGTGTGCGACCGGAGGTGGTCACCGTGTCCGGGGTCGGGGACGCGGAGTTCCGGGCGGGGCGCATCAACGTCATGGACCCCGGCCTGCTCCCCGACGACCTGCCGTGGGGCCAGGTGTCGCCGGTCGCGGGCCACGCGGCCTACGAGTACGTACGGCTGGCCGGCGAGCTGGCGATGTCCGGCGAGGTGCGGGCGATCTGCACGGCCCCGCTGAACAAGGAGGCCCTGCACGCGGCCGGGCACGTCTACCCCGGCCACACCGAGCTGCTCGCCCACCTCACGGGCACCGAGGAGGTGTCGATGATGCTCTCCACCGCCAAGGTCAAGGTCATCCACGTCACCACCCACATCGGCCTGATCGACGCGGTCGCCCGGATCGAGCCCGGCCTGGTGGAGCGGACCATCCGGCGGGGCGAGGCGGCCATGCGCGGCTCCGGCGTCGCCCGCCCCAAGATCGGCGTCTGCGGCATCAACCCGCACGCGGGAGAGAACGGCCTGTTCGGGTACGGCGAGGAGGAGGAGAAGATCGTGCCCGCGATCGAGCGCCTCCAGGCCGAGGGCATGGACGTCCACGGCCCGCTGCCCGCCGACACCGCGTTCTTCCTGGCGGGCCGCGGCGACTACGACCTGATCGTCGCGATGTACCACGACCAGGGCCACGGCCCGGTGAAGATCCTGGGGCTGGAGGCAGGCGTCAACATCACGGTCGGCCTGCCCGTGATCAGGACCTCCGTGGACCACGGCACCGCGTTCGACATCGCGGGGAGGGGCGTGGCGGACGCCGGTAGCATGATCGAAGCCCTCCGCCAGGCGGCTGAGCTGTCGTCCGCGCAGGGCCTGTGAGGGGAAGGGACCGTCGATGGGCCGCGCAGCGCAGGTTCGCCGGGACGAGATCGTCCGCCTGGCCACCACCACCGGCCTGGCCAGCGTCGAGGAGCTGTCGGCCCAGCTGGGCGTGACGGCCTCCACCATCCGCCGCGACCTGGCCCACCTCAAGGCCGCGGGCCTGCTGGCCCGCACGTACGGCGGCGCCATGGCCGTGGTCACCCACCCCGAGGCCTCGCTCCGGCAACGCATAGGCGAGGCATTCGAGGCGAAACGCGCCATAGCGGTCTGGGCCGCCGCCCAGATCCGCCCCGGCGAGACGATCCTCCTGGACGCCGGCTCCACCACGGGCGCCCTGGCCCACGAGCTGCGCCAAGCCGTGGACCTGACGGTGGCCACGACGGGACTGAACGCCCTCCAGGAGCTGGCGGGGGCGACGGGCGTCCACGTCGAGTGCCTGGGCGGCACGCTGCGCCACGTGAGCCAGGGCTTCATCGGCCCGCTGGCGGAGGCGGCGCTGAGCAGGATGACGTTCGACCGGGTCTTCCTGGGCGCGGACGGGGTGACGGCGGAGGACGGCATCTGCGAGGCGAGCCTGCAGCAGACCCGTTTGAAGGAGCTGATGATGGCCCGCTCCCGCCACGTCTACCTGCTGGTCCACGCCGCGAAACTGGGCCGCCGCCCGTTCCACGCCTGGGCCCGCATGCCGGACACCTGGACCCTGGTGACGGACGCCGCCGCCACCCCGGAGTCCCTGGCCCCCTTCACCGCGAGCGGCGTGGAAACCATAGTCGCCACCCCGTAGGCCGTCCTCGCTCCGCTCGGTCGCCTGCCAAGACGCTTTCGCCCAGCTCTTGACCCTGCGCCCAGGCGAGGAGTCAGCCCTGCTCCTTCGCCTCTCGAAGCCGGTCGTGGAGGCCGGCGTGGATCTCTTCGAACCGTGGCTGCTCAGCTGGGTCGATGCGACGTACGGGGACACCGTTGGCGGGGTGGGCACTCGGAGCCCGGCCGTTCGGGCCCGTCACAATAAGGAGGAGGTTTCTAGAGGGCGAGGGTTTCCAGGTCTACGGCGTTGGCCATGGCTTCGGCGCCTTTGTCGTTGAGGTGCATGCCGTCGCCGCTGTCGAGGGCGGGGTCGATGTAGTCGGGGGCTTCGGGGTTCTCGACAGCTCGGGCCACGTCAAAGACGGCGTCGAAAGTGTCGGTGGTACGGATCCAGTCGTTCACCTCGCGTCGGGCGGCGAGGCCCTCGGGGGTACTGATCCCGGGGTAGACGGCGCCCGCGAAGGGGCCGATGGTGGCGGCGAGGATCTTCAGGTCGGCCTGGTGGGCGCGGTGGGCCAGGGCCTTGAAACCCTCGATGAGGGCGCCGGAGGTGGCGGGAGGCTCGCCGGACATGCCGGGAAGGCCGAGGTCGTTTATGCCGAAGTGCACCAGGACGTGGGTCAGGCCGGGAATCGAGAGAACATCGTGGTCGAAGCGCGCGAGCGCGTGCTCGCCGACCTCGTCACGCAGTAGGCGGTTTCCGGCGATGCCCTGGTTGACGACCCATCCCCGCTTGAGGCGCCGGTTGAGGAAGTCCACGGAGCGGTTGTTCGCGCCGGTCGTGGAGCCGACCCCTTCGAACCAGGAGTCGCCGAACGCCACGGCGATCGCGGTGTCGTCCGGGGCGAGCACGTCGACGCCCGAGACGTAGAACCTGCCTTCTACCTGCTCAGCATCAGGGAGTGCGGGAGACGTGAGGTGGTTGCCGCCGACTACGTGAGCGGTCTCCATGGGCCTGTGGGAATAGGTGGCCAGGCCTGTCTCCTCAGGGAGATAGAGGCTGAGGTGTAGGTCGGCGCCGGGGGCGACGGGCAGATCGATCGGGTCGCTGGCGGCCTCTTCTCCCGGCGGGATGGTGAGCCTCTCGGCACCGTCGAAGGTGAGGGCGGCCTGCCCGTGCTCGGTGGCGGCCCTCCCGGCGGCGATGGTCCAGGGGGTGCGGCCGTAACGGTTCGTCAGGCGTACCCGGAGGCGTTCTCCGCCGCCGGCCATGTGGAGCACCTGACGCACCGTCTGATCGGCGAAGCCGCGCGGTTCGGTGAGCTGGATCTGCTCGTAGGGACTGATCACTGCGGTGCGGAAGCCGGCTGTCCAGATCATGCTTGCTCCATTCGTTGCTATGGGGATGTGTTGGCTCGTGGCTTGTGTTCGACGGTTGACCTGCTTCACTATGGGCAGGTAGCTCTCCAGTGGGAAGTACGCACCTGGAAGTGCGTAACTAGCCGCCCGGTAGGAAGGAGCGGTCGATGCCAACGAGGACGGCGGCCCAGAAGCGGGCACAAGCGAAGGGGGACTACGACGCGTTCCTGGCGAGCTGCCCAAGCCGCCAGTTGCTCGACCGGATCTCCGACAAGTGGGTAGCGCTGATCCTGGCCGCGCTCGGCGGCGACGGCCCGCACCAACCCGGAGGCGACTGCGCCGGCGAGTCGCGGTCGATGCGTTACTCCGAGCTGTCCCGCAGGCTGGCCGGGGTCAGCCAGAAGATGCTCACCCAGACGCTGCGCTCCCTCGAGCGCGACGGGCTGGTCACCCGCACCGTGACGCCGACGGTGCCGGTCACGGTCACGTACGAGCTGACCGGCCTCGGTCTCTCGCTCCACCACCTGATGCGCGGCATCAAGGTGTGGGCCGAGGCGCACATGGACGAGGTACTCGCCAATCGCGAGGAGTACGACACCCACATCGCCTGAACGCGCACCGTCAGCGCAGCAGGGGCGCCGACGTGACATTCATCAACGGCCACTCGTTGAACACCCGCCGACGCGCGGCGGTATGACAACCACCCGATCCGCAGTCTTGCCGATTTCTCCCCGGACGGCTCGACCCATGGTGGCCAGGTCGGGCAGCTCGGCCGTGGCCGACGCTCTCCTACGCGGGTCAGGACGGTTTTTCTCGGCCATGGCAGCCGCGGTGCTCCTGGCCGGGATCGCGCCCGGCGCCAGCGCGCAGAATGACCTAGGCCGGATTCCCGGAATGTGCCGAAGTGGTGAACCTGATCGATCTCTCGTCCGACTGTGCAGGGTGACGGGAGGACGAAATGACCGATGAGCTGCTGGTGGTACGTGCCCAGCTGGGCGAGCGGACGGCGCTGGCCGAGCTGGTGGCCCGCTGGCAGGCACCGGTGTGGACGTACGTGCGACGCATGCTGGACGCCCAGCGGGCCGATGACGTGACCCAGGAGATCTGGCTGGCCGTGCTCCGCGGCCTGCCCACGCTGCGGGAGCCGGCCCGGTTCGCGCCGTGGTTGTTCACGATCGCCCGCCGCTCCGTCACCGATCGCCTGCGCGGCCAGTACGCCCGAGAGCACGAGGCAAGGGCGGCCGGTGAGGTGGTCGCCGAGGACCCGGTGGAGACCATGGTGGACCGCGCCGAGTTGGTGAGCGCGCTGGCGGGGCTACCGGTGCCGGAGCGGGAGATCCTCGTCCTGTTCTACCTGGAGGACCTGTCGGTGGAGGACTGCGCGCAAATCTGCCGGATTCCCGTCGGCACGGTCAAATCGCGGCTGAATCGGGCCCGTCGCCTGCTGCGTGCTCACCTGGAGGAGAAGGGATACCGGCCATGACCAAGGAAGAAGAGCCGCACCTGGCGGCGCGGGAGATGATCGAGCGGCTGGAGCCGTCGCTGTCGCCGTGGAGGCGCGTGCGGGCGGTGGCGGCGCTGCTGGCCGGGCTGGCCGGCGCGGTATTCGTGGCGGCGTTGTGGGGCAGCGAACCCGGCCCGCTGCCCGGCCGCACGCATCTGGCGTTCGCGCTGTTCACCGTGTTCTGCCTGGCCTGGGCCGGCTACGGCGGGTGGCTGCTGACGCGCCGGGTGCCGCTGTTCGCCACCGATCGGGTCATCGCGGCCTGGATCGGCCTGGCCGCCTCGGTGGCCACCACCGGTGTAGTGGCCGCCGTCGCTGCCCAGCGCGGCACCGGCCTGGGCCTGGCGCTGGGGGTGGGGGGTCTGTTCGTCGCGGTGGCGCTGGTGCTGGCCGTACGCGCTCATGCTCGCCGGTCCGCGCTGCTGCGTCGCATGCGCGAGCTGACCGGTGGGGAGATCAGCGGAGAGGAGAGGTGAACGCGCTGGAGATGCGCGCCCTTCTACTTGGTCCTGGTCCTCTCTCCCTGGCCGGCGTCGCCTGCTGGCGGTACAACGGCGAACCTGAACGAAAGGGATCTTCATGGCGCACAATCCGAAACTACTCCGCCGTCGATTCGGCGGAATGGCGCTGATCGTGGTGGCCCTGACCGTCGTCGGCCTGCTCTTCGCGGGCATGATCATGCTGCTGATCTGAGGCCTTCGCCAACCGCGGTGCCGTGACGTTCCTCGACTCTTGCTCTCGAAGCAATGCGGTGCCGATCTCTTGATGTCGTCAAGAGTTGATACTATGAAGAGATGGTGCGTGAAGAGACCTCTGAGGACACGTTCTTCCGTGAGCTCGGAGGCGCCTATGCCGAGCTGCGGCAGGCGTTCGCCCGGCACGTGGGCATGAGCCCCCACCGGGTGCAGTTGCTCGTCCGGCTGCGGCGTGACGGCGAGACGAGCCATAGCGACCTGCGCCAGACGCTGGGCATCGACGGTGCGAGCGTTACCCGGCTGGTCAAGGAGTTCGAGGCCGAAGGGCTGGTCGGCCGGCGCCTGGACCCGGCGGACAACCGCTACACCCTGGCCGCGCTGACCCCCGCCGGCGAGCGGGTCGCGGCCGATCTGGAGCGATCGCACCAGGTGTACCAGGAGCGGCTGCTCGACGGCGTCACCTCGGAACAGCAGGAGATCGTGCTGGGCGTGCTACGCCGCGTCCGCGCGAACATGAGCGGACAGGAGGAGCGATGACGGACGAGGTGCGGGCCGCCGCCCGGCGCATGTACGAGGCGTTCAACGCCCGCGACCACGCGGCCGCGGCGGAGATCTTCACAGCGGACTTCTACAGCCACCCCTTGGGGACCACCGGAACGGAGAGCATCACCCGGGCGTGGGAGCAGTTCCATGAGGCCTTCCCCGACGCCCGGGTCGTCGTGGAGGACATGATCGTCGAGGGGGACACGGTCGCCGTCCGCACGAGCGTGCACGGCGTTCCCGGCCAGGAACCACCGACCATGCTGGAGATCTTCCGGGTACGCGACGGGCGCATCGCCGAGCTCTGGGGCCTGTCCTCGCTGCGACGCGACTCCTGAGAGGGCGGTTCGGCGCGTAGCCTCGTCGCCCTGCAACCGCTTCATCGGGGTCGTGCTTGCTGTCCTGGGTCAAAGAAGCTCGTCCAGCAGCCGGTAGTAGTACAACCGCTCTTCCTCGACGTGGTCGACGAGGCCATAGGCGGAAAGGAACCCATCCCACGCCGCCGGCCCATGGTCCTCGGACAAGTCCCTGTGGGCGATGGCGAGGTCGCGGTACCGGTCGGCCACGCCCAGTCCTGGAACGTCGATGACGACGGGCTCTCCCGAGGCGGGCAGCAGCACGTTGGACGGGGTGTAGTCCCCGTGCGCGACGACCAGGTCCTCGGCACGCGGGCGTAGGGCCAGCAGTCGTTCGTGGATCGCCTCAGGGGTCAGCCCCAGATGGTCGGCGTCGAAGTCGTCCGGGTCCACGAGTCCGTCGCGTACGTTGGCGGCGGCGCGTTCGATGACCGTCGGCAGCCGGCCGTCGAAAGGGCACTCGGCGATGGGCAACTCGTGCAGCATGCGCAGCGTCCGGCCCAGGACGGCGCCGATGTCGGCGGGCGCGGCGGCTTCCAGGGTTGGAGCGCCCACGTCGGCGAGCACGAGAACGGGGTCCTCGAACGCGAGCACCTCGGGAACAGGAACGCGTCCGTGAAGCCAGCGCAGCCGCAGGTGCTCGGCTCTGGCGAGGGGACCGTGCTTGACGTAGAAGACCTTCGCTCCTGACGTGACCCGCAGGGCCGTACCACTGGCTCCTTCGTGATCTCCTGACCAGGAGGAGTCCTGCTCGATCAGCCGGCGAAGTTGATCAGGGAGTTGCATGGATCAAATTCTCTTTCAGTCTGATGCACCGCATGTAAGGAGGTCCCATACTGGTGAGTTCGGCCTATTCAACTGTCGCGAGTTGTCGGCTCCGTGGAACTCGATGGTGACCGTCCATGTTGCCCGGCGGCGTAGCGGCTCCAGGCGCCGCCGCCCTCGTTGAGGAGGCGAGTGGTGGTCTTGTCGTGGTAGCCGAGGGCGTTGGCGACAACGGGCGCGGGTATCTCGAGGCTGCGTCTCGCGGCTTCCGCTGCGCGGTTTACCGGGGCGCCGGGCCCCAGGTCGTCGTCGATCTTCACTAAGGTGCAGTCAGGAACGCGCCCAGGTCTGTCGTCTCACACGGATCTTGGACGCCCTCTGCCACCGCTCCGGAGGCCAAAACCGCAGAGCCACGCGCCGTTGCGCTCGGCGCCACTGCGTGGCCATTGCAGGATCGAGGTCGGCACCCAGGTGGAAGCCACAGTGAAGTGCCCTGACATGTCGCGCGCTGCGCGTCTGACCGCCCATGGTGCCGTCTCCACATCCCTGGCCTTGTGCAGTGACCGCACCCTGCGCGAGCTCGTGGACACGGCCGTGCCGCTGGGATCCGGCATCGGCGGGAAGTCGGCCCTGCTGGAGGTTGCCGGAATCCCGGTCTTTGTGAAGCGGGTGCCTTTGACCGATCTGGAGAGGCAACCAGAGCATGTCCGGTCCACGGCGAATCTGTTCGACCTGCCTGTCTTCTGTCACTACGGCGTCGGCCTCGTCGGCGGGCCGGGCTGGGGGTCTGGAGGGAGCTCGCCGTGCACACCATGACGACGAACTGGGTGCTCGCGGCGGAACACGAGGGCTTCCCCCTGATGTACCACTGGCGGGTGCTGCCGGACTCGACGTCCCTGCCCGAAGAACTGGCCGACATCGAACGGGCGGTCGCCTACTGGGGCGGCGGAGCGCAGGTACGCCGCCGGATCCAGGCTCTTCAGCAGGCCTCGGCGAGCGTCGCGCTGTTTCTGGAGTACATCCCGCAGAACCTGCACCAGTGGCTGGGCGCCCAGGTCGAGCCAGGAGATCAAGCCGCCAACCGAGCCTGCGCCATGGTGGAGACGGAACTGGCGGCCGGCATCTCGTTCATGAACAGCCGCGGGCTCCTGCACTTCGACGCGCACTTCGAGAACATCCTGACCGACGGCCAGCGCCTCTACTTCGCGGACTACGGCCTGGCGATTTCCTCCGGGTTCGAGCTGTCGCAGGACGAGGCCGACTTCTTCGGCCGGCACCAGACCTACGACCGCTGTTATTCCGCCACGTATCGGGTGGACTGGCTGATCACCGCTCTGTACGGACTGCGGAGAGGGGGCGGGGAGGGCCGCTACAAGCGGGTGCGTGCCTACGCGGAGGGCGAGCGCCCCACAGGGATCCCGGCGAAGGCCGCAGCGATCATCGCCCGGCACGCGCCGATCGCCGCCGTGATGTCCGACTTCTATCGCACGTTCCAGCGCCGGAGCAGGCGGGCTCCCTATCCGCTGGAGGAGATTCGTCAGCTGGGTGGGATATAGGCCTTCGATACTTACTGGTGAGATCGTCTATTTAACTGCCGCTAGTTGTCGTTCCCATAGGGCCTGATGGTGACCTTCCGTGTTCCTGGCTGCATCCCAACGCCCGAGCCAGACTCGGGCTCGGGTGCGGATACAAGTTCCAGCTCCGAGCTCGACTCCAACTCCGGTTCGGGCTCGGATGAGGACGCGTGGAAGGAGGTTGCCTTTCTCAAGGCCCTCGAAAAGTTCCAGCAGGGCGGCGATGCATACGTGCCCAGTAGGGACGAGGACGACAGTGATGTCTCGAGCGGCGATGATGACAGTGGATAGCTTTGCGTAGAGGCGTTGCCTGGGTGCGGTGCCGCGTTCTCACAGGGGACACAGCCAGTGCGCGCGGGTCGCCGGTCGGGATCTGGGGCAGGGGCGTGGTGTCAGTAGGCGCAGAGGGCGTGGTCGACCAGGTCCCCGCGGCCTTCTCCCGGCGCATGGATCGCTTGTCGGTGAGCTGGGTGGACATGGAGATCGTCACGCCGCGCCGTCGGCGGTGACGCCGGTCCTGGTCTTGTAGCCGTAGTCGTCGCCGTGTTGCCAGTAGACGCCGCCGCACGACAGCGGGCAGGAGCCGATGCCCAGGCCGTAGCGGACGCCGGGCCACACCTGTTCCTGGCCGACGGCGCGGCCTCCTTGGTCGTCTCGGCCAGCTGCGCGGCGGGCAACAGCTCGCCGCCGAACGCGCCCCGGAGAAGCGGTTGACGTCGCGGGTGGTGGAGATCAGACCGTCGGCGGCGTCGCTGTCCCAGTGGCGGGTGACATCCAGGAGCTCTGTGGCGATCGTGCGGCCATGTTCGTGGCGTGGTCCCCTTCGACGAGGGCGAGTGTCAGGTCGATGCTCGAGGCGACCCCGGCGCGCGTCTGCTCCTTCCATCCCGATGGTGCTGTTCACCGCTGGACAACCAACCTATGTCGACCTTGCCGCCAAATGGCGTGGCGGGCACCGCGACGCCTCAGGCGTTCGCTCGGCGGAGGCGTTCGGCTGCCTGTGTCCAGAGTGCTTTGCCGGACACGGCGGTGTAGCCGTGGAGTGCTTCCCATCGGATGTCGTGGGCTGCCGGCCACAGGCTGGCCGCCCACGCGATCTGCAGCTCTTCGGCGGTGAACAAGCGGGCCCGGGTGTCCTGATAGGCGGCCAGGAACGCCTCGGTGCTCTCGATCGGCGGCAGGGTGGCCGGTCCCAGCTTGGGGAACACCGCACTCGCGGCTCCCACCAGGGCGGCTTCCGGTTGCCATGCCAGGCTGTCCCAGTCGTGGACCGTCCACACCTGTTGGCCGTGCCAGCGGAGGTTGTGTGCCTCGAAGTCGGCGTGGCCCAGCACGCGGGGCAGGTCAGCGGCCAGCATTCGCCGACGGGCCCGGTCGGCCGTGTCCATGACGTAGGTGGGTACGAGACTCTGGTCCTTTTCGTCGAGTGACTCGATCGACGGCCACAGCCCGGGGTCCGTGTGATCCCACCGCACCCAGCGCGGATTCGGCAGCGGCGGCGTGACGGCGAGGTCGGCCAGTGCGGCCATCAGCCGGGCGAAGACCTCCGCGTAGCGCACAGCGATCTCCGGCGCGTCCCCGCGCAACACCTCTCCTCCAGGGCGGAATTCCTCCGCGTGCACGGCCAGGGGACCGACACCGACGACCGGCGTGAGCGGGCGGGCGCAAGGGAACCCGTTCTCCGCCAGCCGGGCCTGCGCCGCCACACATGGCCCCGCCCGGCCGTCGTCGCCGCGGGCCTTGATCACGACGTCCGTACCGCCGGCCAGCCGGAGACCGAACACCGTCGACATCGATTGTTGTCGGAACAGCACGTCGGCGGGTCGGTCCCCGAGATGGTCCAGACACCACGCCGGTAGCCAGTCCGGCAGATCGTCAAACGGCACGGTGAAACTGTGCCATAGGCGCCTGCGCCAGCTCGACCATGCAGCTACCGGATCGCGGGCCAGCCACGGTCGCACAAAGTCAGCACCGGTGCTGACAACTGCCCTGATCAACCCGGAACAACAAGAAGCCCCAGAATCCCGGCATGGGCCGCGATCTGGGGCAACCTGAATCTGCTATGGAGCCTGGTGGACGATACTGGGATTGAACCAGTGACCTCTTCCGTGTCAGGGAAGCGCTCTCCCGCTGAGCTAATCGTCCATATTGAGTTAGAACTCAGAGCGGAAGACGGGATTCGAACCCGCGACCCTCACCTTGGCAAGGTGATGCTCTACCACTGAGCCACTTCCGCGTGGTGCTGTTTTTACTTTAGCGGATCCCGAGGGGTCCGCCGGCCGGGCCGAGGTGGAGACGGGATTTGAACCCGTGTAGACGGCTTTGCAGGCCGCTGCCTCGCCTCTCGGCCACTCCACCAGGAGTCTTGCTCCGAGCGGAAGACGGGATTCGAACCCGCGACCCTCACCTTGGCAAGGTGATGCTCTACCACTGAGCCACTTCCGCGTGAACCCTGGACGACGTACGCCAGGCCACGGGAAAACCATATCGCTTTCCCGGAGTGCCCGTGCGCAGCGAGAGTCGCGTGGAGCCAAATTCACTCGATCAGGCGCATGTCCTTGGTCATCACGAACATCACCCGATGGCCGAGCTGGATCTGGTAGTAGCGGAGCTTGCCGGCGGTGGTGACGTGTTTGGCCGGGCTGAACGCGCCGGCGGCGTAGTAGGAGCCGGTCACCGTGTCGCCCACCGTGTACGTCTGGCCGGGCTCGATCTTGTACTGCAGCGGGGTGAGCGGCTGGTAGGACGCCAGCTTGTAGGCGGACTTCTCCGGGTACGCCCGCCCGTACACCTTGGTGCCGGGCTTGAGCGGAGTGACCAGAGGGCCTTTGGCGGGGACGGCGGTGGGTTTCGAGGGCGGGTTGTAGAACCAGGCCTTCTGGCCCAGGTACCAGATGGCCGTCCAGTCGCCCTGCCGCGCCGCGACGGCGTAGCGCTGACCGGTCGAGGCGCGGGCGCTGTGGTCGTACACGCTGTACGTGCCGGGCTTGCCCGGATGCTTGCCCGGGTCGCTGACCAGGGGAGACGACTCGCTCGGCTCCTTGTGCAGCCAGACCGTGGCGGCGCCGTGCGCCGGGCAGTCCTTGGCCGGTTTGGCGGTGCCGCAGCCGGTGAAGCGGGGCCGGTTCTCGCCGTACGACGGACGGATCATGATGGAATCGCCCTTTTTGGCGCCCTTGAGCGGCTTGTTCATCAGGTCGAAATAGTGGGCCCAGTCCCAGTACGGCCCCGGGTCCTGGTGCATGCCGGAGACGGCCTTCGGGGTGCTGCCGGGCACGTTGTCGTGGCCGAGGATGTGGGCGCGGTTGAGCGGGATGTCGTACTTGCCGGCCAGGTATTCGACCAGCTTGGCCGACGAGCGATACATCGCCTCCGTGTACCAGGTGCCCCCTTTGGCCAGGTAGCCCTCGTGCTCGACCCCGATCGAACGGGTGTTGACGTCCCAGTTGCCCGCGTGCCAGGCGATGTCGTTCGTCGGCACGTGCTGGGCGACATGCCCGTCGCCGGAGCGGATCGTGTAGTGCCAGCTCACGTACTTCGGATCGCCGACCATGGAGGGGATGCCCCGGTAGGTCCCCTCGGTGTCGTGAATGATGATGTAGTCGACGGTCCGGGTCCGGCTCAGGTGGTCGTGGTTGCCGTAGTTCCCGCTCTTCTTCTTGCCGAAGCGTTCGTACGCGGCGGGCATCCATTCGCACGCGAGGGACTCGGGGCACTCCACCTGCCCGGTGTTGCCCGCTTTGCCTACGGTCTCCGGCTGCTTCTCCTCGGGGACCGGCAGGCCGGGCACGGGGTCGAGCCGCACCAGGAAACCGTCGTCGGTACGGCGTTCCGCGCCCTCTCGCATCACCGAGAACACCTCGTCGGCGAACTCATGAGCCGTGGCCGCGTCCCCGGCGCCCGAATAGCGGGCGACGGCCTCGTACCAGTCGGCGGGGTCGGCGCTCGGGCGGTCCTGGTAGGAGGCGAGGAGGGCGGCGCCGGCCCGGATGTTGGCGGCCGGGTCCTCGCGCAGGCTGGCGGGGTCGGCCCCGATCAGGCGCCCGGCCTCGGGGAGCGTGGCGGGCGGGCCAGCCATGCGCAGCGCCGACAGGGGAGGGGCGGCGGTGACCGTACGGGACATCGGGCGGGCGTCGTCCCCGCGGGCGTCGCCGAGCGCGTCACCCGGCCCGCGGTGGGCGGCGGGCAACGTGTCCACCAGGTGCATCGGCCCGTAGCCGCCCGCCGTGCTGGGCGACCCGCCGTTGGAGTCCCAGCGGGACTTCAGGTACGAGACGCCGAGCAGCACGCTCTCCGGCACGCCGTGCTCCCGGGCGGCCAGGGCGAAATCGGCCTGCCGTTTCGACGGGCTCGCGGTAGAGCCTGTCTGCCGTTTCGACGGGCTCGCGGCGGAGCCGGTCTGCCGTTTCGATGCGGTCGCGGTGCCGGGGCCGTCGGGGCGCGCCAGGTGGTCGCGCGCGGGCACGGAGGCGGGCGAGGTGAGCGCGGCGGCGATCAAGGTGGCGGCGAGCCAGATGGGCATGACAACTCCCTCGGGAACGTCACGATGCAACTACTCACCGTAGCCATTCCCCGAAAGGGATGTGTCAGACGGGTCGGATGATACCCATGAGACCGGTCCGCCGCCCGCGCGGTTCGCCAAAGGTTGGGGCTGCGGCGACCTCCTCTAGAGAGCCGTTGGAGTTAATTCCTGCCCGATATCGGGCAGGATGTTGGCGTGTCTCGGTCCAGATGCGTAGTGTCCTCCTCTGTGTCCACCGCACGGCATCCCTACGAAGACCTCATCGTCCACCTCACCGAGACGAGCCCCTTGGGCCCGGGCGAGGCCGCGCGAGTGGTCGCCGACGTGCTGTCGTACTTCTCCGAGTCCGCCGAGGAGTACGTCCGCCGCCGTCACGGAGAGCTGAAGTCGCGCGGCCACACCAACGACGAGATCTTCCCGCGGATCGCCCGCGAATTACGCGGTCGCCGGGTAGCGGCACCCGAGCTGTCCCTGCGGCAGCTGCGCAGGATCATTTACGGATAAGAGGAGACCTCTATGTGCGGAATCGTGGCCTACGTCGGCCCGAGAGACGCGGCCCCCATCCTGCTGGAGGGCATGCAGCGGCTGGAGTATCGAGGCTACGACTCGGCCGGGGTCGTGGTGTCCAACCGAGGGCTCAAGGTACGCAAGGTCAAGGGCCGGGTGGCTGACCTCGCCAAGGTGATGCCGGCGAGGTTCAAGGGCACCCTCGGCATCGGGCACACCCGGTGGGCCACGCACGGCGTGCCGAGCGACGTGAACGCGCATCCGCACCTGTCCGCCGACGAGCGCATCGCCGTCGTGCACAACGGCATCATCGAGAACGCCGGCGAGCTGCGCGCCAAGCTCGAGGCCGACGGCGTGGAGTTCGCCTCCGAGACCGACACCGAGGTGCTCGCGCACCTGATCGCCCGCGCCGTCGACGAGAACGACACCCTGGAGGAGGCGGTCAGGAAGACGCTCAAGAGCATCGTCGGCACGTACGGCATCGCGGTCATCGACGCCGAGCGGCCCGGCGAGGTGGTCGTGGCGCGCAACGGCAGCCCGATCGTGGTGGGCATCGGCGAGAAGGAGATGTTCGCCGCGTCCGACGTGGCCGCGCTCATCCGCTACACCCGTCAGGTCGTCCACCTGGAGGACGGCGAGCTGGCCGTGCTCAAGGCCGACGGCTTCCACACGTTCGCCAGCGACGCCCGCGAGATGGCCAAGGAGCCGCTGACCGTCGACTGGGACGCCGGGCACTACGACACCGGCGGCTACGAGCACTACCTGCTCAAGGAGATCTCCGAGCAGCCCGAGACGATGACGCGCACGATGAGCGGCCGGCTCGACGAGCGCTTCCACGTGGCCCACCTCGGCGGCCTCAACATGGACGCCCGCGAGACCCGCTCCTTCCGCCGGGTGAAGATCATCGGGTGCGGGTCGGCGTACTACTCGGGGCAGATCGGGGCGCAGCTCATCGAGGAGCTGGCCAGGATCCCGGCCGACGCCGAGCCCGCCAGCGAGTTCCGCTACCGCAACCCGGTCGTCGACCCCGACACGCTCTACGTCGCGATCAGCCAGTCGGGGGAGACGTACGACACGCTCGCCGCCGTGCAGGAGCTCAAGCGCAAGGGCGGTCGCGTCATCGGCATCGTCAACGCGGTCGGCAGCGCCATCGCCCGCGAGGTGGACGGCGGCATCTACCTGCACGCGGGGCCCGAGGTGTCGGTGGCCTCGACGAAGGCGTTCACCTCGACGTCGGTGGCGTTCGCGCTGCTCGCGCTGCACCTGGGCAGGGTGCGCGACCTGTCGCCCGCCGACGGGCGGCGCATCGTGGAGGGCCTGCGCAGGTTGCCCGGGCAGATCGAGGAGATCCTCGCGCAGGGCGACAAGATCGCCGAGCTGGCGCAGAAGTACGCCAAGCACCCGAGCATGATGTTCGTGGGCCGCGTGCGCGGCTACCCGGTGGCCAGGGAGGGTGCGCAGAAGCTCAAGGAGATCTCGTACGTGCACGCCGAGGCGTACCCGGCCAGCGAGCTCAAGCACGGGCCGCTCGCGCTGATCGGCCCCGACATGCCGACGGTCGCGATCGTGCCCGACGACGAGCTGCTCGACAAGAACCTCACCACGCTCGGCGAGATCCGCGCGCGCGGCGGCCAGGTCATCATGGTCGGCCATCGCGAGCCCGGCGCCAAGCTGGCCGACGACGTGATCGTGATCCCCAAGAACGAGATCGAGCTCGACCCCATCCTGCTCACGATCCCGTTGCAGCTGCTCGCGTACTATGCCGCCGTGGCGCTCGGCCGCGATGTGGACAAGCCGCGCAATCTAGCCAAGAGTGTCACGGTCGAATAAAGAGTCCAATTTGGCCTCAAACCTCGTTATCTTGCTGCGGACGGCATAAATTCGATACGTGCGGCAGTTCGACCATGAGACGCCCAATCTCGCACGCATGTACGACTACATGCTCGGCGGGAAGGACAACTTCGCGGTCGACCGCCAGGCCATCGAGCAGCTCGCCGAGCTGATCCCGGAGGCGGTCCCGCTGGCCCACGCGAACCGGGCCTTCCTCCAGCGAGCCGTGCGCTACGTCGCCGCCGCCGGGGTGAGCCAGTTCCTCGACCTGGGCAGCGGGCTGCCGACCCAGGGCAGCGCGCACGAGGTGGCGCCCGAGGCCGGGGTCGTCTACGTCGATCATGATCCCGTCGTCGCCGCACACGCCAGGGCCCTGCTCGGAACTCCGGGCAGGGCCGCCTTCGTTCAGGCGGACCTCCTCGATCCCGACGCGGTGCTGGCCCAGGCCGGCAGGTTCCTGGACCTGCGCGAACCGGTCGGGGTGCTCCTGGTGTCGATCCTGCACTTCCTGCCGGACTCGGCGCGGCCGCAGCGGGCGGTGGCCCGTCTGTGCGAGAGGCTGGCGCCGGGCAGCCATCTCGTGATCACCCACGCCACGTCGATGGGCCGGCTGGAGGACGGTCAGCGATACCGGGGGGCCGCCACGGAGAATCCGGGTTCCGGCACCGACCGCACGCCCGCCGAGATCCGCGCGTTCTTCGGCGACTTCCCGCTGGAGCCCCCAGGGCTCGTACAGGCCGTCGACTGGCGTCCCGACCGGCCCAAGCTGGTCGGCGACTGGTCGCTGCCGTCGTCGCTCATGGCCGGGGTCGGGAAGAAGCCCTTGTGAGAGATATGTGTATCTCTGGGTAAATTGCCAATAACCCCCAGTGAGCGGTAGTTCGGGGGAGAGAGGCACATGCGCCGTCGACGGTTCTTCGCATGGGGGCTGGGTGTGGCCGTGTGCGCGGCCGGCTGCGGCACGGAGCGCGCCACCGGAGGTGCGCCGGGCCTGCGTGCCCGGTTCTCGATCAACCCGGAGGGGCGCCGCTGGGCGCGCGTCGGGCACGTGTTCGCCGACACCGCCCGCGCGGCCGGATACCAGATCGGCGCCGGCACGAAGGTCATGCTGACCGGCCTGCCCGCGCTGGCCGCCGCAGAGGTGAACAGCGCCCAGACCCTCCTCGACACCACGACGCCGCTGTCGCGGCTCAGCGGCGATGTCGAGGTCGTGGTCGTGCCCGGTGACTCCCGATTCAGGGACTTCGAGGACTTCGGCGCCCAGCTGCTCGCCCGGCCGGGCCAGACGCCGCTGGCGGGCGGGCCGGAGGGCGAGCCCGACCACCTGCTGTTCGGGCTGATCGCCAAGGGGCTCGGCGCGGACACCAGACAGGTCGACTACACCGGCTATCCCAGCAGCCAGGAGGCCGCCACCGCGCTGCTGTCCGGCAAGGCCAAGGCCGCCGCGGGCCTGCTCGCCGAGTGGCGCGCCGGCATCGGCGCGGGCCGGGTCCGGGTGCTGGCGGTGTCCTCGGCCAGGCGGGTGCCGGAGCTGGACGTGCCGACGCTGCTGGAGTCCGGCGTACGGGTGGACTTCGCGGACTGGGTGGCGGCCTTCGGCCCGGCGGCCATGCCGGACGGGACGCGCGAGGCGGCCATCCGCATGTGCGACGACGTGACCGGCTCGCCGGCCTGGGACGCGGCCTGCCGTTCCGAGGGGTGGGTCTCGATCCCGCTGAGTGGCGACGACTTCGAGCTGTGGCTGAGCTCCGAGGTCGAGCGCACCCGCGCCGTCCTGCGGGATCTCGGACTGCTCGACAAGCCCTGAGCCACAACATGCTGGGTCAGTTGCGGGAACGGCTACTAGATGTAGGATCCTCCTCGTCGCTGGTTCGCCTCTCCGGAGGCGGAGTAAAAGGGAACCCGGTGCGATTCCGGGGCTGCCCCGCAGCGGTGAGCGGGAACGACCGCCGTCATGCGCACTGGAGCGATCTGGGAAGCGACGGCCAGTAGGAGCACTTGCGCGCCCGCGAGCCCGAAGACCTGCCTGCGACATGCCGGGCTGCCCGCCCGGCGTGAAGTGACCATGGCCTCGAGGGAGGGCCGGGGAGCGAACCGGCGGGTGCTGCCTGCCGTCGTGCTCTCGCGCGCCCTCACGGGGGACGAGCTCGCGAGGAGAGAGCACGTGACGCAGACCATCGGGATCGACCGTCGTCTGGCCATCGAGGAGGCCGCCGCCCGGGTCATCGCCGATCCCGCCAACTCCCGGGTCGCCGCCCGGCTGCTGGCCGAGGAGATCGCCGACGAGGCGGCCGCGCACGGGGTGCGGTCGTTCTCCGAGTCCATCGCCGCCACCCACGCGGCCGGGCTGATCCAGGACGGGCTGGCGGAGTTCGTCGCCGCGCACGCGGCCGAGCTGGACGCCCTGATCTCCGCGGAGGCGGACGACCGGTTCGAGTATTTCGGGTTGCGCACCGTCTACGACCGCTACCTGCTGCGCCACCCCGAGACGCGGGCCGTGCTGGAACGGCCCCAGCACTTCTTGCTCCGCGTGGCCTGCGGGTTGTCGGAGTCGGTCGCGGAGGCCGCCGAGCTCTACGCGCTCATGTCCACGCTGTCGTACCTGCCCAGCTCACCCACGCTGTTCAACTCGGGCGCGCGCCGGCCGCAGCTCTCGTCGTGCTTCCTGCTCGACTCGCCGCGCGACGAGCTGGAGGCGATCTACGACAGGTACGGGCAGGTGGCGCGGCTGTCGAAGTACGCGGGCGGCATCGGCATCGCCTGGACCCGGGTGCGCTCGCGCGGCTCCCTGATCCGGGGCACGAACGGCCACTCCAACGGCATCGTCCCCTGGCTGCGCACGCTCGACTCCTCCGTCGCGGCGGTCAACCAGGGCGGGCGGCGCAAGGGCGCGGCCTGCGTCTACCTGGAGACCTGGCACGCCGACATCGAGGAGTTCCTGGAGCTGCGCGACAACACCGGCGAGGACGCCCGCCGCACCCACAACCTCAACCTGGCCAACTGGGTGCCCGACGAGTTCATGCGCAGGGTGGAGGCGGACGAGGTCTGGTCGCTGTTCGACCCGAAGGAGGTGCCCGACCTCACCGACCTGTACGGGGAGGCGTTCACGGCGGCGTACCGCGCGTACGAGGCCGCCGGGCGGTACGTCCGGCAGATCCCGGCCAGGACCCTCTACGGCCGGATGATGCGCACGCTCGCCCAGACCGGCAACGGCTGGATGACGTTCAAGGACGCCGCCAACCGCACCTCCAACCAGACCGCCCGCCCCGAGAACGTCATCCACCTGTCGAACCTCTGCACCGAGATCCTGGAGGTCACCAGCGACGCCGAGACCGCGGTCTGCAACCTCGGCTCGATCAACCTCGCCGCCCATCTCGCCGGCGGTGACAGTGACTGGGACCTGGACTGGGACCGGCTCCGCGGCACCGTGCGCACGGCCGTGCGCTTCCTGGACAGGACCATCGACCTGGGCTTCTACCCCACTCCCGAGGCCGAGTCGGCGAACAAGCGGTGGCGGCCGATCGGGCTCGGCGTGATGGGCCTGGCCGACGTGTTCTTCGCGCTGCGACTGCCGTTCGACTCGCCGCGGGCGCTGGAGCTGTCCACGCAGATCGCCGAGGAGATCGCGCTGGCCGCGTACGACACCTCGGCCGACCTCGCGGCCGAGCGCGGCAGGCACCCGTCGTATGCCGACACGCGGGCGGCCGGGGGAGTGCTGCACCCGGACCACTACGGCGCCGGGGCCGCGCCGCGCTGGGCGGCGCTGCGGGAGAAGATCGGGGTGACCGGCCTGCGCAACTCGCTCATGATCGCCATCGCGCCGACCGCCACGATCGCCTCCATCGCCGGCTGCTACGAGTGCATCGAGCCGCAGGTGTCCAACGTGTTCAAGAGGGAGACCTTGTCCGGGGAGTTCCTGCAGGTCAACCGGTATCTGGTGGCCGACCTGCAGGCGCGCGGGCTGTGGACGCAGGAGATGCGCGACGCCATCAAGCGGGCCGACGGCTCGGTCCAGGAGATCCCCGGCATCCCGGACGACCTCAAGGTGCTCTACCGCACGGCCTGGGAGCTGCCGCAGAAGGCGCTGATCGACCTGGCCGCCGCCCGCCAGCCGTACATCGACCAGTCGCAGTCCCTGAACCTCTTCATGGCCAGCCCGACCATCGGCAAGCTCTCGTCGATGTACGCCTACGCCTGGAAGCAGGGCCTGAAGACCACGTACTACCTGCGCTCCCGCCCCGCCACCCGCATCGCCCAGACCACCGTCGCGGCTTCGGTTTGCTCCCTGGAGAACCCGGAGACCTGCGAAGCCTGCCAGTAGAAGGAGACCTCCATGCTGCTCGACCCGGGAATGGACCTCACCCTCCGGCCCATGCGCTACCCCGACTTCTACGAACGGTATCGCGCGGCCATCCGCAACACGTGGACCGTCGAGGAGGTGGACCTCCACTCCGACCTCGCCGACCTGGCCAAGATGACGCCCCAGGAGCGGCACCTGATCAACCGGCTGGTCGCGTTCTTCGCCACCGGCGACTCCATCGTGGCCAACAACCTCGTGCTCAACCTCTACCAGCACGTCAACGCCCCCGAGGCGCGCCTGTATCTCAGCAGGCAGCTGTTCGAGGAGGCCGTGCACGTCCAGTTCTACCTGACCTTGCTGGACACCTACCTTCCCGACCCCGACGAGAGGGTGAAGGCCTTCGCGGCGATCGACCACATTCCCTCGATCCGCGACAAGGCGGAGTTCTGCTTCAAGTGGATCGACTCGATCAACTCGTTGCAGCGCCTGGAGACCCGGGACGACCGCCGGCGCTTCCTGTTGAACCTGATCTGTTTCGCCGCCTGCATCGAGGGCCTGTTCTTCTACGGCGCCTTCGCGTACGTGTACTGGTTCCGCTCCCGGGGTCTGCTCGGCGGCCTGGCCACCGGGACGAACTGGGTGTTCCGCGACGAGTCCATGCACATGGAGTTCGCCTTCAGCGTGGTGGACACGGTGCGGGCGGAGGAGCCGGGTCTCTTTGACGATGACCTGGGCAAGCAGGTTACTCTCATGCTGGAGGAGGCCGTGGCCGCCGAGCTGGCCTTCGCCGAGGACCTGTGCGGGGACGGCATGCCCGGCATGGGGGTCGAGCAGATGCGCCAGTACCTCGAGTACGTCGCCGACCAGCGGCTGGCCAGGCTGGGCCTGCCCAGGAGGTACGGCTCGGCGAACCCGTTCGGGTTCATGGAGTTGCAGGACGTCCAGGAGCTGGCCAACTTCTTCGAACGGCGGGTATCTGCTTATCAAGTGGCAGTTGAGGGCAATGTGACCTTTGACGAGACGTTCTAGACATTGGGGGCAAGGGCGTGCAGTCTCCGGCGGACTGGCCGATTCTCGTAATCTCGGTGATCGGGTCGATCCTCCTGGTTGAGCTGGTGCGAAGGGTGCTGAACAGGGTCGGGCGCAAGTGGGCGCTCGCCCGGCACCTGGTGGAGCACTGCACGTGGCCCGCGTTCTCGGTGGCGGCCGTGGTGGCCTGCAACGCCGTCTTCGGGCCGGGGATGTTCGGCTCCGGTCTGTCCGAGAAGAGCGTCGCGGCGACCGTGCAGCGGGTGCTCGGGCTCGCCACGATCGCCGCGGTCACCTGGCTGATCGTGCAGGCGTCGTACGCGCTGACGGACGTCGTACTCGACCGGCTGGTGCTGGTCGAGGGGGAGCGCAACCGCCGGGCGCGGCGGATCAGGACGCAGATCGCGCTGGTCCGCCGCATCGCCGCCGCGGTCATCATCGTGATCGCGATCGGCGCCATGCTCTTCTCGTTCCCCCAGGTCCGCGCGCTCGGCGCGGGCATCCTGGCCTCGGCGGGCATCGCGGGCGCCATCGTCGGCATCGCCGCGCAGCCCACCATCGGCAACGCCCTGGCCGGTCTCCAGCTCGCCTTCAGCGACGCGCTCCGGCTCGACGACGTGGTCGTGGTGGAGGACGAATGGGGCAGGATCGAGGAGCTGACGCTCACCTACGTAGTCCTGCGCCTGTGGGACGAGCGCCGCCTGGTCCTGCCGGTGTCCTACTTCACCCAGAACCCGTTCGAGAACTGGACCCGGCACGGCAGCCGCGTCCTCGCCGTCGTCCTCCTGCGCGTGGACTGGTCGGTGCCGGTGCCGAAACTGCGGGAGGCGCTGCATGAGTTCCTGCAGGACAACCCGCTGTGGGACCAGAAGGACTGGACGCTCCAGGTCACCGACGTGCTGCCGAACGGCCTGGTGGAGCTGCGCGCCCTGATGAGCGCCGCGGACTCGCCGTCCGCGTGGGACCTCAAGTGCGATGTGCGCGAGTTCCTGGTCAATTACGTCAGGGACAACTACCCGGACTCCCTGCCCCGTTTCCGCGTGGAGACCCCGGAATCCCGCGTGCAAAATTAAATATGTGGCGCGGGGCCGATCAAGCCTTTACCGTGGACATTGTCCAGCAGCACGAGAAAGGCGGCGAAGTGAGCATCCTCCTGGCCCTCCCCGAGCCGCCCGTGAAGGCTTTCCGGATAAACCCTCGAATTGTTTCGGAAAGCCGTCCCGGACTCACCGGGGCGGCTTATTTGTTGACGACCGAGTGTGGGGCAGTTTGGTCAGCCCGCCTGCCTTGGGAGCAGGAGCACCGCAGGTTCGAATCCTGCCACTCGGACAGCGGCCCTGAAAGGAAAGGGCCGCGGGCCACGGCCTGGCCGACGGGATTGGCGCCCCTCGGCCGGACCCAGCCCCCGCCCCGGGCCGGCCCACGCCAGCCACGCCCGGGGTCCAGCCGCTCCAGCACCCCGCCTGGTCGTCAGCGGGGCATTCGCGGACGGGGCAGTGCGGGACCGGCCACGTCCAGGGTGAGGCGGACGATGTTGGGCTCGTGCCTCGAGCCGAGCATTCCCAGGCTTGTCACGACAAGCCCGTCGTCGATGACGGCGATCGCGGTCGGGCCGTCCAGACCGTCAGCCTCGGTGGCGAGGACCGTCATGGCGCCGTCCGGGGTGATGCGCAGGACGGTGTCGCGTGGGTGGACGGCGAGGTACAGCGTGCCGGCGGAGTCGAAGGCGAAGTCGTCGGCGGGTATGCCGGTGTGCACCCGCGTCAACTCGCCCGCCCGCCCGTCGTCGATGCCGATGCGCAGGACGGTCCCCTGAGCCGTGTTGGTCGCCCACAGGTCGCCGTCCCAGACCTTGAGCCCGTTCACGCCCGTGGACGACACCGGGTCGTCCGGCGACGTCGGCGTCAGGCGCTCGTCGGCGAGCCAGAGCCGCAGCGTGTCGTCGCCGGGGGGACAGCAGAGGATTTCGCCATGGACGGAGTCTGCCGCGAACAGAGTGCCGTCCTCGGTGAAGGTGATGCCGTTGAGTCCCGCCCGAGGTTCCGCGGCGGCGAATCGAATCCAGCGGTGGGGAGCCTCGCGCCGCCAGATTCCCGCCACGGTGTCACTCGTGCTGCGCACAGCGGCGTAGAGCCGGTCGTCGGCGTCCGAGGCAAGCCCGACCACGATCGCGTCGGCGTGATCCGCGACCACCTGCTCCTGCTCACCGCTGGACAACCAGACGGCACCCGCCAGCAGCAGCGTCGCGCAGATCGTCCCGTCGGCGAGAACCACGACGTTCTCCGCCAGCTCTCCGGCGCTGTGATCAAAAGTGTTGAGGATCTTGGAATTCGCCATCCATAGATCAAACACGCAAATGTCTAGTAGGCCAAAGCGCGCTCGTCAGGTCACCGGAGATCTTGGCTCGGGCGAGGATCATGCCGGACGCCTTCAGGGTGACCGCTCACAGGAGCCCGTCGATCAAGCGTCGCACCTTGTCCGCCGCGTCCGGTTCGCCCAGGCGCATGGCGGTGTTGGCCGCGGTGAGCACCGCATCGATGTGGAACGCCGCGAGATCGGCGTCGCGGCCGACGGTCTCCCCGGCGTGGTGAATCTGCTCGGCGAGCAGGTCCAGCCAGGCTTGGCGCTGGCGCTGCAGCGCGTCGCGGACGGCGCCGGGGCGGCTGTCGAAGACGGGCAGGTTCGCGGCCCAGAAGCAGCCTCCAGGAAACAGCGGCTCTTCGGCGTAGGCGATCCAGCGTTCGATGAGCGCTCGCACCCGGGCTGATCCTTGCGGCGCGTCGAGGGCGGGCCGCACGACCGCGTCCAGGAACGCCTGGCGGGCGGTCTCGATGGTGGCGAGCTGCAACTGCTCCTTGCTCCGGAACAGCGTCGCCACCCCGCTCTTGCTCATCGCCAGGTCGGTGGCCAGGCGGCCGATGCTCAGCTCGCTCAAGCCCTCGACGGAGGCCACGTCCACGGCGTGGCGGGTGATGGCCGCCCTGGAGCGCGCTCCGCGTGCCACGCGTTGATCCGTGGTCATGCTGATCCTTCCCGGTTGAGAATACGTACGAACGATCGTACGCTTAATTGTGTGACCACGACAACGCATCGGACGGAAGAGTCCGATCCCTTCTGCCTGCCGCCGGAGCGTGCCGCGGACCTTCTCGCCCGGGCGCCCTGGCGCCGCTTCGCCACGGTCGGCGACAGCCTGGCGGCGGGGACCGGCGACCCCAGCCCCGGATACGCCGGCCTCGGCTGGCCCGACCGCGTCGCCGGCGTGCTGCGCCGCGTCCACCCCGGACTGGCCTACCTCAAGGCCGCCGAGGCCGGCGCGACCGCCGCCCGGACGCTGAGCACGCAGCTGGACCGGCTCGCCGGATTCGCCCCCGACCTGGTCCACGTCTCCTGCGGGGTCAACGACCTGTTCCGGCCCGTCCCGGACTACGCCGCCATCACCACTACGCTGGCGCGGGTGTTCGAGCGCGCCGCCGCGTCCGGGGCGCAGCTGACGACCTTCACCCTCGGCCGCGCGTTCGTGGTGCCGCGGTTCGCGGACTGGGGCGAACGTGTGCGCCGCGTCAACGACATCACCCGCGGCCTTGCCGCCGATCACGGCGCGGTCCTGGTCGACATGTGGGACCACCCGGTCAACGACCGCCCGGACCTGCTGAGCGCCGACCGCATCCACTTCGCCGCCGCCGGGCAGGCCGTGCTGGCCACCGAGATCGTCAAGGGCCTGGCGCGCCTGCTCACGACCGGGACCGCCGGCGAGGGGACGGTGGCATGAGCGTTCCGAAGACGTCGTGGGGTGCGGTCTCGATCGTGCTGGCCGGGGCGTTCATGGCGACCCTCGACTCGTTCATCGTCATCGTCGCCGGGCCTTCGATCCAGGCGGAGCTCGGGGCGAGCGACGGTGAGCTCCAGTGGATCATGGCCGGCTATCAGCTCACCTACGCGGTCCTGCTCATCACCGGGGGACGCCTCGGCGACCTGTACGGCCGCCGCCGCGTCTTCATCGCCGGCACGGCGGCCTTCACCGGCGCCTCGGTCGTGTGTGCGCTGGCACCGACCGCCGCCCTGCTCATCGGAGCCCGCTTCGCGCAAGGGCTGGGGGCGGCGCTGATGGTGCCCCAGGCGTACGTGTTCCTCACCGTGGTGGTCTCCGAGCGGGACAGGCATCGCGCCTTCGGCGTGCTCGGGGTGGTGCTCGGGGGCGCCTCCATCGTGGGGCAGCTGGCCGGCGGCCTGCTGATCGGCGCGGAGGTGCTCGGCTCCGGCTGGCGGTCGGTGTTCTGGATCAACGTGCCGATCGGGCTCGCCACGGTGCTGCTCGCCGCCCACCGGTTGCCCGAGTCCACGGCGCCGAACGCCCGCCGGCTCGACCTGTCCGGCATGGCCGCTACGGGATCAAGCGTGGTTCGGGCTGGATTGGCTACAAGGTGCACCTGAGCGAGACGTGTGAGCCCGACGCACCCCATGTGATCACCCACGTGAGCACTACCGACGCAGTCACCGTCGACAGCGATCTGACCGAGCAGGTGCAGCAGATGCTCACCCACCGAGGTCTCCGGCCCGATGTCCATCTCGTCGACGCTGGTTAAACCACTGCCGCATTATTCGTGGCCGCCGCCCAGACGGGAGTGGAACTCCTGGGTCCGGCCCCACACGACAGCAGCCGCCAATCACGACAGAATCAGGGGTTCTCCCGAGGCGACTTCACCATCGACTTCGACGAGCGCACAGCCGTCTGCCCGGCAGGGCGGCGCAGCTTCGAATGGTGGGATCAAAAGCATCACCGCAACAACGAGCCGGTGGTCAAGGTGTTCTTCTCCGCCGAGAACTGCGGCCCCTGCCCCATGCAGGCACAATGCACCAGACCTCCAACCGGACGCCGGGGCCGGGGCTTGACCTTCCTGCCCAGGGAACGCCACGAAGCCCTCCAGGCAGCCCGTAACGCCCAAGACACCGACGGATGGAAACAACGCTACGCGACCCGGGCAGGCGTCGAGGGCACCATCTCCCAAGCGTCCGCGCGACCGGGCTACGCCGCACCCGCCGCCGCGACCTGCCCACCACCCGCCTGGGTCATGTCTTCGCCGCCACCGCGCGCAACCTCATCCGCATCGACCGGTGGCTAACCGGCACCCCGCACATCTCACCTCGAAACGCTCGCTCTCGTGGCTTGATAACCCAAATCAGAATTTCTCAGCAGAGTCCTTCAGGTGGGAGGTGAAGGCCCGCGCGGGAAGGCCCCCTGGGGGAGTGTGCCCTGACCGCTCTCATGAGATCAGTGTGACCACGTGTTGGTCCTTCTTATATCTGAGGTCGGTCCTGGGACTGGATGTAGGTGCGGGTGGCCAGGTTCGCGGCACCGGTGGAGCCGGCGTAGTAGGAGCGGGACCAGAAGTGGCCCTCCCACAGGTATGTGCGGACGTGGGCAATGTATTCCTGGCGCAGATAGCGGGCGGAGACGCCCTTGATGCTGTTGACCAGGGTCGACAGAGCGACCTTGGGCGGGTAGTGCACGAGGACGTGGACGTGATCGTCCTCGCCGTTGAACTCGGCCGGCTCGTAGTCGAACTTCTCACACACCTCTTTCATGATCCGTTCGCAGCGTTCAAGCATGGGCTCAGTAAAGACATTTCGCCGATATTTCGTGACGTACACCAAATGCGCAGAGAGCTCATGGACGCAGTGGTGCCCTGTTCTGATGTCGGGATTGAATTCCCATCTCGGTGACATACACCAAACGATAGAGTGTGCCGCGTGGAGCTGGAGAAACGGTCGCGTGCTCATGTGGCACGCCTGGACCTGGACGCGCGGCAGAGCGCCGTGCTGGACGGTCAGGCGCACAACGCGCGCGTGCTGTGGAACCTGCTGCACGAATTCTTCACCTTCCGGCAGGGTCGGTTCGCGTCGCTGGCTCAGTGCGACGAGGCCATCCGGGTCGCCCGCAAGGAGATCGACTGGCTGAAGGATCTGCCCGCGCAGGCGGCGCAGGCTGTGCTGAAGACCTACCGGCAGGCGTGGGTGAACTTCTTCAACGCCGACCATCCGGCCAGGCGGCCCACGTTCAAGAGCCGGTTGCGTTCCCGGATGGCCGTGGACGTCCCTCAGGGCCGGGATTTGAATATCACCCGGATCAACCGGCGGTGGGGCGCGGTCAACATTCCCAAGCTCGGCCGGGTCCGCTTTCGGTGGACCAAAGACCTGCCAGGGGTCACCAAAGGCGGACCGGACGGAAAGATCACAGGTGCACGGTTGGTCAAGCAAACGGGCGGGTGGCACATCGTGTTCCGCACCCAGACCATGCAGCCACCCACCGCCCCGCACCAAGGGCCGCCAACCGCGATCGACCGGGGAATCACCGTCCCACTCGCCCTGGCCACCGGGGAGAAAATCCGCCACCGCAAGGACTGGCTGACAGGCGGAGAACAGGAGCGCCTGCTCCGCCTGGAACGCAAAGCCGCCCGACAGAAACGAGCGGCCAAACCCGGCCAGCCCACCAGCAACCGGCTCAAAAGAACGTACGGCCAGATCGCCCGCCTGCGCGCGAAAGCCAAGCGCCGGGCCATCGACTGGCAGCACCAGACCACCGCCAAGCTCACCGACCGGTTCAGCGTCATCGTGCTCGAATACCTCAAGGTCAGGAACATGATGGCCGCCGCCTCCGGCACCATCGAAGCGCCGGGCAGGAACGTCGCTCAAAAACGCGGTCTGAACCGCGCCATCGCCAGCCAGGCATGGGGCCGTACCGCCGAGTTCCTCACCTACAAGGCCACCGCCAAGGGCGGGAAGGTCGTCTTCGTCCCGGCGCCGGGCACCAGCCAGGAATGCCACGCCTGCCACACGACCATCGAGGGGTCGCGCCAGACGCAGTCCCGGTTCGTGTGCAAGAACACAGCATGCGGGTGGATCGGCAACGCCGACGTCAACGCCGCCCGCACCCAGTTGTACTGGTACAACTCAGCCGCCGGACGGGCGGTCACTGGACGTGGAGGCCCTGCACCACTGGGGCCGGTGAAGCGTCAAGCAACTCATGGCGGGACTACCCACACCGCCCCGTATGGGGTGGCCGCGTAGCAGCCATGAGAATCCTCTCCATTCGTTCATAGGGAGGAGCACGTCAAACCATGCTGACCTCCTACTATTTACTACTTACTACTACCTACCCCCGGCCGCGGCGACCACGCCCTCGCGGGTGTTCTCCGAGATCATGTCCCGCCGGAACTCCCGGCCACCCGCCAGCATGACGAAAGGCTTCGCTATCGGGTCGTCCGCGGTCACGTCCATCCCCGACCCGCCACCCACAGGTGCACGCCGCGCCGGAGCACGCCGGAGCGCGGCGCGGGGCGCGCACGTCGAGGACGGCGTCGGAGTTCTGCCGAAGGCCTCCTAGCGGGTGGCGACCCGCTAGTCGTGCTTGATGTGGGTGAGGAAGAAGTCCCGGATGTCCTCGGCGAGCAGTTCCGGCACCTCCATCGCGGCGAAGTGGCCGCCGCGCTCGAACTCCGACCAGTGCCTGATGTCGTACAGCCGCTCGGCCAGCGGTCGCACCGACTGCGTGATGTCGTGCGCGAACACCGCCACGCCAACCGGCACCGGGCACGGCTCGATCCGCCGCGGAGCGTCGTGGTGCAGCCGTGCCGAGGAAGCCGCGGTGGCGGTAAGCCAGTACAGCGAGATGTTGGTGAGCATCCGATCGTCACTGATCTGCGAGCGGGGGTCCGTCCAGTGTGCGAAGCGCTCGGCGATCCAGACCAGCTGGCCGACCGGCGAGTCGGTCAGCGCGTAGCCGATGGTCTGGGGGGTGAGGGCCTGCAGAGCCTGGTACGGCGGACGATTGGCCATAAGCTGCCTGATCTTGTCCAGCCGGGCTTCATCCGTTTCGGACAGTTCGATGTCGGCGTCCGGGACCGGGCGGGTCGGCAGGTAGTTGACGTGCACCCCGACGACCTGCTCGGGCGCCACCGCACCGAGCGCCATTGAGATGCCCGAGCCGAAGTCGCCGCCCTGCGCGCCGTAGCGCTCGTACCCGAGACGGCGCATCAGCTCAGCCCAGGCCCGCGCGACGCGGACGACATCCCAGCCGCGCTCGTGGGTCGGCCCGGAGAAGCCGTAACCCGGGATGGACGGGATCACCAGGTGGAAGTCGCGCGACAGCGGCTCGATCACGTCGAGGAACTCCAGGAACGAACCGGGCCAGCCGTGGGTGAGGATCAGCGCGAGCGCGTCCGGCTTGGAAGAGCGGACGTGGACGAAGTGGATGTTCTGGCCTTCGATCTCGGTGGTGAAGTGCGGGAGCTCGTTGAGCTTGGCCTCGTGCTCGCGCCAGTCGTAGCCGGTGCGCCAGTATTCGGCCAGTTCCTTGAGCCGCGCCAGCGGGAAGCCGTAGTCCCACCCGGCGTCGGCGACCTCGTTGGGCCAACGGGTACGGGAAAGCCGGTCGGCCAGGTCGTCGAGGTCGGTCTGGGGGATGTCGATGCGGAACGGCTTGATCATGGTCTTGACTCCAGGGGGATTCATTCGGACAGATGACGTGCTTGCCGGTGGTGCGTGACACATCCCCGTGGATGTCCACAGCTTCCCGGAAAGAGATCAGTTCTCGCGCGTCCAGGCGGGCGTGATCCGCACCTCGCGGAATCGCCAGCCGGCCGGCGTCCGTACGGTGGTGGAGGTCATTCGCAGGCCGCCTGTGAAGTGGGGGGCTTGGCCGTCGCGGTAGTAGTACACGAGCGAGTTCGCCGAGGCGGCCGCATGGTCGCCCTCGACGTTCACCAGCAGGTCAGTAGTCGTGTGCTGGGTGTGCTGCCCCTCGACCTCACCCTGTCGCATGAAGCCGACGACCTTGTCGATGCCGCGGAGTTCGCCCCCGCGCGGCGAGTGCACCGCCACATCGTCGGCGAAGACGGTGTCCGCATCCTCCCACCGGTTTTCGTCGAGCAGGCGCGCGAAGCGGGCGAACAGGTCGGCGATCTCGATGCGGTCGGCGATCAAAGTTTCCGTGGACATGACATCCCTTTCGTTGGTGACTCCAATGTTGGCGCCACCCACTATACATAGATTGATTGGCGACGCCAACGATGTATGGTGGTTGTCGTGGAAGAGACACCCGCACGATTGACCGCGAAGCCAAGCTGGCTGCTCACCCAGCTGGCAGTGCACGCCCACCGGTTGGCGTCCGACGGCTTCGGCGAGGTGGGGGCGCGTGGCTACCACTACCGGATCCTGGCCGCGCTGGACGAGTTCGGGGTGGCCAGCCAGGCTGCGCTTGGCCGCCGGTGCAACATGGACCGCAGCGACGTCGTGGCGGCGATCAATGAGCTGGCCGAGCAGGGTCTCGTCGAGCGGACGCCGGACCCGGATGACCGAAGGCGCAACATGGTGACCCTCACCGCGGCGGGTGATCGGCAACTGCGACTCATGGACCGGGCGCTTGACAAGGTGCAGGACGACCTGCTCGGACCGCTTCCGGCGGAGGACAGGCGGACCTTGATCCGCCTGCTCTCTCAACTGCTCACGCACCACCAACGGGGGTGAGGGGCGGGTTGCGGATGCTCCAGCTCATCGCCACGCTCACCCAGCTCGGGCCATAACGCAGGGGTGAAGGCCTACGCACGGCGCGGGCCATCGCCCCTCGCCTGCGCCACTCTTGCCGCGCGGCGCAGGGTCGCTCATGGCGTCAGCCCCAACTCGCGCAACTGCGCCGGTCGGCTGCTCAGAATTCTCTATGACGCTCGTTATAGTGGGAATATAACGAGCGTCATAGAAGGAGTGGCCCAATGACCGTCATCACCGTTACCGCACCCGCCGGACGGCTCACCGGCGAGCAGCGTCGCAGGCTGGCCCGCACGCTTACCGACGCTGTCCTGGTGCCCGAGGTCGGCCGGTTCGTCGAGGCCGCCCGGGTGGGCTTCCAGGTGCACTTCGCCGAGTCCGCGCCGGACATGATGGCCATCGGCGGCGTCCTGCTCAGCGACTCGGGAGCCGACGCCATGCACATCGACGTGGCCGTCATGGAGGCCGACTGGGCCCCGGACGTCCGCGCGGACGTGATCACGCGGGTTCTGGCGGCCATGGCCGAGGCGTGCGGGCTGGAACAGGCCCCGCCGGGGTGGTGGGTGAACTTCCGGGTGATCGAGGAGGGCAGCTGGGGCTCGCGGGGCGGCGTGCTGTCGATCCTGGACCTGCTCGACAGCGGCGTCTTCTCAGCCGAGCGAGCCGAGGCGATCCGTAAGCAGCTGCTCTAGCTGGGCCGCGACGTCGTCCAGCGGCTGGATGTCGCGCTTGGCCCGGCACATGGCCACCGTGCCCTCCACCGAGGCGACGATCAAGGTGGCCAGCGGTCCGGCGTCCGCGACACCGTGTTCGCGCAGCGCCTCGACCAGCAGCCTCTCCCAGGCTGTGAAGACGGCGGCAGCGGCGGCGATCGCCTCGGCCTCGCCCTCGGCGGGCGGCTCCTCGACCGCCACGGCCAGCACCGGGCAGCCCGCGCGGAAGTCGCTGTCGAGCACCGTCTGCCGCCACAAGGCCAGGAAGGCGCGCAACCCGGCCACGGGCCCTGCCGTCAGCTCGCCCGCCAGTGCCGTGGACACCAGGTCACCGGCATACCGTACGGCCTCGGCGGCCAGTTGCTGCTTGCCACGGGGGAAGTAGTGGTAGGTCGAGCCCAGCGGAGCCCCGGAGTGCGCGGCCAGATCGCGGACGGTGCTGCCGGCCAGCCCCCGTCGCCGGATCAGATCGGCCGCCCCCATGACGACCCGATCCCGTGAACTTGCCATATAACGATCGTAATAGCAGGGATGGCATGCGTGAGCTGAGATTCGAGCGCAGCGGCCGACTGGCCTGGCACGAGGCCGCGGAGCCCCGGCTGCGTGAACCCGACGACGTCATCGTCCGCCCCTTCATCGCCGGCCGCTGCGACGGCGACACCGTGCCGATCCACCGCCCCGTATCACGTGTCATGCAGGCCGGCCTGACCCTCGGCCTGATCGACCCGGTCGTGGCGAACATCGCCGGTCATGTGCCCTTCAAGGGCCCCTTCGCGATCGGCCACGAATGTGTCGCCGAGGTCGTCGAGACCGGACCCGACGTGACCGCCGTGACCATCGGCCAGCGGGTGATCGTGCCGTGGGCGGTCTCCTGCGGCGCCTGCCCACGCTGCCTGCGGGGTCTGACCGCCAAGTGCGCCCGCGCCGCCGGCACCCTGGCCGCCTACGGCTTCGGCCCCTCCTGCGGCCCATGGGGCGGGATGATCGCCGACCGGTTCCGCGTGCCGTACGCCAACCACATGCTCGTCCCTGTCCCCGACGGCATCCCCGCGCTGCGCGTGGCTGCCGCCAGTGACAACCTCGCAGACGCCTGGCGGGCCGTCGTGCAGCCACTCCGGGTACGGCCCGGCGGCCGGGTCCTGATCCTCGGCGGCGGCGCCAAGAGCATCGGGCTGTATGCGGCCGGACTTGCGGCCGTTCACGGCGCCGCGGTCGTGGACTACGTGGACCGCAGTCCGCACCGCAGGCAACTCGCCGCCTCCCTCGGCGCCCGCACTCCCGCCCGAGCCGAAGGCGATTACGACGTCGCCGTCGAAGCCACGTCCACGGCTTCGGGGGTACGGCAGGCCATGCGCGCTCTGGCGCCCGGAGGCATCTGCACCGCGGTCGGCTACTACCTGGCGACCGGCACCCGGGTGCCGCTGATGCGTATGTACGCGACCGACGCCACCCTTCACCTGGGCGTCTCCCACACCCGCGCGATCCTGCCCGAGCTGCTGGACTGGGTGCGTCGCACCGGTTTCCCCGCCGAACGCGTCACCACGCTGACCGCCGAGTGGGATCAGGCACCCGAGGCGTACTGCACCCGGACCACCAAGCTCGTGCTGCGGCGCGATCCGCTCGGTGGGGATTGAGCCTGCTTCAGGTGCCGCCAGTCATCGGAGGAAGTAGCCGCACTTCATGCCATCCGCCCCTTCGGTGGACGGAGTGCAGGTGATAATCATCCGATGTCTGCTCTTGACCGGTGGGGTGGGCAAAGCTTAACGTTCCGCCGTATGGAGCAGGCTGATCTCGCCCGGCGGCGCTTGCCGGGACAGGCCGCGGACGGCACGGTCGAGGTGGCGTTCACGGTGAACGGAACCGCCGAGCGGCTCCGCGTGGACCCACGGACGACGCTGCTCGACACCCTGCGGGAGCGGCTGGAGCTGACCGGCACGAAGAAGGGCTGCGACCGCGGGCAGTGCGGGGCCTGCACCGTGCACGTGGACGGCAGGCGGGTGCTGTCGTGCCTGACCCTCGTGGCCATGATGGACGGCCGGGAGGTCACCACGATCGAGGGCCTCGCCGAGGGCGACCGGCTGCACCCGGTGCAGCGGGCGTTCATCGACTGCGACGGATTCCAGTGCGGGTTCTGCACGCCGGGGCAGATCATGTCGGCGGTGGCCGTGCTGCGCGAGGGGCATGCGAAGACCGACGCGGAGCTCCGCGAGGCCATGTCGGGAAACGTCTGCCGCTGCGGCGCCTACCCGTACATCGTCGAGGCCGTGAAGCAGGCGCGGGCCTGATGCGCGCGTTCGGCTTCGCCGCGCCGCGCGGCATCGACGACGCCCTGCGCCTGGCCGGGGACGCCTCGGCCTTCCTGGCCGGCGGCACCACGCTGGTCGACCTGATGAAGCTCGACCTGCTCGCCCCCGAGCAGGTCATCGACATCAACCGCCTCCCGCTGCACGGGATCCGGCTCGGACCGCACGGACTGCGCATCGGCGCGCTTGAGCGGATGGAGGACATCGCCCGCCACGACGCCGTCGCCACCCACTACCCGCTCATCTCGCAGGCGCTGCTCCTCAGCGCGTCACCGCAGCTGCGCAACATGGCCAGCATCGGCGGCAACCTCCTGCAGCGCACCCGCTGCGGCTACTTCCGCGACGTGGCGACGCCGTGCAACAAGCGCACACCAGGCAGTGGCTGCCCGGCGCGGACCGGCGACAACAGAGGCCACGCCATCCTGGGCACGAGCACCTCCTGCGTCGCCACACACGCCAGCGACGTCGCCGTGGCGCTGGTCGCGCTGGACGCGTCCGTACGGCTGCTCGGCGCCGGCGGCGAGCGGACGGTGGCGCTGGCGGACTTCTACCTGCCGCCTGGCGACACCCCGCACGTGGAGAACCGGCTGCGCCCCGGCGAGCTCATCACCGAGGTGATCGTGCCGCCCCTGCCGTGGGCCGGGAACTCCCGCTACGTCAAGGTACGCGACCGTCAGTCGTACGAGTTCGCGCTGGCCTCGGCCGCCGTGGCGGTCGATCTTCGCGACGGCGTCGTCCACGATGCCCGGGTCGCGGTCGGCGGCGTGGGGACCGTGCCCTGGCGGCTGCCCGCTGTGGAGGCGGCGCTGCGCGCCGGTCAGAGCCGCGAAACGGCGGCCGGGCTCGCCGCGGAGGGCGCGCGCCCGCTGGCCGGCAACGCATTCAAAGTGACACTGGTACAGCGCGTGATCCTGCGCGCCCTGACGGAACTGGCAGGCGCGCGATGAGGCCCGTGATGAGGCCCGTGATGAGGCCCGTGATGAGGTCGGTGGACAGGGAGGACGGCCCCGTCAAGGTCACCGGCGCGGCGCTCTACGCGGGCGACAACCACCCGGACGGTCTAGCCCACGGCTACCTGCTCACCAGCACGATCGCGCGCGGCTCCATCCTCGCCATGGACACCGCCCTGGCGAAGAAGGCGCCCGGAGTGATCGCGATCTACACGCCGTTCAACCCGCTCGAGCTGCACCCCTACGCCAAGGAGGAGAACGCCGAGCTCACCCCGCCACTGCAGGACACCGGCGTCCGCTATTACGGCCAGGCCATCGGACTGGTCGTGGCGGAGACGTTCGAGCAGGCCAGGGACGCCGCAGCGCTGGTGAGCACCCGCTACAGCGCCGAACGCCCCAGAGCGTCCTTCGCCGACGGCCTGCCGGGCGCCACCCCGCCGCCGGGCGGCACGCCCGTCGTGGACGTGCTGGCACCCGGTGTCTCCTCGATCGACGAGGCGCTGGCGGCCGGTGACGTCACTGTCACCGCCACGTACACCACTCCCGCCGAGACCCACGTCGCGATGGAGCCGCACGCCACCGTGGCGTTCTGGACGGGGGACCGGCTCACGGTCCACACCGCGAGCCAGGGCGTACGGCTGGTCGTGGACCGGCTGACGGAGACGCTCGCCATCGACCCGGAGCTGATCCATGTCATCAACCCGTACGTCGGGGGCGGCTTCGGCAACAAGTGGGGCATGTGGGCGCACACCCCGCTGACCGTGGCGGCGGCCCGCGCCCTCGATCGCCCGGTCAGGACGGTCCTCACCCGCGAGCAGGTGTTCACCGTGGTCGGGCACCGGCCGGTGACCACCCAGACCGTCTCGCTGGCTGCCGCAAGGGACGGCACGCTCATCGCCGTCAAGAACGACGGCGTCTCCAGCAAGTCGGCATCGAACGGCTTCTACGAGCAGGTCGCCAACCTCTCCCTGGCCCTGTACGGCTCGGCCAATCTGCACGTGAGCAGGAAGGTCGTCACCCTGGACGTGCCGGTCACCACGATCATGCGCGCCCCTCAGGAGTCCAACGGCTCCTTCGCGCTGGACAGCGCCATGGACGAGCTGGCCGCCGAGCTCGGCATGGACCCGCTCGACCTGCGCATGAAGAACGACACCCCGATCCACCCGGCCAACGGGCTGCCCTGGTCGAGCAAGCACCTGGCGGAGTGCTACACGCTGGGCGCCGAGCGGTTCGGCTGGTCGCGGCGCAGTTCCAGGCCCGGCGCGGTCACCGACGGCGACTGGCTGGTCGGCCTCGGCATGGGGACGGCGACCTACGGCGCGGGCCGAGGCCAGGCGTCGATCAACGTACGGCTCCGCGACGACGGCCGGGCCGTGGTGTCGGGCACCGCGGCCGACCTCGGCACAGGACAGTCCACCGTCTTCGCCGTCCTCGCCGCCGACGCACTCGGCATCCCGGCCGGCCGGGTCGTGCCGGTGCTCGGCGACTCCGCCACGCCGCCGGCGGCCAACGCGGGCGGCTCCGGCTCCACCTCCACCAACGGGCCGGCCGTGCGGCTCGCCGCCGACGCGGCCAAGGAGGCGATGGTCAAGCTCGCGACCGAGCACGAGAAGTCGCCGTTCCACGGACGGGAGGTCACGTTCTCGGCGGGGGAGGTCAGGGCCGGTGGGCGCGGGATGCCGTTCGGCGAGCTGCTGACCTTGCTGGGCGTGCCCGCCGTCGAGGCCACCGCGACCTCGCCGCGCAACCCCGTGAAGGACCACGCGTTCAGGTCGTTCGGCGCGCACTTCTGCGAGGTGCGGGTCAACCGGTGGACCGGGGAGCCGCGGGTCACGCGGTGGCTGTGCGTGGTGGACGCGGGCACGATCGTCAACGCCAGGACGGCCCGCAGCCAGATCGTCGGCGGCATCGTCATGGGGATCGGTCAGGCGCTGCTGGAGGACCTGCGGATCGAGCCGGAGACGGGCCGGTTCGGCAACGCCACGATGGCCGACTACCTGGTCCCCGTCAACGCCGACATTCCTCCTATAGATGTGGAGTTCCTGAATTATCCGGACACGCTGCTGAGCGACCTCGGCGCCCGCGGCATCGGCGAGCTCGGCATCGTCGGAGCGGCGGCGGCCGTGGCGAACGCCGTCCACAACGCCACCGGCAAGCGCATCCGCGACCTCCCCATCACCCTGGACAAGCTCCTGTGACCGGGGCCGCCGCCTCGGTCGCGCCTTCCTGATCCGCGCTTCCTGAGGTCAGCAGACGGTCAGGGTGTCGCGCCACACCTCGTCCAGGGCCATCTGGATCGCGCCGGTGAGCACAGTGCCCTCGGCCAGCTCCGACAATTCCACGCTCGGCGGGGTGAGGGTCAGGTCCTCGAGGTGCCGGGCGATCGCCTCCAGCAAGACCGAGCCGGCTCGGGCGATGCCACCGCCGATCACTATCGCGTGCGGGGACAGCACAAGCACGACGGGCGCGACCGCCTCGGCGAAGACGGCGGCGACCCGGTCGACGACCTCGGCGGCGATCGGATCACCCCCGGCGGCGGCCGCGAAGACGGCGGCCGCGTCCGTCGCGCGGGCGAGCCCGGACTCCGGATGCTCCGCGGCGCGGCGGCGGGCGAGATCGACGATCGCCTCGGCGCCGATCGCGCGCTCCAGCGGCCCACGACCGTCCCCGGCCGCGTCCGGAAGGCGAGCGTCCGGAAGGCGAGCGTCCGGAAGGTGAGCGTTCGGGCGGATGAAGCCGATCTCACCTGCCTGGCCCGCCCCCCGATGCAGCCGCCCGTCGATGACGACACCGGCTCCGAGCCGCTCGCCCCACTGGACCGCGAGCAGGGTGCCCGCGCCGGTGCGCTGGTGGGCGGCCGCCAGCGCGGCCAGGTTCGCGTCGTTCTCCACCGTGACCGCGCAGCTGAACCGAGCCCGCAGGCGGCCGGCGAGGTCGATCTCCGACCAGCCCGGCACGCTCGGGGCGAACAGCACCCGGCCGGTGGTCACCTCGACGATGCCCGGGGTCGCCGCGGTGACCGCCCTGATCTGCCCGGCGGCCACGCCGGCGGTCGCCAGCGCCGCACCCGTCGCCTCATCGACCGCCTCGAGCAGGTGCCGAGCGTCACGACGGCTGACCGCCCGGCGGATCACCGCGAGGCGCTCACCGGCCAGGTCGGCGATCCCCGCCGTCACGGTGTGCGGGCCGACGTCCAGACCGAGCACGGGCGCCGCGCGGCCGTTCAGCGAGAACCGCGTCGCCGGTCTGCCCACCGTGGCGCGTCCGCCGCCTGGCCGCGGCGCGTGCTGCCGCAGCCAGCCGCCGGCCAGCAGATCCTCCACGGCCTGGGCGACCGTCGGGCGGGTGAGCTCGGTCAGCCGGGTGAGCTCGGCCAGCCGCACCGGCTCAGGCGCGCGCCGCCGGACCGCGTCGAGCACCGCGGCCCGGTTCATCCTGCGCAGCACCGGCGTACCCGCCGGCCGTTCCTCCTGCATCCGCGCCCCTCGCTGTCCGTTTCATGAACATCCGTCGCGAGATCTTGACCTTCGATCGCCTGCGGCTCAGTATATTTCGCAGAGAGTTTACGAAAAGTCTTTACATAATAGGCCCCCTTACTCACCCCCCTTCGGAGGTGGCCGCCCCGATGACCCGGTCCCGCGAACCGCAGAGCCCCGCGGTCCTTTTACCGCGATATCTGACCGTGCTCGCCGTCCTGCTCACGATGCTCGCCGTCCCGTTCGTCCCCCAGCCCGGGGCGGTGGCCGAGGCGGCCGCCCGGCTCGACAGCCCGGCGGCGCAGGCCCTGGAACGGTTGATCGGGACATCGCGCGCCAAACAGGTCACCCTGCGCGCGATCGACAAGGGCGCGGGCCGGGACCGGTTCGAGGTGTACGCCGACAGCGGCCGCCTCGTCGTCGCCGGCACGACGCCCGCGGTTCAGCTGACCGGGTTCGGCCACTACCTGCGCCAGGTGGCACACGCCGACGTCTCGATCAACGGCTCCCAGGTCGACCTGCCCCAGCGCCTCCCCTTACCCGCGGCGCCCATCGCCAAGGACTCCTCGGTGGATCACCGCTTCGCCCTCAACGACACCAACCAGGGCTACGCGGGGCCGTACCTGAGCTGGCCGGAGTGGCAGCGGCGGATCGACGTCCTCGCGCTGCACGGCATCAACGAGGTGCTCGTCTACGAGGGCCAGGAGGCGGTCTACCAGCGCACCTTCATGGAGTTCGGCTACTCGGACCAGCAGATGCGCGAGTGGATCCCGCAGCCGGGCCACCAGGCCTGGTGGCTGCTGCAGAACATGTGCTGCACCGACAGCCCGATCTCCCAGCAACTCATCGACCAACGGGTCGAACTCGGCCGCAAGATGGCCGACCGCCTGCGTTCGCTGGGCATGGTCCCCGCGCTGCCCGGCTATTTCGGCACCGTGCCGACCGACTTCAAGGACCGCAACCCGGGAGCCAACACGGTCCCGCAGGGCACCTGGAACCAGCTCGAACGCCCCCACTGGCTCGACCCGACGGATCCGCTCTTCGCCCGCGTCGCCGCCACGTTCTACCGGGTGCAGACCCGGCTGTTCGGTCCCAGCACGATGTACAAGATGGACCTGCTGCACGAGGGCGGCACAGCCGGAACGGTCGACGTCGCGCAGGCGTCACAAGCGGTGCAGCGGGCACTGAACACCGCACACCCCAACGCGCTCTGGACGATCCTGGGCTGGCAGCGCAACCCGCTGCCGGCGACGCTCCAGGCCATCGACCGCACCAAGATGTTCATCGTCGACGGCATCAGCGAGGAATCCGGCACCACCGACCGGGACAAGGACTTCTTCGGCACCGGGTACGCGTTCGGCACCATCTGGAACTTCGGCGGCCATTTCAACCTCGGCGCCCGGCTGACGGTGTGGAACGAGAAGTTCCACGCCTGGCGCGGCAAGCCCGGCACGGCGATGAACGGCATCGCGCTGATGCCGGAGGCCATCGACAACAACCCGGCCGCGGTCGCGTTCTTCACCGACATGCCGTGGCAGGACGGCCCGGTCGACATGCGCAAGTGGTTCGACGACTACGCCACCGCCCGGTACGGCGGCCAGGATCCGCACGCCAAGGCGGCCTGGCAGATCCTCCTCGACACCGTCTACAGCTGGCCCGCCGGCGCCGACACCCGGCACGTCACCGGCCTGTACGACGACGAGCCCGGTCTGGCGAACACCGGCTACCCGCTGCAGTACGACATCGCCACCTTCGACAAGGCGCTCGACGAGCTGCTCCAGGTCGACCCGAGCCTGCGCGGTTCCGGCGCGTACCGCTACGACCTCGTCGACGTCGCCCGGCAGGTGCTGGCCAACCACAGCCGGCTGCAGCTGCCCAGGATCCGCGCCGCCTACCGCGCGAAGGATCTCGGGCGCTTCGAGCGCCTCACCGGCCAGTGGATGGACCAGCTGCGGCTGATGGACCGGCTGCTCGGCACCGACGAGAACTTCCTGCTCGGGGTGTGGCAGAAGGAAGCCCGCCGGCAGGCCGCCACTCCGGCGGAAGCAGCGACCCTGGACTACAACCTCAAGTCGCTGGTCACGCTCTGGGCCGCCGGCGCCCGGCTGCAGGACTACGCCCGCAGGGAGATGAACGGCCTCGTCGGGCAGTACTACGCGAAGCGGTGGCAGCTGTTCTTCGACAGCTTGAAGAGCGCGCTGCGCTCGGGCAAGGAGTATCCCGAGCCGATCGACTGGCCGGCCGTGGCCCGCGACTGGGCCAGGGCCGGCACCCGGCTGGCCGCCGAGCCACGTGGCGACGCCTACCTCGAGGCGAGCAGGGTGGCCGCGCTGCCGGACGGCGCGGTGACCGTCGGGGTCGACCGCAGGGGCGTCAAACCGGGTGGGACCGTACAGGTCACCGCCGTGTTCGCCAACGACAACACGTTGCGGCCCACCGGAAAGGTGACGCTCCGGCTCGATGCCCCGCAGGGATACCAGGTGCAGGCGACCTCCCCGGCAGGCGCCGACCACGTCGCCCCGCGCGGCAAGCTCACCGTGACGTGGACGGTGACCGTTCCCGCCGGCGAGGCGCCGGGCGCTGCCCCGGCGCTGGACGTCACCGCTTCCTGGCGATCTGGCGACGTCGCCCGGCAGGACACGGCCTCGACCCGGCTGCTGATCGCCGGAGCCGCGCCCGCGTCGTACCGGACGATGAGCAACACGCCGGCCGAGTTCGCTCCCGCAAGCGACGGGATCGCGATCGTGGCGGGTGGCGCGGACCTCTGGCGGGAGACCAACGAGCTGGCCACCGCCTACCGCCCCGACGCCCTGGCCGACGGGCAGCAGCTCGCGAGCACGGTGCTGCGGCAGGACGGCTCGTCGGAGTGGACCCGGTCCGGGCTGGTGGTGAGCGACGACCTGGCCGCCCCCGGGTCCGGCGGCTACGCGAACATCGCCGTCACCCCCGGTCACGGCTGCGTGTTCAGCTGGGATTCCGACGGCGACGGGCAGCTCGACTCGTACGCAGAAGCAGGCGGGTTCGCACCCCCCGTACGCGTGCGCATCGGCAGGTCCGGCGACCGGCTGACCGGCTCCTGCAGCAGCGACGGCGAGAACTGGTCGGTGATCGGGTCGGCCCGCGTCCCGGGCGCGGGCGTCACGCTCGACGCCGGTCTGTTCGTCAGCGCGGCCAACCGGAACACCGGCCACCAGGCGATCGCCGTGCTGACCGATCCCGCACCGACCCCGCCGACCGCACGCGACGGCGCGCGGGACACGCTGCAGAGCCTCCGCAAACCGGTCACGGCGCTGAGCTCGGAGCCGAACCGGGGCCCCGAGCACGCGAACGACGGCAACCGGGGCAACTCGCCGTACTTCGCCAGCCAGATGACCTGGGACACCACCTGGTGGCAGGTCGACCTGGGGACGGTCAACGACATCTCACGGGTCAACGTGCGCAACTATGTCGGGGGCGGGCGCTACTACGAGTACCGGCTGGAGGGCAGCCTCGACGGCGTCACCTGGCACACCCTCGGCGGCCGCCGTGGCCCCCGCGCCGCGACCGACGCCGGAGACACCCTGACCACTGAGGCTAAGGCCCGCTACGTCCGGGTGGTCGGCACGCACAACACCGCCAACCTGTCGTTCCACCTCACTGAGGTCAGCGTGTACGGCACGCCGGCACAATGATTCCGCGTCATCCGTGATCGCGGGAGCGGTCCGCGGCGGGGCGCCGGTGCCAGATCAGGAAGACCACGCAGGACACCAGCGTCCACGCCCCCAGCACCAGGAACGGCATCAGGCTCTGGTGAGCGCCGAAGTAGACGGCGGTGTGCTGGGCGTTGACCGACGCTCCCGGCGGCAGCCAGCGGCCGATGGCGCCGAGCGGCGAGGGCAGCAGCGGCCACGACACCGCCCCGCCGGAGGAGGGGTTGCCGAGCAGCACCATCAGCCCCCAGGTGGGGAGCATCGCCCAGCGCCCCAGGAAGGCGTTGAACATGGTGAACACCATCCCCGTCGAGAACATGGTCAGGGCCAGGATCATCCATGACTCCGCGGCGGGCAGGTCCAGCGCGCCCAGCAGCCAGTCCACGATCGCGACGATGGCGAACGCGCCGAGCGCCGCGTACACCGCCGTGAAGGCGATCCGCTCGCCGGCATTGAGACCGGCGGCGTTGGCGCTCAACTGGGCCGCCCCGGTGAACCCGATGATCACCGCGGCGAGCGTGATGTAGAAGATCGCCAGACCGCGCGGATCCGCTCGCTGGAGCGGCTTGACGTCCCGCACCGTCAGGCGTACCCCCACCCGGGAGGCGACGTGCGGGGCCTCCTGAGTGAGCAGCTGGGCCACCGACGCGCCCGAGGCGCTCGACACGTCCATCCTGACGTCTTCGCCGCGCACGACGAACACGGCGAAGACCCGCTGCTCCTCGATGGCCTGAACGGCCTCGCCGTAGGTCCGGTAGAAGCGCAGCACGAGCGAGGCCTCCAGCGATCTCTCCAGCCCGGCGACGAAGGCCCTCCCGCGCACGGTCTCGGCGGTGACGCCGACGACCGCCACCGGCAGATGATGCGGGGTCGGGGAGGCCATGGCGTAGGAGTACGACCCGGCGAACAGCCCCGCCCCCGCCGCGAGGATCAGCGCGAGGACGGACGCGGGAAAGTACGGCGATTGCTTGAAAGCCGCCCACCAGTCACCCATGCGCCCACGCTAGGCAGGCGCCCACCGCTCCAGCTCGCTGACATTCACTCCGTGACGGCTCGCGAAGCCATTCGGGAGGCGTCCATGACGAGCGCCGGGCCCGGCCCCGTGGGCGATCAAGAGGGAACGGCGCGTACCCTGCAGTGTCAGCCGTCGCCGATCCACGGAGCACTCTTGCCCAGCAACCCTGCCTCTTTACGCCACAGAACCGCGGACGCGATCTACCCCGCGGGCGTGCTGGCGACGCCGCCACGTACCCTCATCGACGTCCTCGACGAGACCGCTCGCCTGCACCCGCACGCGCTCGCGATCGACGACGGCACCGTACGCCTCGACTACCGCTCGCTGCGCGCCGAGGTGGACCGGCTCGTCGCCGAGCTCGCCGCGGCGGGGATCGGCCGCGGCCACCGGGTCGGCGTGCGCGTCGCGTCGGGAACCGCCGAGCTGTACCTGTCCATCCTCGCCGTGCTCGCCGCCGGCGCCGCGTACGTGCCCGTCGACGCCGACGACCCGGCGGAACGCGCCGCGCTGGTCTTCGCCGAGGCCGAGGTCGACGCGGTCATCTCCGGCGAACTGACGGTCTGCGGCAGCGAGGGCAGCGAGGGCAGCGAGGACAGCGCAGGCGGCGAGGGCGGAGCCGCGACGGCCCCTTCGCCGCCCGCCCTCGACGACGACGCGTGGATCATCTTCACCTCCGGCTCGACCGGCCGGCCGAAGGGGGTCGCGGTGACGCACCGGTCCGCGGCCGCGTTCGTGGACGCCGAAGCGGGGCTCTTCCTGCGGGAACGGCCGCTGGGCCCCGGCGACCGGGTGCTGGCAGGACTGTCGGTGGCCTTCGACGCCTCCTGCGAGGAGATGTGGCTGGCGTGGCGGCACGGCGCCTGCCTGGTGCCCGCGCCCAGAGCCCTCGTACGCACCGGGATGGACCTGGGGCCCTGGCTGGCGGAGCAGCGGATCACGGTCGTCTCGACCGTGCCCACGCTGGCCGCGCTGTGGCCCGCCGAGCACCTCGACCGGATCCGGCTGCTCATCTTCGGCGGGGAGGCCTGCCCGCCCGAGCTGGCCGAGCGGCTCGCCGTACCCGGGCGCGAGGTGTGGAACACCTACGGGCCGACCGAGGCCACAGTGGTGGCCTCGGCGGCGCGGCTCACGGGCGACGGCCCGGTGCGCATCGGCCTGCCCCTCGACGGGTGGGATCTGGTCGTGGTCGACGGCGAGGGCGAGCCGGTGGCGATGGGGGAGACCGGCGAGCTGGTGATCGGCGGCGTGGGCCTGGCCCGCTACCTGGACCCGGTCAAGGACGCCGAGAAGTACGCGCCGCTGCCGTCGCTGGGCTGGGAGCGCGCCTACCGCAGCGGTGACCTGGTACGGGCCGACCCCCAGGGACTGGTGTTCATCGGCCGCGCCGACGACCAGGTGAAGCTGGGCGGGCGCAGGATCGAGCTGGGCGAGGTGGAGGCCGCGTTGCGGGCGCTGCCCGGGGTCACGGGCGCGGCGGCGGCCGTGCGCACCGCGGGCGGCGGTCACCAGGTGCTCGTCGGCTACGTCGTCACCGAGCCCGGCTTCGACCTCGGCAAGGCGCGCGAGCTGCTCGCCGACTCGCTGCCCGCGGCCCTGGTGCCGCGCCTGGCAGCGGTCGACGCGCTCCCGACCAGGACCTCGGGGAAGGTCGACCGTGACGCGCTGCCCTGGCCGCTGGCCGCGCCCGCCGCGACCGGGGACGGGCTGAGCCCGGCCGAGGCGGCGCTGGCCGAACGGTGGACCGCCATCCTCGGCGTGGCGCCGCGCGGACGGGACGCCAACTTCTTCGCCGACGGCGGCACGAGCCTGGCGGCGGCCCGGCTGGTGTCGATGCTGCGCGCCGGCCATCCCGACGTGGCGGTGGGCGACGTGTACGCGCAGCCGACGCTGGGCGGGCTGGCGCGGCTGCTGGAGAGCCGGGGCGAGGCGGAGCCGGAACGGCGGCCCGTGACCCCGATGCCCAGGCGCGCCGCGCTGGCGCAGTCGGCGCTCATGGTTCCGCTGCTCACCGTCGGCGCGATGCGCTGGATCGTGCTGCTCGCCGCGCTCGGCAACCTGCTGGCGCCCGCGTGGGCCCCGGCCCTGTCGTGGTGGTGGGTGACGCTGGGCGCTCTGCTGTTCGTCACCCCCGCCGGGCGGATGGGCCTGTCCGCGGCCGTGGCCCGGCTCCTGCTGCGCGGTGTGCGGCCGGGCAGTCATCCGCGCGGCGGCGGCGTACATCTGAGGTTGTGGTTCGCCGAGCGGTTCGCCGAGCGGCTCGGCGTTCCCGACCTGGCCGGCGCGCCCTACCTGGCGTGGTACGCCCGCCTGCTGGGCGCCCAGGTGGGCGGCGACGCCGACCTGCACTCGCCGCCACCCGTCACGGGGCTGCTCAAGCTGGGCACGGGCGCGTCGATCGAGCAGGAGGTCGATCTCTGCGGCCACTGGTACGACGGCGACCGGCTGCACATCGGCGAGATCGGGATCGGCGCCGGCGCGAGGATCGGTTCCCGGTCGACGCTGCTGCCCGGCACGAGAATCGGGAAGAACGCCCAGATCGCCCCCGGATCGGCGGTCGCCGGCAGCGTGCCGGCGGGCCAGCTCTGGGCCGGCGCCCCGGCGTTCAGGCAGGGCAAGTCCCGCAGGTCGCGGCCGGCGGAGCGGCCTGCCCGCTCCCGGTTCTGGGCCTCCATGTACGGGCTCACCGCCATCGTGCTCAGCCTGCTCCCGGCGGTCGCGGCCGGGGCCGGGCTCGCGGTGCTGGCCTGGTTCGCCGGCGACGCGCGCACGCTCGGCCAGGCACTGGCCGCCGCTCTGCCGGGCGTGCCGCTGGCGACGATCGCCGGTATGGCCGCCTTCGCGCTGATCACGCTGGTCAGCGTGCGGCTGCTCGGTATGGGCCTGCACGCGGGCCGCCACCCGGTGCACAGCCGCCAGGCCTGGCAGGCGTGGACGACGGGGCGGCTGATGGCCTCGGCGCGGGTCTGGCTGTTCCCGCTGTACGCCAGCGTCCTGACGCCCGCGTGGCTGCGGGCGCTCGGCATGAAGGTGGGCCGCGGCGTCGAGCTGTCCACGGTCCTGGCGCTGCCCACGATGACGTCCGTCGGAGACGGCGCCTTCCTGGCCGACGACACGATGGTCGCCCCGTACGAGCTGGACGGCGGCTGGATGCGCGTCGCCTCGGCGCGGATCGGCAAGCGCGCCTTCCTCGGCAACTCGGGGATGACCGCGCCCGGCCGCAAGGTGCCCAAGGACGGCCTGGTCGGGGTGCTGTCGGCGACGCCGAAGAAGGCCAGGTCCGGATCGTCGTACGTGGGCATGCCGCCCATGGAGCTGCGCCGTACCGCCGAGGAGGCCGATCGCAGCCGCACCTATCACCCGCCCGCCCGGTACAAGGTGGCCAGGGCGCTGGTCGAGGCGTTCCGCGTGGTGCCCGCGATGTGCGCGGTCGCGCTCGCCGTCCTGGTCGCCGCCGCCTTCGAGTGGCTCGCGGCCGGCTACGGCTTCGCCGTGGCGCTCGCGCTGGGCGGCGTGGTGCTGCTGGCCGCGGGCGTCCTCGCCGCGGCGGTCGCCACGGCCGCGAAATGGGCGCTCGTCGGGCGGATCAGAGCGGGCAGCCGGCCGCTGTGGAGCTCCTTCGTGTGGCGCAACGAGCTCGCGGACAACTTCGTGGAGGTGCTGGCCGCGCCCTGGTTCGCGCAGCCGTGGCTGGGGACCGCGCCGTTGAACGTGTGGTTGCGTTCGCTCGGGGCGCGCATCGGGCATGGGGTCTCATGTGACACGTACTGGCTGCCGGAGGCGGATCTGGTGACCCTGGGCGACGGCGCGTGCGTCAACCGGGGCTGCGTCCTGCAGACCCATCTCTTCCACGACCGGGTCATGAGCATGGACACGGTGACGCTGGAGGCGGGCGCGACCCTGGGACCGCACGGTGTGGTGCTGCCTGCCGCGCGGGTGGGCGCCGACACCACGATCGGGCCGGCCTCGCTGGTCATGCGCGGGGAGGCGGTGCCCGCTCGTACGCGGTGGTTCGGCAATCCCATCTCGGCGTGGCGATGACGTCGTACTTTCCCGCGCACGGCGACCACCGGTACGGGGTGTCGCACTACGACCTGACGCTGAAGTACGGGGTGGCGGGCAACCGGCTCGACGGCACGGCCCGGCTCACCGTGTCGGCCGCCGAACCCGTCGGCGTCCTCGACCTGGACCTCGGCCGGTTCCGGGTCACGGGCGTCACCGTCGACGGGGTCCCGGCCCGCCACGTGCACGGACGGGGCAAGCTGCGGGTGACCCTGTCCAGGCCGCTGCCCGCGGGAGCCGGCGCCGCCGTCGAGGTCCGCTACTCGGGCGGACCCATGCCGGTGCCGAGCCCCTGGGGTGGTCTGGGATGGGAGGAGCTGACCGACGGCGCGCTGGTGGCCAGCCAGCCGATCGGGGCGCCCTCCTGGTTCCCGTGCAACGACCGGCCCGACGACAAGGCGGCGTACCGGATCGCCGTGACGACCGCGTCGCCGTACCAGGTCATCGCGAACGGCGTGCTCACCGCCCGGCGCCGCGGGGCCGGGACCACGACGTGGATCTACGAACAGCCGGAGCCCATGGCCAGCTACCTGGCCAGCGTGCAGATCGGGCGCTATCAGGTCGCCGAGGTCGCGGGAACCCGGCTGGCCCATCCGGCGCGCCTGGGCGCCCGCGTCCGGCACGACTTCGGCCGGCAGGGCGAGATGATGGCGGTGTTCACGGAGCGGTTCGGCCCCTACCCGTTCGCCGGCTACGTCGCCGTCGTGGCCGACGACGACCTCGACATCCCGGTCGAGGCGCAGGGCATGTCGATCTTCGGCCGCAACCACGTGGACGGCCGGCGCGGGTTCGAGCGGTTGATCGCGCACGAGCTGGCGCACCAGTGGTTCGGCAACAGCCTCACGGTGTCCTGCTGGAGCGACATCTGGCTGCAGGAGGGCTTCGCCACCTACGCCGAGTGGCTGTGGTCCGAGGCGTCCGGCGGCCCGTCCGCCGCCGAACACGCCCGGCGCTGGCACCAGCGGCTCGCCGGGCTGCCGCAGGACTTCATGCTGGCCGATCCCGGCGTGGGCACGCTGTTCGACGACCGCGTGTACAAGCGGGGCGCGCTGATCGTGCACGCGTTGCGCCGGGCGCTGGGCGACGAGGCGTTCTTCCCCGCCCTGCGCGCCTGGACCACCGCGCACCGGCACGGGAACGTCACCACCCAGGGCCTGGCCGCGCACTTCCAGCGGCACACGGCGCGTCCGGTGGGCCCGCTTATGTCCGCCTGGCTGTACGACAAGCCTCTCCCGCCGGCTGCCTGAAGGGAACGCCGCCCGTATCGGATCTGCTGAGGAGGGGTATACGCCCACCGGGGCGTCCTGTCGGCCGGGGGTTCACGGCTGGTTCACAGCCCGCGCCCAACGTCCTGGTGACGTCGAGACGATGGGGCCGCCCATATGGAGCACGTGACGTTCGTGGTCGTCGTTGTGATCATCACGGCGCTGGCGTTCGATTTCACCAACGGCTTCCATGACGCCGCCAACGCGATGGCCACCTCGATCGCGACCGGCGCGCTGCGGCCCAGGGCGGCCGTGGCGATCTCGGGCGTGCTGAACGTCGTGGGCGCGTTCCTGTCGGTGGAGGTGGCCAAGACGATCTCGGGCGGCATCGTCGACGATCACCTGGTGACGCCGCCGATGGTGTTCGCCGGGCTGATCGGCGCGATCTTGTGGAACCTGCTCACCTGGCTGCTGGGGCTGCCGTCCAGCTCCTCGCACGCCCTGTTCGGGGGGCTGATCGGCGCCGTGTGGGTGGGCGCGGGCATCCAGGGCGTGCACTTCGGCACGGTCCTGGAGAAAGTGCTCATCCCGGCGGTCGCCTCGCCGCTCATCGCCGGATTCGTCGCGATGAGCGCCACCTATCTGGCGTACACGATCATCGCCAGGACCCGGCAGGATTCGGTGACGACCACGTTCCGGTTCGGGCAGATCGTCTCCGCGTCGCTGGTGTCGCTCGCGCACGGCACCAACGACGCGCAGAAGACCATGGGCGTCATCACGCTCACACTGATCTCGTCCGGCGCGCTGGCCTCGGGCTCCGGCCCGCCGTTGTGGGTGATCGCCGCCGCGGGCCTGGCGATCGGGGTGGGGACGTACATGGGCGGGTGGCGGATCATCCGCACCATGGGCAGGGGCATCACCGAGATCGAGTCCCCGCAGGGCTTCGCCGCCGAGTCCAGCGCGACCACTGTCATCCTGGTCTCCTCTCACCTGGGCTTCGCCCTGTCGACCACGCAGGTGGTCTCCGGCGCGATCCTGGGCACCGGGCTGGGCCGCCGGCTGGCCAAGGTGCGCTGGAACGTGGCCGGCCGGATGGTGCTGGCCTGGCTGTTCACCCTGCCCGCCGCCGCGGCGGTCGGCGGGGTCGTGGCGGTCGTGGCCATCACCGGCACCCTCGGCGTCGCCATCGCCGCGCTGGTGACGATCGCCGCCGCCGCGGGGCTCTACGCGGTCAGCCGCCGCGAGCCCGTCCACGCCGGCAACGTCAACGAAGTCCCGACCGTGGTCTGAGAGGAACGCGATGGACATCAAGTGGGCCGCCCTGGGCCAGGTCTTCGCCGTCAGCCTGGCCGTGAGCGTGGTGATCGTCCTGGTCTTCTCGCTCGGCGTGCTGGCGGTCGCCGCCCGGCAGTCCGCTCAGGAACAAGGCACTGGCAGCGGCGCCCGCGGGCTGGCCGCGGCCGTCCTGTGCTTCGCGGCCTGCGCGGCGGTGGTCCTGTACGGCATCTACCTGATCGTCCCGCAGTTCCACTGACGGTCTGTCGGGGCTCACCTCGCGTACGCCCTGCTGTACCCGTGATGGCCGATCTTTTCGCATGTGAACACGAAGAGATGGCTTACGGTAGTGGCGGCGGCGCTGGCGGTGACGGCCGTGCCGGGCGTCGCGGACGCGGACGGGCGGCGCGCCTTCGACCTCCAGGCGCACCGGGGCGGGCTCGGGCTCGTGGTGGAGAGCACGTTGCCCGCGTTCGCGAACGCGCTGGAGCTCGGCGTCAGCACGCTCGAGCTCGACGTGCAGATCACCGAGGACGGCCAGGCGGTCGTCACCCACGACAGGAAGGTCAACGGCACGAAGTGCCGCGACACGGCGCCGGCCGTGCCGGACGACCCCGAGTTCCCCTACGCCGGCAAGTACGTCAACACGCTCACCCTCAGCCAGATCAGGACCATGGACTGCGGTTCGCAGACGCTGGCCGCGTTCCCCGGGCAGCGGGCGGTGCCGGGGGCGCCGATGGCCACGTTGCGCGAGGTGTTCGAGCTGGTCGGCCGGTACCGGGCGCGAGACGTCAAGCTCAACGTGGAGACCAAGGTGGAGGCAGGGGCGCCCAGCGAGACGGCGCCGAGGGAGCAGTTCGTCCAGGTGACGCTCCGGGAGATCCGCCGGGCGGGGATGCTGCGGCAGGTCACCATCCAGAGCTTCGACTGGGGCGCGCTCATGCGGATGCGGGAGCTGGAGCCGCGGCTGCCGCTCGTCGCCCTCACCAACCGCGACTTCCTGCAGACCGGCCAGCCCGGCGCCTCGCCCTGGCTGGGCGGCATCGACATCGACGCCTTCGGCGGCGACCCGCTCAAGGCGGTCAAGTCGTTCGGGGCGGACGCGTTCTCGCCGGTGCACGGCTTCCCGCAGAACGGCAAGGTGACGGACCCGGGCTACCAGGCGTACGTCACCAAGGACATGGTCGACCAGGCCCACGCGCTCGGGCTCAAGGTGATCCCGTGGACGATCGACGACGAGCCGACGCTGAACAAGCTCATCGACGACGGCGTGGACGGCATCATCACCGACTATCCCGATCGGCTGCGGCAGGTCATGGCCGAGCGCGGGTTCAAGCTGCCCAAGAGGTATCGCCTCCACGGGTCATCTTGATGAACAAGCTCTGACATTAATCATTGATTTTGTCGAACCAAATCCACGGCAAGGTGAACAACAACTTCAAGTCGCGCGGTCGCATAGGCGGTCATCTGCGATTTCGAATAACCCTTGACTCGGATTATCGACTCGGCCGAAACCCCCTATAAGGTTGGCCCGGCGCAGGCCGAAAGGCCGCGGGTGCCCGACCAATGAGTAAGCCGAGGAGATGCTGGTGAGTGTCGACACCCTCCGCGAGGAACAGGCGATACGTCGAGCGACTGACCACCTGGTCCAGGTTTTTGCCGGCACTCACCCGGCCGAGCAGGTCGAGAGTGCGGTGGAGACGATCCACCGCCGTTTCGACGGCCATCCCGTCAGGGATTTCGTCCCCATCCTGGTCGAGCGCATCGTCCGTCAGGAACTGGTGGAGGCGAATCGGGCGGTGGAGACCGAGGAGCCGCCGGAGTTTGCCGGGGACCTTCACCCGGAGGTGACGGCGGACCCCATTCCCGCGGTAACGGCGAAAACGACATCTAACGCCATCGGCGACATATCTGACACAGGGAGAAGTCGCTCCCCTGAAGTCGCCGAGCCGGCGCGAACTCGGTCGGCGCGAGTCCGCGGTAAGGGATTTCTTGCGCTGATCGTGGTCGCGGTGGCCGTGGTCGCCGCCGTAGTGGTGGTCGTGAACACCGGGCAGGAGGAAACCCCGCCCCCGCCCCCGCTCGCGACCGTGCGCGGTGTGATCGGCTCGGAGAAGAAGGCGTTCTTCGAGGATCCACGAGTGCAGAAGGCGCTCGCGGACAAGGGGGTGAAGGTCGAAGTCGATCCGGCGGGTTCACGCCAGATCGCCACCTCGATCGACCTCGGAAAATACGACTTCGCGTTCCCGTCGAGCGCGCCTGCGGGCGACCGGATCCAGCGCCAGCGTCATGGCAGTGCGAAATACACGCCGTTCTCCTCGCCCATGGCCATCGCCACGTTCCAGCCCATCGCGGACCTGCTGAAGAAGGCGGGCGTCGTGAAACAGGGACCCGTCCTGACCTTCGACTTCAGCCGCTATCTGGAGCTGGTCACCACGGACGTGCAGTGGGACCAGCTCACGGGCAACACCGTCTATCCCGTGCGCAAGAACATCCTGGTCTCCACGACGGATCCGCGCACCTCGAACTCCGCGGCCATGTACCTGGCCATCGCCGGCTATGTCGCGAACAACGGCACGATCGTGCACGGCGCCGCCGCGGAAAAGACCGTGCTCCCCCTGGTGTCTCAGCTCTTCACCAGCCAGGGCTACACCGACAACACCTCCGAGGGTCCCTTCAAGGAATACCTCACGGTCGGCATGGGCCCGACCCCGATGGTCTGGATCTACGAGGCGCAGTTCGTGGACGCCGCCACGCGCGGGCAGCTCAAGCCGGGGATGGTGCTGATGTACCCGTCACCGACCGTGCTGTCCAAGCACACCCTGGTGCCGTTCAACGCCTCAGGCGACCGGGTCGGGCACCTGCTGAGCACCGACCCGGAGCTGCAGCGACTCGCTGCCGAGCACGGGTTCCGCTCCGGCGACGCCGCCCAGTTCGCCAAGGTCGCCGCGGATCACGACGTACGCGTGGCGACGGATCTCATCGATGTGGTCGAGACCCCGTCCTACGACACGCTTGAGCACCTGCTCGACGGAGTCGCCAAGTCGTACGGGTAGCGATCCCCCGCGCCTCACCTCGTGAGATCTTCGTGCCGGTTTCGTGAAGATCTCACGAGATGGTCGAAATGCGGCACAATCGGTCCGTGTTTCAACGGGGTGACGGATGATCCGCGTGCTGCTCGCCGAGGACATGCATCTGGTGCGCGGCGCGCTGGTCGCGCTGCTGGGCTTGGAGCCTGACATCGACGTGGTCGCGGACGTCGGATCGGGGGAGGAGGTCGTGCCCGCGGCGCTCGCCTCCGTGCCCGACGTGGCCGTGCTCGACATCGAGCTGCCGGGTGTGGACGGCCTCTCCCTCGCCACCGAGCTGCACAGGTTGCTGCCGGAGTGCCGCGTCCTCGTCGTGACGAGCTTCGGCCGCCCGGCCAATGTCCGCCGGGCCTTCGCCGCCCGGGCGTCCGGGTTCATGCTGAAGGACGCTCCGCCGCACCAGCTCGCGGACGCGATCAGGAAGGTGGCGGCGGGTGAGCGGGTGATCGATCCGCAACTCGCCGCGGCGGCCCTGGAGGTGGTGGAGAGCCCGCTCAACGAGCGCGAGCTGGATGTGCTGCGCCGTTTCGCCGAGGGGGCGGACATCGAGCAGATCGCCAGGGAACGGTTCCTGTCGGTGGGAACGGTGCGCAACTACCTCACCGCGATCGTCACCAAGCTGCACGCCCGCAACCGGCTGCACGCCGTCCGGATCGCCACAGACGCCGGCTGGCTGTGAGACCGGTCGCGCTTCTGGCCTGGTTCCTGTGCGCCCTGTGGGGGATCCGGGTCAGCTCTCACCTCGACCAGGGCGCGGATCCCACGTTGGTCGTCCTCGCCGTGACGCTGGTCGCCCTGCTCCAGCAGCCGATCTCGCTGCCGGGCCGGCCGCCTGTCACGCGGACGTGGCTGCTGGTGGCGCAGGGGCTGGTCAACTACCTGCCCCTCCTGGTCACGCCGGACGCCTGGTGGACCGGGGGAACGGCTTTCGTCGCAGCCTCCATCCTGCTGGTGGTCAGGGGGCGGCGCGCCTGGGTGCTGTTCACGCTGGTCGCAGCCCTCGAAGGCGTCGTCGCGTTCCTCCTGGGCCGCGGGGCCGCGGACGTCTACCACTCGATCGTGGCGCCGATCACTGCCGGCCTCGTGCTGTACGGCCTCAGCGACCTCATCGGCCTGGCCGAGCGGGTCCGGCAGGAGCGGGACGAGCTCGCCACGAGGGCCGGAGAGGTGGAGCGGCTGCGGTTGTGGCGGCACACCCGCGGACTGCTCCTGACGAGCCTGTCCACCGCCGAACGGCTGGTGAATCGGGCCAGGTCGCAGCAGGGGGAGGCGGCGAAAAGGGACATCGCCCGTGCGGTCGGCATAGCCCGGGAGACGCTGGCCCGGGTGCGCTCCCTGCCCGCGGCCCCGGACCCGCCCCCCGTCGCGCTGCCCGCCTACGACTGGCGGGTCGTGCGTCTGGCCGGTCCCAGCCTGGTTCTGGTGCACGCCATCTTCGTCGGCCAGGCCGTGTTCAACCTCACCGCCCAGGGCGTCCCCCTGGGTGCCGGCGAAGTGGTCGGGGTGGCCCTGCTGCCGGTGACCTTCGGCCTGCAGCTGCGGCATCTGGCGGCCGCCCGGGCGGGCGACCGCTCCAGGGGCTGGCACTGGACGCTGCCGCTTCAGGCCCTGGCCACCTACCTCCCCGTGGCGCTCGGGGCCGAGTCCGGCCTGATCGTGTCGGGCTTCCTGGGCGGCGTGGTGCTGCTGTACCTGGCGGCACCGGTGTCCTGGCTGGTCTGCGCGATGATCGTCGGCGTGGCCGGCGTGAGCGGCACGTTCTCGTGGGGGCCGGTCACCGGAGCCTACTTCGCCTGCAGCACGCTGTTCACCTCCATGGGTGTGTACGGCCTGACCCGGCTGACCGGGCTCGTCGTCGAGCTCAGGCGGACGCAGGCCGAGTCGGTGCAGCTGGCCGCGCTGCGGGAGCAGCTGAGGGCCGGCAGGGACCTGCACGACCTGCTCGGCCGCGGACTCACCGCGATCACCCTTCACAGCGAGCTGGCGCTGCGGCTGCTCGACGCCGATCCGGTGCGGGCGGGGGCGGAGCTGGAGCGGGCCGCCGGCGCGGTGCGAGCCGCGAGGTCCGAGACCTACGGGCTTCGCGACGCCGTGCCCCGCCTGCGGCTGGCCGACGAACTGGCCGCCGCCGAAGCCGCGCTGCGAGCGGCGGGCGCTCGGGTCCGGACCACCGCCGATCCGCTGCCGGACCCGCTCGGCGCGGTCCTGGCGCTGGTGCTGCGCGAGGCGGTGACCAACGTGCTCAGGCACAGCTCGCCCGCGGAGGTCCGCATCGAGCTCACCTCCACCGGCGGGCGGGTACGGCTGCGTGTCGTCAACGACGGCGTGGACCAGGCCGTACCGGCGACCAGGGCGGGGGGCGGCGGGACGAGCCTGGCCGTTCACCGGCACGGCAGCGGGCTGCGAAACCTGCGTGCCCGCCTTGAGGCCGTGGCCGGCGAGCTCACCATCGCCCGCGCGGGCGATCGCTTCGAGCTCCTCGCCGAAGCACCCGTCGATCATGAAGTTCTCACGCCATGAGGTGAATCCGGCGACTGTTCCGGACCGGGCAGGGTGGCCCAGACTGCGATCGAACCATGAAGATCGACAGAATTGGACTGATCACCATGCACGGCATGAGCCGCCGGCGGTTCCTGACGACCGCCGCGCTCGCTGGTCTCACCGCCGCCTGCGGCTCGTCATCGGAGGCAGGGGCGTCCCGCCCCGCAGGCAAGCCGGGCTTCCGCACTGAGCTGCGCATCCCGCCCCTGCTCCGCCCCGAGCCCGGCAAGGGCGGCGTGCGGCGGTTCCAGCTCACCATGCAGAGCGGCCGGGTGGGCATCCTGCCCGGCACGTCGACCGCCACGTGGGGGTTCAACGGCTCGTTCCTCGGACCCACGATCCGGGCGGCCAGAGGCGACAAGATCCAGATGGCGGTCACCAACCGGCTGCCGGAGACCAGCACGGTGCACTGGCACGGCATGCGGCTGCCGGCGAAGATGGACGGAGGCCCGCATCAGCCGATCGAACCGGGCGCCACGTGGCGGCCGCACTGGACCGTCGACCAGCCCGCCGCCACCTCCTGGTACCACCCGCACCCGCACGGCAAGACGGCCATGCACGTCTACCGCGGGCTCGCCGGGATGTTCATCGTTGACGACGACGTCGAGGTGGAGCTGCCGGACCGCTACGGGGTCGACGACATCCCGCTCATTCTGCAGGACAAGAGTTTCGCCGCGGACGGCTCCCTGGCCGGGGACCCGCTGAAGGGCACCTTCGGCATCCTCGGCGACCACATCCTGGTGAACGGCACCTACGACCCGTTCGTCAACGTCACCACCGAGCGGGCGCGGTTCCGGATCCTGAACGGATCCAACGCCCGCATGTACAACCTCGCGTTCTCCGACCGCCGGAAGTTCCATGTCGTCGGCAACGACGCCGGTCTGCTGCCCGCCCCGGTCACGGCGGACCGGGTGTCGCTGACGCCTGGTGAGCGGATGGAGATCGTGGTGGACTTCGCCCCTGGCGAGCAGGTCGTGCTGCGCAGCGTCGGCGGCTCAGCGGACATCGACGAGGGTGACCTCGAGCTGCTGAAGATCGTTGCCGCCGCCCGGCTCGCCGACTCCCAGCCGTTGCCCGCACGGCTGGCGCGAACCGCGCCGATCGCCGTGCCCGCGGGGGCCAGGGTGCGACGTTTCAAGCTCAACGGGCACGACGCCATCAACGGGAAGGAGATGGATCCCACCCGGATCGACGAGGTGGTGCCGGCCGGGGCGACGGAGATCTGGGAGATCGAGAACAGCGTCTACGCCCACAACTTCCACATCCACGAGGTGGCCTTCCGGATCCTGGACGTGGGCGGATCAGCCCCGCCCGGTTACGCCACCGGCCACAAGGACACCGTCTACGTGCCGTCGAAGACGACCGTCCGGCTCGCCGTCGAGTTCGGCCGGCACACCGATCCGCGGACTCCCTACATGTACCACTGTCACATCCTCCGGCACGAGGACTCGGGGATGATGGGCCAGTTCGTGATCGTGGAGCCGGGCACCGAGAACCAGATCTCCCGCACGATCCCCGCCGCCCACCACCACATGTAGGGAATGCCGGCCGGTTTTCGCGGCCGGCCGGGCGCCGGACTGGGATGATCGAAATCAGGCCGGCGCGACGTACGGAGGCCGGCCGTTCGACCGACGATCGGAGCAACGTGCGAAGAAGATCATCTCTGTTCGCCGCCTTACTGACGCTGGTGCTCTTACCCGTTCCGATGTCCAACGCCGCCGCTGCAGGAGCCACGGCGGCCGCCGGGCAGAGCGGCATCGCCTGGGCGCCTTGTGAGGAGGAGCCCGCCGCCGAGTGCGGCACGCTGACCGTCCCGATCGACTGGTCCGAGCCGAACGGGCCGGCCATCGACCTCGCCGTCGCCCGGCGCAAGGCCACCGACCCCGCCGCCCGGATCGGCTCCCTGGTGATCAACCCGGGTGGCCCGGGCGTGTCGGGCGTGGAGGCCGCCTATGGCGCCCCCGGCTTCTTCACCGAGGAGCTCCAGCGGCGGTTCGACATCGTCGGCTTCGACCCCAGGGGCGTGGGCCGCAGCAACCCGGTGATCTGCTCCGCGTCCGTGTACAACCAGATGCCGCACACCGTCATGGCGAGCCAGGCCGACTTCGACGCCTGGAACGCCTTCACCAGGAAGCTGCACAAGGATTGCCGGGCCCGTACCGGTCCGCTCTATGACCACGTCGACTCCGCCGACGTCGCGCGTGACCTGGACGCCCTCCGCGCCGCCCTCGGCGAGGAGCGGCTCACCTACTACGGGATCTCGTACGGCACCCTGATCGGGCAGATGTACGCCGAGTTGTTCCCGGGCCGGATCCGGGCGCTCGCGCTCGACAGCAACATGGACCACAGCCTCGGCGTCAAGGGGTTCCTCTACACCGAGGCGATCGCCGCCGAGGACGGGTTCGACGAGTTCGCCGCCTGGTGCGAGGCCGACAGCAGTTGCGTCCTGCACGGGCGTGACATCCGCGCGATCTGGCAGGACCTGCTGGCGAAGGCGCGACGCGGTGAGTTGTACTACCCGGGCGTGACGGATCGCCCGATGACCGAGCTGCAGGTCATCTACAACGGCGTGCTGGGCAACGAGGGGCCCGACTGGCGCCTGCTGAGCGAGGTGATCAACGCCCTGGCCGGGGGGCCGCTGCCGGACTGGTTGCCGCCGCTGCCGGGCCGGCAGCCCGTGGCGGGGGAAGTCGCGGTGCTGCCGACCGCGGTGCTGTGCCAGGACTACAACCTCCGGGTGCGCAACTACCGGGAGTACGCCGCTCTCATGCGCAGCTCCGCACGACTGGCCCCCGACATGCGGTATCACCCGTACCCGATCGATGACATGCCGATCTGCCTGAACTACCCCACCACCAACCCGCCGCATCGGCTGCGGTACACGGGCAGCGCCCCGCTGCTGCTCGGCAGCTCGCTGCACGACCCTGCCACGCCGTACGGCTGGTCCGCCAACGTGGCCCGCCAGCTCGGTCCCAAGGCGGTGCTGCTCACTTACGAGGGCTGGGGGCACCGTATCTACGGCAAGGACAAGTGCCAGACGGACATCTTCGACCAGTACCTGATCTCGCTGGCCGTGCCCCCACCCGGCACCCGCTGCGCCGTGGGCACAGCCGAGACCACGCTCAAGCGGAAGCCTCCGGCGTGGCCGTCGAGCCGGCTTCACTGGGCGGCTCCGGCTCCCCGTGGCGGATCGGCTGTTCGCCTGCAATAGTGCGTCATATGTTACACATCTCTGCTCTACGTCGAGCCGTCGCGCGCCGGAGGCGTGTCCTGGTGTCGTTGGTCACCACTGCCGTGGTCGTGCTCACCGCGGTCCCGGCCCAGGCGACCATCCGGCAGCAGACCGGCGCGCGACGCCACGCGCCGGCCGCCGCGTGTGCCCTGCCAGGTCAGACGGGATGGACGGACGAGGGCCACGACACGGACCGGGTCCAGTTTCGCCGGGCGGCGGGCACGGTGCGGGCGGCCATGTTGTTCGTGGACTTCCCCGACGCGCCGGCCACCGAGTCCACCGCCACGGACGCGGCACAGCTGACGCCGGGCGCCGACTGGCTGCGCGAGGCCTCCTACGGTCGCGTACGGCTCGACATCACCCCGGTTCACCGATGGCTGCGCATGCCGCAGGACTCCACCACCTATGGATTCGACCGCGGCATCAGCTTCGAACAGCACGAGCTCTACGTCCGCCAGGCCGTCGCCGCGGCGGATCCCCACGTGGACTTCGGCCAGTACGACGTGGTCTACGTGGTGGCCACCAAGGCCGCCCCCGCGATCAAGTTCTCGCCCACCTACATCTACGACCGCAATGCCGCAGGGATCGTCGCCGACGGCCGGCGAGTCAAGTGGGCCGTCACCTTCGGCCAGGACATGTGGCGCTGGGGCTTCAAGGTCCTCAACCACGAGACCGGACACATCTTCGGGCTTCCCGACCTCTACGCCTTCACGGGGGACACCCACGGGTACGTCGGCGGCTGGGACCTCATGGGACTCATCAGCGGCCCCTCGCCGAGATTCTTCGCCTGGCACTCGTGGAAACTCGGCTGGATCGACGATTCCCAGGTGGCCTGCCTGGACGCCAAGGGACAGCGGACCGTCCAGCTGAGTCCCGTCGAGCGCCAGGGTGGCACCAAGCTGGCCGTCGTCCGTACCGGTCCCACGACGGCCTATGTCGCCGAATCGCGCAGGGCCGAAGGGCTCGACTCCACCGCGTGCTCCTCCGGCGTGCTGATCTACAAGGTGGACTCCGCGGCGCCGACCGGAAGCGGGCCCCTGCGCGTCCTGGACGCGACGCCCGGCTCCACACCGGGCGCCGGCTGCGCGCCGCTCGACGACGCCGCCTACCAGCCGGCGCAGTCCTTCACAGACGCGACGGCGGGCGTCCGCATCGACGTCGTGAGCTCGACGGGCGGAGCGGACATCGTCCGCGTCCGCCGGACGTAGTGCCGGTCCGGGGCCGGGAGCCCCGGGGAACGACCGCGCTCTGAGGCGTCGTGGTGGCGCCGGAAGGTGATGAATGCCACCACATCTCCTTGGGCGCGGTCCTTCCGCCTGGGGCCTATCTTTGTACTGACTGGTCAGTATAAAGATTGCGGGAGTAACGTTGATCATTGCGGAGGGGCTGGCGGTCGAGGGCGTGTATCCGGAGGTCTCGTTGACGGCCGGGGCCGGCACGCTCACGGCGGTCGCGGGTTCGGCGGGAAGCGGGCGGACGAGCCTGCTGTTGACGCTGGCCGGGCGGATGAAGCCCACGAAAGGCACCCTGAAGGTCGCCGGGCACGTCAGGCGCCGCGCCATCCGCAGAGCCGTGGCGCTGGCGCTGGTCGACGGGGTGACGGATCTGGACCGGTCGCTGACGGCCGGGGAGCACCTGCGGGAGCGGCGGCGCCGGCCGTACCAGGAGATTCTGGAGCGGGTCGGGCTGGCGGGCCAGGAGCGGGTGCTGGTCCGGGAACTGGACCGGGAGCGGCAGGTGCGGCTGGGCGTCGCGCTGGCGCTGCTGGACGAGCCGGAGATGATCGTCGCCGACAACGTGGACGCGGGCCTGCCCGCCGACCGGCAGCAGGCGCTGTGGGACCTGCTGCGCGACCTGGACCACACGGTGGTGGCCGCCTGCGTGGCGCCGCCCGCCCGCTTCGACCAGCTTGTGGAGCTGTCGTGAAGGGCCTGTTGCGGTCGCGGCTGACCCGGGCGGCGCTGGCGGCAGTGGTGGTCCTGCCGCTCCTGTACGCGGGACTGTATCTGTGGTCGTTCTGGGACCCGCAGGGCAACCTGGACCGCGTGCCGGTCGCGCTGGTCGTCGAGGACCAACCGGCTCAAGCCGCGGGCAGGACCCTGCACGCCGGCCGCGACCTGGCCTCCGAGCTGCTGGAGCGCCATGTGTTCGGCTGGCATGAGACCACCGCGCGGGAAGCGGCCGACGGGGTCGCGGACGGCACCTTCTACCTGTCGCTGACCGTGCCCGCCGATTTCAGCGCCAAGCTGGCCTCACCCGCCGACGACGACGCCGCCCCGAGCCCGGCGCGGCTCGGGCTGCGCGTGGACACGGGCCGCAGCTACGTCATGGGCAGCGTCTCGGACGCGGTGTTCAACGAGGTACGGGCGGCGGCCGAGCGCACGGCGATCCATGACTACTTCGACAACGTCTTCGTCTCGATCGGCGACATCCACGACAAGACGGTGGACGCCGCCGAGGGCGCCGGCAAGTTGCACGACGGCGCCGTGCGACTCGGTGACGGCGTCTCCCGGCTCAGCAGCGGCCTGGGCACGGCCGAGAACGGCGCTCGGCGGCTCTCCGCCGGCCTGAGCAGCGCCAACACCGCCACGGGCCGGCTGCGTGACGGCTCGGCCCAGGTCACGCGGGGCCTCACACAGGCACAGCAGGCGATCGGGCAACTGCGCGACGGCCTGAACAAGCTCCACGCGGAAGGAACGGCTCCGCTCAGCTCCGGCGCGAGGCAGGCATACCAGCAGGTCCACGCCCAGACCCGCACGGTCAACCAGCTCGCCGACACGTACGTCCCCGTGCTGGACGAATGGGGTCCCAAGATCTCCGAGGCCGCCGAGGCGGTCGCCGCCGCCGCCGACAAGGTCGCCGGCAGCGGCGGGACGACCGGCGCCGCCTTGACGGGTGCTGACCGCGCCCGCGTGGCGAACGCCCAGGCGAGCGGCGCGGCCGACAGCGCCAGGGAGGCGAGCTCGCAGGCGCAGGCCGCGATCGACCGCCTCGGCGCGGACGCCGACCCCCAGGTGCGCGAACTGCTGCGGAACGCGGCAGCCGCCGCGCGACGGGCCGCCACTCAGGCGGACCGGGCCCAGGACGCCGCCCAGGCGAGCGCCGGCAGCGGCACGGGAAGCGACGCCGTCGCGGACCTGAGGAACCAGGCGCGGGAGCTGGCGAAGCAGGCTCGCGAGATCGCGGCTGCGGCGCCCGGGCTCGGCTCCAGGCTGGACCGCGCCAGGGACCAGCTCAACGCCCTGGACGCGGGTCTGGGCAAGCTGGCCGGCGGTGCCGCGAAGGTGCACGCGGGCCTGGGCACGGCCGCCACCGGCGCGAACCGGCTCTACCAGGGCGCGACCGCGCTGGCCGACGGCTCCCGCCAGGTCACGGACGGCATCGGCCGGCTGAACGGCGGGCTGGTCAGGCTGAGCGACGGCGCGAGCGAGCTGCGCACCGGCGTGGATCGGCTCCACGACGGCGCGGGCCAGGTGGACAAGGGCATGACCGGCCTCGCCGAGGGATCGAAGGACCTGGCCGGCGGGCTCGGCGACGGCGCCGCCCGGATTCCCGACTACGACAAGGAGCAGCGCGACGCCCGCGCGGACGTGATGAGCGACCCGGTCCGGCTGGCCAAGACCGTCGACAACGAGGTGCCCAACTACGGCACCGGCTTCGCGCCGTTCTTCCTGCCGCTGTCGCTCTGGGTCGGTGCGATGATCGCGTACATGGTGCTGAAACCGCTGAACCGGCGGCGGCTGGCGGGCACCACGGGCGCGGTGCGGATCGCGCTGGCGGGCTGGCTGCCGGGGGCGGCGCTCGGGGCGGCGCAGGTGGGCGCGCTGGTGACGGTGCTGCGCTTCGGGCTCGGGCTGGAGGCCGCGCACTGGGCCGGGGTCATCGGGCTGCTGCTGCTCGCGGCGGCCGCGTCCATGGCGGTCGTGCAGGCGGTGAACGCGCTGCTCGGCCCGCCCGGGCGGGTCGTGGCGCTGGCGCTGCTGATGCTGCAGCTCACCTCGGCCGCCGGGACGTACCCCATCGAGACGTCGCCCGGGTTCTTCCAGACGATCTCGCCGTGGCTGCCGATGAGCTGGGTGGTGTCGGCGTTGCGCAGGCTGATCAGCGGCGGCGATCCGACCGTGGTGTGGCAGGCTTGCGGCGTGCTGTCGGCTTTCCTCGTACTCGGGCTCCGCTCACCACGCTCGCCGTGGAGCGTGGCCGCAGCTGGTCCGTCAAGCGCCTGCACCCGGAGCTGGCACTGTGAGCGAACGAAGTGAACGCACCGCCAGACGCGGGAGCCGGCAGGACACCCGGCAGAAGGTGTTCAGGTCGGCCGTGGAGCTGATCGCCGAGCTGGGGTACGCGGCCACCACGGTCGACGCCATCGCCGAGCGGGCGGGGGTGGCCAAGGGCACCGTGTTCTACAACTTCGGCAGCAAGGAAGGGCTGTTCGAGGCGCTGCTCGAGCACTCGATCAGCAAGCTCGCCGAGGCGCTGGCCGGCGCCGACACCGGGGAGAGCGCGCTGGACGCGCTCGACTCGGTGGTGCTCGGCCAGCTCACGTTCTTCGAGGAGCACGGGGCCTTCGCCCGGGTGCTGCTGGCCGAGATGTGGCACACGGTGTGGCAGGAGGCGGTGGCGAAGCTGCGCCAGCGCGCGCTCAGCGTTTACGCGAACGTGCTGCGCAGGGCCGCCGCGAACGGCGAGATCCGGGCCGATCTGGACGTGGAGACGGCGGCGACGGCCGTGTTCGGCATGGTCCTGACGGTCGCCATCGAGCGCCGCGCCCTGCATCCGGACCGGCCGATCGAGCGGACTCACGCGACACTGGTCGAACTCCTGCACGGCCGCATCAAGTAGGCGCGGGCCGGGCGGCGGGACCAGGTCACCGGGGTGCTGGTCGTGGCGTCAGGTTCATACGGATGCCGTCCGCGGCCCATAAGACGAACCGTTCGACGGGGACGACGTCGTGCCCGGAGGCCGGCTGGAAGCGGAATCTCCGCAGCAGGATCGCCAGCACCAGTTCGGCCTCCACCATGGCCAGGCTCGCGCCTTCGCAACTGCGCGGTCCGAGGCCGAACGGGATGTAGGCGTAGCGCGGCCGCCTGGCGGCCTCCTCCGGAGCGAACCGGCCAGGGATGAACGCCTTTGGATCCGGCCAGTACTGCGGGTTCATGTGGACGGCCCAGAACGGGTAGAAGATGGTCGTCCCGGCGGGGATCTCGTAGCCGGCCAGGACGAGCTCCTCGGTGGTCTGGCGAGCCCCGTACGGACCCGGCGGATACAGGCGCATCGATTCCTTGAGCGCCATCTGCAGCCGGGGCAGCCGTTTGAGATCGGCGTACTCAGGCGTGTCACGATCGGCCAGCACCTGGTCGATCTCCGCCGTGACCCGTTCCGCCTCAGCGGGGTGCCGGGAGAGCAGGTGGAGGGTCCACGAGACCGCCACGCCGGTCGTGTGGTGGGCGGCAAGCATGATCATCAACACGGTGTCCCGTATGCGGGCCGGGCTCATCCCGGCCGCGGCCAGAGCCGCGACCAGGTCGTTGCCGTCCGGCCGGGCGGAGGCGAGCACGCCGTTCACGACTGTGCGCAGGTAGGTCAGTGCCTCCTGCGCGCGCTTCCGTCCCTGCTCCTCCGTGCCCGGGTCGGCGGGCTGGTACAGGCGGCCCAGGTACTCCGTGAGCACGACCTCGAAGGCCGCCACGACCTCCTCCGGGTCGTCGACGCCGTTGCCGAGGGCGTACTGGCAGATCATCCTGAGCGACAGCGCGCTCAGGTCCTTCTGCAGCTCGACCGGTCCTTCGCCGGCGCGCTCCGCCCACTGGTCGGCCAGGTCGCCGGCCAGCGCGGCCAGGCCGGCGAAGTGGGTCTCGTGCGAGCGGCGGCCGGCCAGCACGGACAGCACCGCGCGGCGCCACGGCGTGTGCTCGTCCGCCGGCAGGGTCTGCAGGTTGCCGGCCTCACACAGCGGCGCGAGGAACTCGAACAGCTCCTCCGGCCGCTTGTTGATCCCGGCGGTGGCCTCGAGCAGCACCGGGTCCGCGACGGAGACCGCCGAGGCGGCGCCGGGCAGCTCGAAGCGTACGACCGGCCCGTATTCAGCGTGCAGCCGCAGCTGGTAGGCGTGCAGGCCGCCCGCGGAAGCGATGTCATGCAGCCCGCCGTCACCTCGCGGGGGTGGTCCGGGAATCACCGACACGTCTCCTCCATGGGACATGGATCTTCTTCCACGTATCTCTCCTCAGCGCCTGCTTGGCAAGGTGCAGATCAGGTCAATCCGTGGCCGGGGGATGGCGGAAGGCCGCCTGGACGCCCGCCTGGAAGCGGGTGTGGGCGCCGAGCCGGCTCATCAGGTCCGCGATGCGGCGCTCCGCCGTGCGGGAGCCGATGCCGAGCTGGCGGGCGATGGCCTCGTCGGTGAGCCCGGCCACGAGCAGGGCGATCAGCCGCTCGTCGTCGTGGCCGGGCTGGCGGGTGCGAGGCGACGCGGCGCCGGGCGCGGGCGGGCGCAGGCGCAGGGGCAGAGCCCGCTGCCACAGGCCTTCGAAGAGCCGGCTCAAAGCCTGGAGCAGGCCCGACGGGTGGACGACGAGCGCGGCGTCGGCGTCGGGATCGTCGGGCTGGTGCCGCAGGAGCAGCAGCGCGAAGCGGTCGTCCATGAGGTAGAGCTTCATGGGCAGGCTGGGCAGCACCCGCGCCTGCTGGCCCGCCCCGATCATCGTCTCGATCTGGCGCAGCGCCCCGAGCCGGTCGACGAACTCCCGCTCGTAGATCATGCGTACGGTGACGCCCTGGGCGAGCAGCTCGTGCTGCGCCGCCACGCTGCCCTGCGGGTCGAAGTAGGGCGGCTTGGAGAAGCAGCGCAACTGCTGCGATGCCGCCCGCTGCATCTGCGTGTGCCGCTGCTGCACCGCCCGGTGGCCGGTCACGACCTCGACGACGACCGGAGGCGCCTGTTCGGTGGCGCGGCGCTGGTAGGCCCGGTCGAGTTCGGCGGCGCGCTCGCGGGCCTGGAGCAGCTGCCGTTCGGCTGTGACCAGGAGGACGTCGAGTGCGACCTCCGGGGCGACGGCCGAATACCGGGGCGGCTCGTCGGAGGACCTGGTGACCAGCCCCTTGGCCTCCAGCGTCCCGAGCAGTCCGGGCAGGACCTCCGGACGCAGTCCCGCCGCCGCGCCCAGCGACGCGACCCGGGCGGGCGTCGCCGGCGAGCAGTCGACGAGCAGCTCGTACACCGCCTCCTCGTCCGGCGTGAGCCCCGCCGCGCCGAGTGCGTGCCCGGCTCTGCCGCCGGGGCCGTCATGCGGTGGGTGCGTCATGCTGCGGGCTCTTCTCGTCGGTCAGCCACCCGCGCAGGACGGCCTGGTAGCCGGCTTGGAAACGGGTCTGGGCGTCCAGCTGGATCATCATCGCGCTGACGTGGCGGCGGACCGTGCGGTCGCTCCATCCGAGGTGGGCCGCGATCGCCTTGTCCGTCTGGCCCGCCACCAGCCGGGCGAGCAGGTCCCGCTGCGCGCCGGTCGGGCTCGTGGTCTCGGCCAGCTGCGCGCGTCCGTGGCTGACGTGCAGCGGCACCGCCCGCTCCCAGTACATCTCGAACAGCGCCGTCAGCGCGTCCAGCAGCGTCGAGTCGTGCACGACGAGGGCGGACTCGACCATCTGCAGGTCGTGGCGGAGCGGCACGAGCGCCATGGGATAGTCGCTGAGCACCAGCTTCATGGGGACGTCGCCGACGCGGACCTGCTCGCCGGCGGCGACGTAGTCGGCGATGGCCTGCAAGGTCCCCGGCACCTCGATGGCCCGCCTGTCGTACACGACCCGGTAGTCGACACCGCGGCTCAGCAGGTCGAACTCCTGGGTGTTCCCGCCCACGACGCCCGCGTACGGCGGCGCGTCGAACACGCGGATCTTCTGGCGCGTGCCGCGCTGGAGCTGTTCGAACCGGCGCAGGACCGCCTCCCGCCCGATGACCACCTCCACCAGCCCGCCGGACTCCTGCGCGGCCGTGGTCCGGTGGTAGCGCGTGGAGAGCTGGGCGACGCGCAGCCGGGCGTCGGCCAGCTCGCGGGCCCGCTCGCGGATCAGCGCGTCCAGCCCCATCTCCGGCGGGACGACGACGCACCGGGGCGGATCCTCGGGGAGCCGGGCGATCAGCCCGAGCTCCTCGAGCCTGATGACGACGGCGCCGGTCAGCCCCGTTGGGGTGTGCTGGGCGGCGAGCCGGTCCAGCTCTTCGAGCGTGACGGGGGAGTGCTCCACCAGCGCCTCGTAGAGTGCCTGCTCGGCCGCGGACAGGCCGAGGATGCGCAGCATGCCTCCATGATCGCCCACCGCTGCGGGCCCGCGTCGTCCTTTTCCGTCATCGCAGGAGCGACGCGGTCAGGTGCGCCTCCGGCGTCCCGATGACGGTGAACAGCTCGTGTGCCTGCTGCCAGCTCCTTCGCGCGCTTTCCTGGTCGGCGGCCAGCTGCCGGGCGTGTCCGAGAATCAGCAGCGCGCGGGCCTGTTCCAGCCGCTGTCCTGAGCGGGCGGCCAGGTCCGCTGCCTGCTCGGCAGCCCGGATGCTCTCCTCACCCGCATCCTGCGCCAGGTGGATCGCCGCCAGCAGGGCATGGAGCCGCGGCACGTCCAGCGGGCTGTGGTTCTGGCTCAGAGACAGGGATCGGCCGGCCAGTTCGCGCGCCTTGTCATAGTTTCGTACGACATATTCGGCGCGGGCGAGTCCGAGCAGGACCTGACCGGTGCTCATGCCCGACTCCTCGGCGAACCGGCGGGCGGTGCCGAGATGTCCGAAGGCGCTGTCCAGCCGGCCGAGCCGCAGTTCCGATTCCGCGAGGCCGAGCAGTGCGGCCAGCTGGGAGTCGCCGTTCTCGACCGACACGGCGATGTCGAGAGCGGCGGTGAAAGCGGAGATCGCCTGCTCGTGACGGCCCGCGGCGCAGTGCACCATGCCGGCCGTTTCCTGGGCGACGCCCTCCGCGTAGCGCAGGCCCGCCGCGCGGGACACGGTCAGCGCCTCCTCCAGGGCCTCCGTCGCCTCCGCGAACCGCGCCTGCTGCTGGCGTACCAGGCCGAGGTTGACCAGAGTGAGCGACTGAATGTGCCGGTCGCCGGACTCGCGGGCGAGGGGCAGCACGGCGTGGAGGCATTCCTCGGCCCGCTCCAGCCGCGCGAGCAGGATGTAGGCGGAGGCCAGGTTGCCGAGGCCGCGTATCTCCCCGTGCGCGTCGCCCGACGCGCGGTGCAGTGCCACCGCCCGCAGGTAGTGCGGAATCGCCTGCTCCGGCTGTCCCAGCCGTTTGAGCGTCACCCCGCAGGCGAGGAGCGCCATCGCCTCGCCCTGCTCCCAACCGGCCTGACGGCTCAGGGCCAGCGCACGCTCGCTCTCCCACAAGGCCGCCTTCAGATCGGCCATGCGCCATCGAGTCGTGCCGAGGACCAGGTGCATCGCGGCCTGTCCCCGGAGATCCTGCTCCTGCTGAGCGGCGTTCAGCCCGATCCCCGCGACCCGTAGCCGCTCCCCGAGCGTCGCCCGGTGATGGAGCAGCTCCTGAGCGGCCTCGACCAGCAGCCAGGCGTACGGCCGCGGGCCGTGCGCGGCCGCGTGCGACACGGCGGCGGCCAGGTTCTGCCATTCACCGTCGAACCAGGCGGCGGCCTCGGCCGGATCGCTGAACGGCGGGCCCTCGCCCCGGGGCGAGCGCGGGGTCTGGAAGCCGCAGGCCTCGGTGGCTGCGACGAGCAGGCGCAGGTAGTGGTCGAGCAGGCGCCGCAGGGCGGCCTCGCGCTCGGCGGGCGCGTCGGCCTCGAGGCTGCGCTGTCCGGCGTACTCCAGGACGAGGTCGTGAGCGGCGAACCGGCCAGGACCGGACTCCTCGACCAGGTGGATGCGCGCCACCGTGCCCAGCAGCTCTTCCGCCCTGGTGTCGCTCGTTCCGGCCAGCGCGGCGGCCGCGGCGACGGAGATCTCGGCGCCGGGCGCCAGCCCGAGGAGCCGGAACATCCGCTGGGCGTCCGCGGGAAGCGCCTCGTTCGACGCGTCGAGCGCCGCCCGGACGGCCACGTTCTCGTCTCCGTCCACGCGCAGTCCGGTCATGCGTCCCCGCGCCGTCAGCCGGTGAACGCAGTCACCCACCGTCCGATGGACGTACTCCCCGACCCAGGAGGCGGCGATGGAGAGCGCGAGCGGGAGCCGGCCGCACAGCCGTACGAGCTCGGCCGCGGCGTCCGGATCGTGGCGCGCCCTGTCCGCCCCCACGGTCTGGGTGAGCAGGCGCAGCGCCTCGTCCTCGTCGAGCACGTCGAGAGCGATGCGCTCGACGCCGTCCACCGCCACCAGCCCGCTGAGGCGATCACGGCTGGTGATGACGATCCGGCAACCGGGAGGGGCGGCCAGCAACTCGCGGACCTGCCGCGGATCCGCGACGTCGTCCAGGACGACAAGCACCCGCCGGCCCGCGAGGCGGGTCCGGTAGAGCGCAGTCTGCGCGTCCACGTCGACCGGGATGTCCGCGGCTGTCAGCCCCAGTCCCTGCAGGAGCAGCGTCAGCGTCTCGGGCAGCGACCTCGGCTCAGCCGGGCCGAACCCCCGCATGTCGATGAAGAGCTGCCCGTCGGGGAAGCGCTCGGCCGCGCGGTGCGCCCAATGGAGCACCAGCGCCGTCTTGCCCACCCCGGCGGGGCCGACGACGGCCACCCGATGTGCCGCGTCGAGGCGTCGCAGCGCTTCCGTACGGCCGACGAAACGGGGCAGACCGTGCGGCAACTGATGTGGCGTCTGGGTCCTGCGCGGGCGGCCCTCGTCCGTCAGCAACCGCTGATGGAGGTCGCGGAGCTCCCGGCACGGTTCGACGCCCAGCTCGCGGACGAGCCGGTTACGCAGATCGCGATACACCGCCAGCGCCTCGGGCAACCGGTCGCCGAGGTGGAGCGCCCGCATGAGCAGTTCGTGCGGTCGCTCGCGCAACGGTTGCTCGGCGACGAGCTTGCGCAGCCCGGCGACGACGTCCTCGCCGTGGCCGCGCTCCAGCAGGAGCTCGGCCCGCCGCTCGGCCGCTTCGACCCGCAGCTCCACGAGGCGGCTGCGCTCGGTCTGGGCGGCGAGACCGGTCAGGTCGGGGAAGGGCTCGCCCCGCCACATCGCCAGCGCCCTGTCGTAGATCGGCACAGCCTCCGCGCCTGCGCGGCGCGCACGCTCGACCAGGTCGGTGAACTCGGCGACGTCCAGCTCGCCCGGTCCGACCTCGGCCAGGTAACCGGGGCTGCGGGTGAGGATGATCGACTGTCCCAGGGGGCCCAGAGCGCGCCGGACCTCAGCGACCAGCGCGCGTATGCGCGGCGCGGAAGTCGGCGGCGGGCTCTCCCCCCACAGCCAGGTGGCCAGGCGCCCCGCGGGCACGACGCGCCCGGGTTCGAGCAGGAGCGTCGCCAGCAGTGCGCGCTGCCTGCCGGTCAGGTGCACGGCACGGCCGCTGACCGAGACCTCCAGGGGACCGAGAAGGAGATACCGGACATCGGGCGCAGGCACGCCCCAGACCGTAGCACCAAGATCCATGCAGGATCCATGCGCGATCCGTGCGGGCCGGTGCGAAGTTTGGTCGCCAACGGCACATGAACGAGGCACCATCGATGAGACCACAGCTCAAAGGACTCTCCTGGGAACGGGCCGGCGACCGGCTGCGCCTGGTCTACGATCCGCGCGACCAGTTCCTCCTGGCCGATCCCGACGGCTCGGTGGAGAAACTGCTGACCCTGCTCGGCGAGGGCGGCAGGACAGTCGAGGATCTTGCCGACATCCTGACGGCCGACGTGGCCGACGTGCAGGCCGCCGTACAGGCGCTGAACGCCCACGGGCTGGTCGAGGACGGCGATCGCCTGGGCGGGCTCGACCCGGACGAAGCCGAGAGGCACTTCAGCAACCTGGCCTTCTTCGAATCGTTCGCCACGCTTGACCGCAGCCGTGCGGACCTGCGGCGGCGGCTGCGGGAGTCACATGTGCTGGTGCTCGGCACCGGCGGGCTGAACTCCACCGTCATCCCGCACCTGGCCGGACTGGGCGTCGGCAGGCTGACCCTCCTCGACCGCGATCAGGTGGACCCGCGGAACTTCGCCAGGCAGTACCTGTACCGCTGGGACGACATCGGCGCGCGTAAGGTGATCCGCGCCGCCGAGTGGGTGCGGGCGTTCGACCCCGCCATCGAGGTGGACACCGTCGACATGTCGATCGACGGGCCCGGCAGGCTCGCCGAGCTCATCGACCGGACCAGGCCCGACGTGGTGGCCGCCGGCATCGACCAGCCGGCCGACGTGGACCTGTGGGTCAACCAGGCCTGCGTACGGCACGGCGTGCCCTTCGTCCGCGGCGGATTCCTCGTCACCACCGGCGCGGTGTGGTCCGTCGATCCGGGGGTCAGCGCCTGCCGCGCGTGCGTACCCGCGGATCCGGTCGACGTCACGGCGTACACGGATCCGGACGAGAAGACGCTCAACGCGATCTCGGCGATGCGCCTCCACCTGAGCCGGCCGCAGCTCAACCGGGGCATCGGCCCGGTCGTCGGGCTGCTCGGCTCCTATGCCGCCTTCGAGGTGCTCAGATACCTGACCCGTTTCGAGCCACCGGCACACGCCGGTCGGCCACTCGTCCTCGATTTCGCGCACGGCTGCGTGGCGAATCACCCCGACGAGTGGCAGCGCAATCCAGCCTGCGCGGTATGCGGGGGGAGGTGACCACGGTGAAGATCGAGATCGTGCGAGTCGAGAGCACCCGTCTGACGGGCAACATCTGCATGTCCACCTGAGAAACCGGCCGGGGGCCACGGGGTCGCGATCCCGTGGCCCCCGGCGGCGCGATGGGGCCAGGGGGCGACAGTGACGGAGATCACGACACAACCGTGACAGTACGGTGTCGCGGGCTGCGGAGAACCTGGCCGGCATGAACGCACTATCGACCATTCGCTTCATCGGCTCCGCCCCCGAGGAACTGGCCGAGACCCAGGCCACCAACGACCGCATGGAGCAGCTGCTCGACAGCCACGTCCCCCTGCACGTTCAGGACGATCCGGTCGCGGCGCGGGCGGCGCGCCGCTTCGCCCCCGGGCTCTCCGCGGCCGTCGCGGTGCCCGAGGTGAGCTGGCGAACCGTGACCGCGCCCGACGGGAGCCGGATCCCGCTGCGCGTCGTCCTGCCGCCGGACGGGCGCGACCCGGCGGGCGTGTTCCTGCACTACCACGGCGGCGGCGGGTGCGGCCGACCAACAGGACGAGCGGCTTCGGGAGGTGGCGGCCAACTGCGGGGTGGCCGTGCTCAGCGTGGAGTACCGGCTCGCACCCGAGCACCCCTACCCGGCGGGCACCGACGACGCCGAGCGGGCCGCGTTGTGGGTGGTGGAACACGCGGAGCGGGAGTTCGGCACGCGGCGGCTGCTCATCGGCGGCGAGTCCGCGGGAGCGCGGCTGACCGTCACCTCCCTCCTGCGGCTGCGCGACCGGCACGGGCTGGCGCCCGGCGAGGCGTTCCTGGGCGCGCAGTTGAGCTTCGGCTCCTACGACCTGGCCCATGGCACGCCCAGCGCCCGCCTGGCGGGCGAGCGCAACCGGCTGATCAACGCCCCGATGCTCACGTGGTTCCGGAGCAAGGTGTTTCCGGGGCTGTCACCGGACGAACGGCTTGATCCGGACATCTCCCCCCTCTACGCCGAGCTGGGCGGCCTGCCGCGGGCCAGGTTCAGCGTCGGGACCGCCGATCCGGTGCTGGACGACACCCTGTTCATGGCCGCCCGCTGGTCGGCCGCGGGCAATCCGGCCGAGCTGGTGGTGGCGGTGGAGGGCTGGCACGGTTTCACGCTGCACCCGACGGCGCTGGCCAGGCAGGAGCTGGCCGAGCAGGAGGAGTTCGTCCGCCGGTGCCTGGCCTAACCTGATAGCCGTCATGAACCGTACCGAGCGCCTGTACGCCCTGGTGGACGAGTTGCGCGCCATCGCGCCCCGGCCCCGCACCGTCGGATGGCTGGCCGCCAGGTTCGCGGTGTCCCGGCGTACCGTCCAGCGTGACCTCCAGGCGCTCATGGAGACGGGCGTCCCGGTGCGCAACGCGGCGGGGCGGCACGGCGGCTGGTTCGTCGACCGTGACGGCACGCTGCCGCCCATCAACCTCACCGCGGCCGAGGCGCTGGCGGTCGCGGCGGCCCTGGCCGGAGCCGAGGACGGCACGCCGTTCTCGGCCGCCGGGCCGGCCGCGATGCGCAAGCTGGCCGCCGCGCTCGGCGAGTCCGCCGCCGCGGAGGTGCGCGCCCTGACCGGGCGCATCCACATCCTGCCCGCTCGTACCGCGCCGGACGTACTCGACGCCGTCGAGCAGGCCGTGGCGCGGCAGCAGGTGGCGTGGATCAGGTACGCCGACTCCGCTGGCCGCACGAGCGAGCGGGAGGTCGAGCCCAGCGGCCTGCTGGCCGCGGCGGGGGACTGGTACCTGCTGGGATGGTGCCGCAGCCGCAGCGCGGGCCGGGGCTTCCGGCTGGACCGGATCCGCGCCGCCGAACTGCGCGACGAGCCGTGCGTGCCGCGCCCGATCGCCGCGCTGGACCACGGCCTGGCCCAGCGCGCCCGGCACGCCGAGACGCTCCGCTCGCTCAGCGACTCGAGCCGCGATTAGGCACTCCGCTCGCTCAGCGACTCCGGCCGCGACCAGGCGCTGCCGTCATCGCCTCTATGCCAGCGGTTTCTGGTAGGCGCGCACGTAATCCACCACGAGCCGCGCGGGGAACACCGTGTCGGCGTCCGGGTCGCCGACCCAGCCGTCACCGCCGCCGACCGCCAGGTTGAGTATGAGGGCGTGCGGGTGCCGGAAGGACAGGTTCCAGGCGGAGTCGGCCGCGGCGGCGGTCATGGTGCGGGTCACTACGCCGTCGATCGACCACTTGATGTAGCCGGTGGCGCTGTTGTCCCAGTCCACGGCATAGGTGTGCCAGCCGGCGATGCTCTCGCCCTCGGGCAGCTCGGTGCTGTCGCCGAAGTTGATGTCGCCGCCTTCCGGCCCGCCGTGCGCGTGCTGCTCGACCAGCGTCGGGTGGTTCCCGAGCGTCTCCACCACGTCGATCTCGCCGCTCGGCGGCCAGCCGACCTGCGCGTTGTTCCCGCCGACCGTCCAGAACGCCGGCCACAGGCCCTTGCCGAGCGGGGCCTTCATCCGCACCTCCAGATGGCCTCCCGCCTGCGACCATGAGGGCAGGCCCTCGTTGTTCTCCCAGTCGAGCATGGTGAGGCGGGCGGAGGCGTACCGGCAGGGCAGGTCCGGTTCGGAGCTCTGGTCCGTGCCGGGTTTCCAGCCGCACATGGCGCCGGGGGTGACCTGGTCGTCGGCGGTGAGCACGAGGTTGCCCTGCCCGTCGAGCTTGGCGTGGTCCATCTTGTACTCGGCGATGCTGCCGGTGCAGGCCTGCCGCCAGCACGGGTCGTTGAACCACACCGGGCTGCTGAGGCCGGCGTTCGGCCCCAGGCCGGCGGCGCCGGTGAAATCCTGCTCGAACGTCACGGGGTTGGCGGCCACGGTGAACGTCTTGCGCGGGGTCAGCTCCGTCCAGACGTCGTCGACCAGGTAGGCGACGAAGTAGGTGTACGTGCCCGCCGGATAGGCCCTGGGCTCCGTGGTGAACGTCGTCACGGTCGTGGAGAGCGTGGTGGCGATCGCGCCGGGGAAGTCGACGATGTCGCCGGCGGAGTCCCGTACGGCGATGGTCAGGGCTTGGACGGCCACCGTGCCGGAGGCGCTGACCTTGGCGGTCGCGGTCATCGGGCGGTGGGCCACGGGCGCGGCGAGGCTGGTCGACAGCGCGTCCACGGTGACGGTCACCGCCGCGGAAGCGGGGATCGCGCCGAGGGTCGCCGCGCATAACAGGACCGACCCGATCAGGGCCCGGAGGAGGTTTCGCATCTACTGCCTTTCGGAGGCGGTGGCACTGATCATCTTCGGTGCTTCGGCACCCGTCAAGATCACCGTCAAGGCCGCGGCCGAGCAGGTGCCGCGCTCGGTCAGCGGAAGTCCTCGGCGTGGGCGGTGGCCCATTGCGCGAAGGTGCGGGGCGGCCTGCCGGTCACCTCGAGCACGTCGGGGTGGACCTTCGACTCGTCGAGCGTGCCGTCGCTGTAGAAGCTGAAGAAGGCGGCGACGTACTCGGGGGGCATGGCCTGCTCCATGTCGGCACGTGCCTCCTCATCCGACAGGCCCACGCAGCGCAGATCCCGGCCGAGCACGCCGGCCAGCACGGCGATCTGGTCGGCGGGCAGCAGAGACTCCGGGCCGGTCAGCTCGTAGATCCGGCCCTCGTGCCCATCGCCGGCCAGCGCCCGGGCGGCGACGTCCGCGATGTCGCGGGGGTCGACGCACGCGGCCCGCACGTTCGCGAACGGCACGCGCACCGTGTCTCCCGCCCGCAGCTGCGGCAACCAGCGCAGCGCGTTGGACATGAAGGCCCGGGGCCGCAGGAACGTCCACGACAGCCCAGAAGCGCGCACGTCACGTTCGGCCAGCGTCATGTAGCGGGAGACCGCATTCGTCATGTCCTCCAGCGCGGCCGATTCACCCGACAGCAGGACCACGTGCCGCACGCCCGCGTCCCGCGCCCGAGCCAGCAGCCCGGCGGCGTCCTCGTATCCCGGCAGCAGGAACATCCCGCGTACGCCGTCGAGCGCCCCCGCCAGGCTGTCGGGCCGGTTGAGGTCGCCGAGCACGGCCTCGGCTCCCTCCGGCAGCGGGGTGTCCGGCCTGCGGACCAGCGCGCGCACCGGTGCGCCGGCACCGGCCAGCGCGGTGACCAACTCTGAACCGACGTTGCCGGTGGCACCCGTGACCAGGTACATCGCCTCTCCTAGAACACTCGAACGAATCCAGCAGAAGTGCCTATTCTCACACTCCCCCCGGCGGGGAGAGCCGCTGCGACAGATCCCTGCCGGCGGTGGCGATCAGCGGGGGCACGCCGAGGTCCGCTGAGCAGGTCGGCGGATCATCAGCGGTGGTCACGTCGCCGGAAAACCCCGATACTGCTGGGCGCGGAACTCGCTGGGCGGCAGGCCGGCGCGGCGGGTGAACAGCCGGGTGAAGTACGCGGGGTCGTCGTAGCCGACCCGCCGGGCCACGGCGGCGATGGGCAGATCGGTGCCGGCCAGCAGGTCCTTGGCCTGGTTGAGCCTGATGGACAGCACGTAGTCCTTCGGGCTGATCCCCGCCAGCCGCCGCACGGCGCGGCGCAGCTCGGCCAGCGGCATGCCGAGGCGCCGGGCGTGCTCGGAGATCGGGACGGGCAGGCACGCGTGGCGGGCCAGGCTCTCCAGGACCGGATGGCCCAGCGAGTCCTCGCCGGCGCGGGCGTGCCGCAGCGCGACGAGCACCTCGTGCACGATGGCCGACGTCTCGACCTCCAGGTAGGGCCCGCCGCGGCGGACCGCCTGCGCGATGCGGCCGATGGCGTGCACGGCCGGTCCGGCGGTCGTGAGCGGTGTCACCGGACGTTCCGGATCGACGAAGCCCAGGTCCTGGTAGGCGTGCGCGGCGGGTCCGGTGAAGTCCACGAACCACTCGCTCCAGCCGGGGGCACGCGGCGCGTAATGGTGCTCGACGCCGGGCAGCAGCCAGATGACCGCGGGTGACTCGACCTGCGTGAGTGGCCCGCCCGCCTGCGAGAACCAGCCCGACCCCTCGTCGACGACCACCGCGACGTGGTGGGGGAGGACGCGCGGCCCCACCGTGGGCAGCATGCCCTGCTGGTGGCCGACGCCGAGGCAGACCAGCCCCAGCCGGCGGTGCCGGGCGTCCGGTGTGAGGTACCGCATCCACTGCCGGAACGCCATCGGTCCGTTCTCCCCAGCGCACACGTCAAATCCAATAAATGCCGGCGGTTTGTCCATGGCCTGCCGCCGCCCGCTCGGCCATGCTCGGGACCGCGAAAGCCTACCCGGAAGAGGACAAATGCGTAATTTCACAATAGAGGCGGGCGCGTTCCGGCTGGACGGGGAGGAGTTCCGGGTCCTGTCCGGGGCGCTGCACTATTTCCGCGTGCACCCCGGACAGTGGCGGCACCGCCTGGCCATGCTCAGGGCGATGGGGCTCAACACCGTCGAGACCTACGTGCCCTGGAACCTGCATGAGCCCCGTCCGGGCGTCTTCGACCGGGTGGCGGAGCTCGGAGCGTTCCTGGACGCGGCCGCCGAGCAGGATCTGCTGGCCATCGTGCGGCCCGGGCCGTACATCTGCGCCGAATGGGACAACGGCGGCCTGCCCGCCTGGATCACCGGCCGGATCCGGACGAGCGACCCCGAATACCTCGCGCACGTTGACCGGTACCTCGACCGGATCATCCCGGAGGTGGCCGGGCGCCAGGTCACCAGGGGCGGCAATGTGATCATGGTGCAGGTGGAGAACGAGTACGGCTCCTACGGCACCGACCGCGCCTACCTGCGCCACCTGGCCGACGGGCTGGCCGCTCGCGGCGTCGAGGTCCCCCTCTTCACCTCCGACGGCCCCAGCGACCTGTTCCTGACCGGCGGCACCCTGCCCGGCGTGCTGGCCACCGTGAACTTCGGCTCCGACCCGGAGAAGGCGTTCGCCACGCTGCGCGCGCACCGGCCCGGCGATCCGCTGTTCTGCATGGAGCTGTGGGGCGGCTGGTTCGACCACTGGGGGCAGCAGCACGTCGTGCGCGACGCCGAGGACGCCGCCGACGTGCTCGAACGCGTGCTCGCGGCAGGCGCCTCGGTCAACCTCTACATGGCGCACGGAGGCAGCAACCCCGGCACCTGGGCCGGGGCGAACCTGACCGGCGAGATGGCGTCCGGGGAGTGGCGGCCGATCGTGACGTCCTACGACTACGACGCGCCGATCGACGAGCGCGGCGCCGCCACGGACAAGTACTGGCGCTACCGGGAGGTGCTGTCGCGCTACGCGAAGGACCTGCCGGATGTGCCGCCGCCGCCCGCGACCCTGCTGCCGGCGACGTTCGCGCCCACCGCGTCGGTACGGCTGCGCGACGCGCTGGAGGCGATCGCCCTGCCCGAGGTGACGGCCCCGGTCCCGCCGTCGTTCGAGGAACTGGGCCTGAACCACGGCCTGGTGCTCTACCGGATGGACGTGCCAGGGCCCCGCGAGCCGTACCCGCTCGCCGTGCCGGACCTGCGCGACCGCGCCCACCTTTTCGTGGACGGCGAGTTCGTCGCGGTGCTGGAGCGGGACCAGCCGGCGCCGGAAGTGCGGGTGCCCGGCCCAGCCACCGTGGAACTGCTGGTGGAATCCATGGGCAGGCCGAACTACGGGCCGCTGATGGGCGAGCGGAAGGGGCTGCTCGGCGGGGTGCTGCACCAGCACCAGTATCTGCACGGCGGCACCGCGACGCCGATCCCGCTGGGCGACGTCTCGGCGGTGCCGTTCCGCGCGGAGGTGATCGGTGAGGCCCGCTCGTTCTTCCGCGGCGAGCTGGACGTCGCCGAGCCCGCCGACGCGTTCCTCGCGCTGCCCGGCTGGGGCAAGGGGTACGTCTGGGTGAACGGCGTCCTGCTGGGCCGCTACTGGGACAAGGGCCCGCAGCGCACCCTCTACGTCCCGGCGCCGCTGCTGCGGGCCGGGCAGAACGAGATCGTGCTGCTCGAGCTGGATCGGCCCGGCACGGTCCTGGAGATCCGGGAGGAAGCAGACCTGGGGTGACGCGCCAGGACTACCTTGCCAGGCCACTGCGGCGGCGTGCCAGATCGATCTCCGCAGACTAGAGCGCCCGGTCGAGGGCGGGGTCGGCCGCGAGGATCCTCCGATGGAGCTCCCGCACCGCCCTGCCCGGCTCCAGGCCCTGCTCGCTGATCAGCGTCGCCCGCAGGCCGGCGTACACCGACAGGGCCTCGACCTGGCGTCCTGACCGGTACAAGGCGAGCATGAGCAGCGCGTGCAGCGACTCGCGCAGCGGGTGCGCGGCGGTGAGCTCGCGAAGCACGGGGATCGTCGCCGCCTGCCGGCCGAGTTCGACATCGGCCTCCAGCATGGCTTCGACGGCCAGCAGCCGCGCCTCCTCCAGCCGGTCGGCGTGCGCCCGGATCATCGGGCCGGCAGGCACGTCCGCGAGCGCGGGCCCGCGCCAGAGCGCCAGCGCCGCGTCCAGCCGCCCGCGGGCCAGGGCCGGTTCACGGGTCCGGAGCGCCCGCTGGCCCTCGGCCAGCAGCCGCTCGAAGCGGGCGGCGTCCGTCCCCTGCGGGGTGCCGCGCAGTTCGTAGCCGCCCCCTCGGGTGAGCAGGTCCTCGCCGAGAACGCGGCGCAGCCGCCAGATGTATCCCTGCAACGTCTTGCGGGCGAACTTGGGCTCGGAGCCCTGCCAGAGCTCCTCGATGATCCGGTCCGCCGGGACGGGGCGGCCGGAATTGATCGCGAGGATGGCGAGGACGACGCGGTGCTTGGGTGCCGGAACCGGGACCACGCCGTCGCCGCGGACGACCTGGACCGGGCCGAGCAGACCGACCTGGGGTCCGCGGGACGTCGGGAGCACGACCACCTCCTGAATCGGGACAGGCCGAATCCGTGTTAGCGGACGGCGCCGATCTAGATCTAAACTGCCAGACCAGGCTTGCGCGGGGCTTGCGCGCTCAAGGGGGCAGCGTGGAATTCCGGATCCTCGGGACTCTGGAGCTCTGGCGCGACGGCTCACGGGTGCCGCTGACCGCGCCCAAGCAGCGTGCGCTGCTGGCGATCCTGCTGATCAGAGCGGGGCGGACCGTTCCCGTCGAACGCCTGGTCGACGAGCTGTGGGGCACGGCGCCGCCACGGAGTGTCGAGAGCACCCTGCACTCGCTGATCTCCCGGCTGCGCGGGAAGGGCGTCGGCGGGCTGGTCAGGGAGCCGGGCGGTTACCGGCTGGGGCTCGAGGGCACCTCGTCGGACGCCCAGGTCTTCGAGCAGCTCGCCGCCCTGGCACGGGAGCTGGCAGAGGCCGGCCACCTGGAACGTGCCGTGCGACGCTTCCAGGAGGCACTCGGCCTGTGGCGGGCGGGAGCGCTCGCGGACGTGCCGGAGTCATCGCTGATCGCGGCGGAGCGGCTCCGGCTCGACGGGCTCCGGCTGGCCGTCTTCGAGGAGTACGCCGACACGCTGGCCAGGCTCGGCAGGCACGCCCTGATCGCCGGGGAGGTCCGCGGGCTGCTGGCGGAACACCCGCTGCGCGAGTCCCTGTGGAGCAGGATGATCGACGCCCTGGACCGCTCGGGACAACCCAGGGAGGCACTGGCCGCCTATGACGAGGCGCGCCGGGTGTTCGCCGAGGAGCTCGGCTTGGATCCGGGGCCGGAGCTGCGCCGCGCACGGGCCGGGATCCTCCAGCGGGAGGAGGAGCGCCGCAAACGCTTCGACGCGCCCGTACCCCGGCAGCTTCCCCCCGACCTGGCCGGCTTCACCGGGCGCGGTGCCGCTCTGCGGGACTTGACCGCGCCGGCCGGGACCCGCCTGGAGGCGGTGACGGTCATCAGCGGCATGCCCGGCGTCGGCAAGTCCGCCTTCGCGGTGCATTGGGCACACCGGATGGCCGAGCGCTTCCCCGACGGGCAGCTCTTCATCGAGCTGCGCGGGCACCGCCCGGAGGAGGCGATCACGCCTCGGGAGGCGCTGGACCGGTTCGTCCGCGCCCTGGGCATGCCTCCGGAGCAGGTGCCCGGCAGCGAGGACGAGCTCGCCGCCGCCTATCGGCGGCTGCTCGCCGGCCGGCGCGTGCTGGTGCTGCTGGACAACGCGGCCGACTCCGCCCAGGTCCAGCCGCTGCTGCCGGGCACCGAGGGCTGTCTGGCGCTGGTCACCAGCCGGAACCGGCTTTCCGGCCTGGCGCTGCACAACGCCACGCGTACCGTCGACCTCGACATCCTGAGCGCCGCCGAGGCGGTCGCCCTGCTGTCCGCCGTCATCGGTCACCGCTCCGAGTCCGAGCCCGCCGCCGTGGCCGAACTCGCCCGCCAGTGCGGGCACCTGCCGCTGGCCCTGCGGATCGCCGCCGCTCACCTGGCCGACCACCCTCATCGCCGGATCGCCACGTACGTGGCGGACCTCGCCGAGCGCGGCCGGCTGGGCACGCTGCACCTCGGCGACGCCCCGTCCGCCGCCGTCAGCGCCACCTTCGACCTGTCCTACCAGGCACTGACCGAGGCCGGCCGGATCGCCTTCCGCCGCCTGGGCCTGATCCCCGGTGGCGGCGGCTTCACGGCCAGGGCGCTGGCCGCGATGCTCGGCGTCTCCGCCGCGGAGGCTCGCGCCCGTCTGGACGCGCTGCGGGCGGGCAGCCTGATTCAGGCCCGTCACAGCCGGTCGCCGGAGGAGCGCTACCACCTCCATGATCTCCTGTTCGACTACGCCCGCCACCGAGCCGAGGCCGAGGACGACGGGGTGGTGCGCGAGGAGGCGGTACGCCGGCTGCTGGAGTGGTACCGCACCATCGACGACCCGCTCGTGCTGCAGGACGAGTACGAGAACGTGCTCGCCGCCACCCGTCACGCCGCCGCCCACGACCTGGAGGCCGCCTGGCGGCTGCCCGCGGCACTGGCCCGGCTGCTGCGCCTACGCCACAGCCTGGCCGGCACCGCGGAGCTGCACACCCTGGCCGCGAGCGCCGCCGAGCGGGCCGGTGAGCACCTGGAGGCCGCCGTGGCCCACAACAACCTCGGCGCGACCCTGGAGTACCTGGGCCGCTACCCCGAGGCCCTGGCAGAGCACCGCAGAGCACTGGAGATCTACCAGCGCCTCGCAGACCCGGCAGGAACGGGCGCCGCGCTGCGCAGCATCGGCACCGTCTCCTGGCTGCTCGGCCGGTACGGCGCGGCCCTCACCGAACTGCGCGAGGCGCTGGACATCCTCGAGGACGCGGGCGACGACGACGCCGTGGGGCAGACGCTGAACCTGCTCGGCATCGTGCTGCGGAACCTGGGCCGGATGGAGGAGGCGGTCGCCCACTACGAACGCGCGCTGGCCATCCACCGGCGCACGAGCGACACCCACGGCGAGGCCAACACGCTCAACAACCTGGGCGTGGTGCTGGACGCCCGCGGCCGCCACGCCGAAGCGCTGGAGCTCTACCGCGAGGCGCTCGCGCTGCGCCGGTCCACCGGCAGCCGCAAGGGCGAAGCGCGTGCGCTGAACAACATCGGCCTGACCGAGGCGAAGCTCGGCCGGTACGAGTCCGCGCTCGGGCATCTCCTGAGCGCGCTGGCCATCCATCGGGAAACCGGCGACGCGAGAGGCGAGGGTCAGGTGATCAACGACCTGGCCGGGCTCTATCACCTTCTCGGATGGGAGAAGGACGCGTTCGCGCACTTCGCCATGGCGCTGCGCATCCGATCCGGCATCGGCGACCGCAAGGGCCTCGCCGAGACCCACAAGGAGCTCGGCGAGGCCTACGCCGACCGGGGCGACAGCGCCGCCGCCCACCACCTCGCCACCGCGGAACAGCTCTTCAAGGAGCTGGGGACGGCCGGGTAGCCGTGGGATCCTCAGGAACCCACGGGCACGATGAGCCCGGCGTGGAGCAGGCCGGCCAGCCCGGGGCTCAGCCGGTCCTCGGCGCCGGGCCCCGCCACCTGGCTGTACCGCTCACGCAGCGACGACAGGTCCCGGCCGTCGCACAGCGCGTAGATCGTCCAGGCATGGTCGTTCAGCCAGCGGAAGCTCCGCGGGGCCGGGGAGAACGCCACCAGCTGCCGCTGCTCGGGGATCGGGCACACCTGCACCGGCTCCGCCCGGCGGTAGCCCCGCGCCTCCAACGTCACCTCGGCGGCCGGCCGCCGGGGCGCGGCGGGCGCCTGTCCTGGCAGGATTCCGGGAGCGATGGGGGCCACGCCGCCGATCAGCCAGTCGACGAACTGCCTGCCGGTAGGGGTCAGCAGCTCGCCGTGCACCTGGGAGGCCTGCTGGGCGAGATAGGTCGCCCGTTCCAGGCTGGTGGTGTACCCGCCGCCGGCGGCTGCCTGGCTGCCGGGGGTGGCCAGATCGACGAACTCGGCCGCGGGCGGCTCGCCGTACCGTGCCCGCAGGGCCGGGGACGCCTGAGCCGCCGCCGCGCGGAACAGCACCAGGTGGGCGTAGACGTGCATGGCGAACAGCACCCGCGTCAGGGTCCACGGCTGCACGCGCCACGGGATCGGGATCAGCTGCTCGGACTCGGCGGCCATGGAGCCGGTCCGCAGCACGTCGAACAGCTTCAGGTGCAGTCCCTCGTGGAAGAGCGTCTCGGCCGCGGTCCAGGGATCGGCCAGCCGCTCAGGGGCCAGGAAGAGAGCCGAGGGCAGCGGGTCGCCGCCGGAGATCGAGTTGAGGGTTCCGTCGGCCAGCTCGTCCCGTACGAACCCGACCAGGGAGACGTGCGGCAGCACCCCGGCGCCCGTGTGGGGCAGCAGCTCGGCGAGGAGTTCGGCGGCCTGGCGCAGCCCGGCGAGCAGGCCGGCGTCGGGACGCACCCGGCTGCCGGAGCCGTCCTGGGACAGCGTCCCTGCCAGCAGCTCCTCCAGACGGGCGCTCAGTGCCGTCTCAGACTCGGAGCCCGTCTCGAGGTCCGTCCACACCCACGAGACGGCGCGATCCGGCCACGGACGCACCGCCGGGCGAGAAAGACGTTCACAAGGCCCGACGCCGTCGAGCGCGTCCGCCACACCGCTCTCCAGGTAGGCCACCAGGTCGGCGGCCTCGCCGTCCTGCCGCTCCAGCGCGGTCATGTCGTTCTCGAACGCGTTGCGCAGGACCGGGTCGTACATCAGCGGGCGCAGCTCGGCGTCGCCCGCCAGGGACAGCCGCGACAGCCTGCCGGCGGCGCAGGGGTGGTAGCGGGCCAGTACCTGAAGGCCCAGCCGGTAGCGGGCCAGGTTCCTGGCCTCGATCGCCTCGGCGGAGCCGAACCGGCGGTTCGAGCCGAGTGCCAGATCGATGTCGGAGATCAGCTCGACATTCGATACGGGAGCCAATGACGTCACCTCGATTTCACCGGTAGGGGGCCGGCGACGGGGGACATCCCGCCGCCGGCCATCGTTACTCGGGCCCTGTTACTCGGCGCGAGGAGAGGAGAAGGGCGGGGTCCACGCGCGCTCGTGCGGCGCGTCGGTCGTCACGCTCGGCGCGGCGTCTCCCGCCAGCGAGAACGTCGGCAGTTCAACGGTCTGAGTTGGCATGCTGCTTCCTCCGTTCGCCATGGATCACTTGGCGAGTCGAATCTAGGAAGCCCGGGTGTGGGGCCGGTGTGGTGGCGATCTCTTCCAGCCGGGCCCTGTCACGTCCCGGCCGCGGGGAGGGCCTGTTCGGTCCAGATGCACTTGCCGTCGGTGGTGAAGCGGGTGCCCCAGCGCTGGGAGAGAGCCGCGACGAGCTGGAGGCCGCGCCCGCCTTCGTCGGTCTCGGCGGCACGGCGGATCCGGGGGGTGGTCAGGCTGCCGTCGGTGACCTCGCAGATGAGGGTACGGCTGCGCAGCAGGCGCAGGTTGAGCGGGCCTCTGGCGTGGCGGATCACGTTGCTGATCAGCTCGCTGGCGATGAGCTCCGTGGTCGCGACGAGGTCGTCCAGTCGCCAGGTGGCGAGCTGCTGCCGCACGTGCTCGCGGGCCTCGCGAGCCGCGATCGGGTCGTCAGGAAGGTCCCAGGAGGCGATGTTCTCAGCCGCGAGGCGGTGGGTGCGGGCGATGAGCAGGGCGGCATCGTCGGGGATCTGCTGCTGGGCCGGCAGCATGGCCGCGGTGACGGACTCGCAGAGCCGGTCGAGGTCGGTGCCCGAGGGGCCGGGGCGCAGGCCGGTCAGGAGCCCGGTGAGCTCGGCCATGCCCTTGTCGATGTCGCGGGTGGAGGACTCGATCAGGCCGTCGGTGTAGAACACGAGCAGGCTGCCTTCTGGCAGGTGCAGCTCGTACGTGCTGAGCGGCGGCTCGGCGGCGCCCAGGGGCGGGTCGGAGGTCACGTCGAGGGCGCGGACCGTGCCGTCAGGGAGCACGTGGACGGGCGGCGGATGGCCGGCGCTGACCATGACGCACCGGCCGTCGGCCGGGTCGTACACCGCGTACAGGCAGGTGACGTAGAAGTCGTCGCCGAGGTCGCTGACCAGGTCGTTGAGGTGGGCGAGCAGTTCTCCAGGCGGCAGCTCGAGGTCGGCGAGGGTGCGTACGGCGGTGCGCAGCCGGCCCATGGTGGCGGCCTCGGTCAGGCCGTGGCCCATGACGTCGCCGATGACCAGGGCGACCCGGTCCGCCGAGAGCGGGATGATGTCGTACCAGTCGCCGCCGACCGCCCCGGTGCCGCCGGGCAGGTAGCGGGCCGCGGCGGCGAGGCAGGGCGAGGACGGCAGGTCGCGGGGGAGCAGGTGCCGCTGCAGCTCCTGGGCGCGGGTGTGCTCCACGTCGTACATGCGGGCCCGCGCCAGCGTCTGGGCGATCAGCCCGCTGAGCGCCGTGAGGAGGGTGCGCTCCTCGCTGGCGAACTCGTGGGGCCGGTCGAAGGAGATCACGCAGCAACCCGCGGGCTGGTTGGGCACGCGCAGGGGAAGGACCGCCCAGCTGTCCGTGTCCGGTGCCGTGGTCCGGCGGGCCTCGTCGCCGTCCGGCGCGCGGCGTTCCGGTTTCGACGTGATGAAGATCGGTACGTGTGACCGGCACACGTCGGCGAGGGCCGCGGAGGCCAGGGTCGTCCGGTTCCTGAACTCGCCGAGGATGTCGGATGGACGCCCGATGGTTTCGACCACCTGCAGGTGATCCCCCTCGCCGGCCAGCACGGTGAGTCCCGCGGCGTCGAACGGCGGCAGCACCCGCCGGGCGATGACCTGCATGACGTCGCGGAGGGTGACCGCCTCGCCGAGTGCGAGGGTCAGCTCCTGGATCCAGGTGGCGCGTTCGGCGGCGGCCTGTACGGCGGCCGCGCGCTGCTCGTCCTGGACGCGCTTGTCGGTGATGTCCGCGAGGTAGAGCGTCAGGCCGTCCGGCACCGGCACCAGGCGCACGTGGTACCACCGGTCGTCGGTCGGCCACCGCAGGTCGAGGCTGGCGGGCACGCGCTCGGCGGCGACCTGGCGGCACATCGCCTGCAGCTCGGGCGGGCACCCGGCGGTCAGGTCCCACACCACCTGGGCGATCAGCTCGGCGGAGCCGAGGAGGGATTCGGCGACGCGGTTGACGAACGTGATCCGCCAGTCGCGGTCCAGCGCGATGAAGGCGTCACTCATGTCGCGCAGCGCGCGGCCGGCCGATTCGCGGGCGACACGGCTCTCGGTGGTGTCCCAGACCGTGCCGACCATGCGGACCGGCTCGCCCCGCTCGTCCAGGACCAGGCGGCCCCGCGCGTGCATCCAACCGGTGGTGCCGTCCGGGCGGCGGGCGCGGTACTCGACCTCGTAGAGTGCCCTGGTGCGGATGGCCTCCTCGGTCGCGGCCATCACCCTGGGCAGGTCCTTCGGATGGACGATGCCCGCCCAGGTGTCGATGTGGTGCGGCGCGGTGGCGGGGTCGATGCCCAGCAGGGTCAGCGCCGGGTCGTCCCACCACAGCTCACCGGTGCGGATGTTCCAGTCCCACGATCCGATCTTGACCGCTTTCAACGCCTGCCTGAGCCCGGAGTCGGCGGACCGCTCCTGCAACCACGGACCTTTCGCGGCCGAACCGGCACCGGTCCTGGCGAGGCGCTTGTCCAGCCAAGCGGCCAAGGACCGCAGGAAGTCCGGCTCCACTGTCTCGTCACAGAACACGGACAGGCAGCCCACGGGCGTGTCGGGGCCGTGCAGCGGCACGGCCGTCATCATCACGGGCATCGCCTCGGCCGCCTCAGACGCGGCGCGCGTGAGGGGGACGCGGACGGACGTTCCGTCGCGCAGCACCCGCATGACCACGTCCCGGGTCTGTCCCCATGCCTCCAGCGCCGCCGGGGGCAGCCCGGAGGCGGCCACCATGCGCGGCTGCCGGCTCCCGACGGGCCCGGCCCAGTGGATCATCCCGCCGAGCGCGCGCGTGGCGGCGACCGCCTGGTCCAGGGCGTATTCGAGCACCTCGATGTCGCTCAGCCCGGCGCACGCCGAGACGAGCAGACGAAGCCGTTCCTCGCCCGAAGCCGCGGGGGAGGGCCCGTTCACCACCATCCTTTCGCCCCCAAGCCACGAGAGGTATGCCATCGGTCCGATGCCAATCACAGCGGACGCGGGACATCACCTCTTCGCAGATTAATGAACTGCCCCCCAAGACCAGGCAAAACGCGCCGCCCTGCGGCGGGTCCCGGGTCCGCTCACAGTGAACCCGGATGGGTGTCCGGTGTTCGCGGTGCTTGGGTGTCTGGATGGAGATCTTGATTCTGGGTGGGACGGCATGGGTGGGCCGGGAGCTGTCGCGGCAGGCGGTCGAGCGCGGCCATCGGGTGACGTGCCTGGCTCGCGGTGAGAGCGGGCCCGTCGCGGACGGAGCGCGGCTGGTGGCCGCCGACCGGCGTGATCCGGCGGCGTACGAGCCGCTGCTCGACCGCGAATGGGACGCGGTCATCGAGGTGTCATGGCAGCCGGGCTTCGTCCGTGCGGCGCTCGACGCACTGGGCGGCAGGGCCGGGCACTGGGCCTATGTGTCCTCCGTCAGCGCCTACGCCTCCCATGCCGCGCCGGACGCGGACGAGTCCACGGCGCTGCTCGCCCCGGCCGATCAGGACGAGGCCGGCCGCGAATCGTACGGCGAGGCGAAGGTCGCCTGCGAGCAGGCGTCGGCGGCGGCCGTCGGCGACCGCCTCCTCATCGCGCGCGCCGGTCTCATCGGCGGACCGGGCGATCGCAGCGGACGCTCCGGCTACTGGGTGGCCCGTGCCGCGCGCGATCCGCGAGGGCCGATGCTGGTTCCCGACGCGCCGGCCCTGCCGACACAGGCCGTCGACGTGCGGGACCTCGCGGCCTGGCTGCTGGATGCCGGGGAGGCGGGGCGCACCGGCACATATGACGCGGTCGGTCCGGTCGTTCCGTTCGGAGAGTGGATCGAGCTGTCCCGCACCATCGGCGGGCACACCGGTCCGGTGGTCGCCGCCGACTCGGCGTGGCTGCTGGCGAACGGCGTGGCCGAGTACATGGGGGCAGAGTCGTTGCCGATGTGGCTGGTCGAGCAGGGCTGGGAGGGCTTCTCGGCGCGGAGCGGGGCGGCGGCGCGCGCCGCGGGACTCCGTCATCGGCCCCGGGCGGAGCTGCTGGCCGACACGCTGGCCTGGGAACGCGAGCAGGGCCTGGACCGGGACCGGCGCGCCGGCCTGAGCGTCCGGCGCGAGCGCGAGCTGCTCGACGCTCTGGGCTGACGACCGGCGCAGATCGCGGCGTGCGGCCGAGTCGCCGGGGTGCCCGTAGGGCCGGAAGTCCCACTGAGCAGGGACTTTGGTCACTTCTGAGAACCTCGTCGCGCGGCCATCCTGAAGCTGAGCGGGTCATCGCTTCGGGGCGGCCGCGATGGGAGCGGGCGGCACGAAGCGGGTCATCGCTTCAGGGAGGCCGTGATGGGAGCGAGCGGCACGGTCGCCACCGCTGTGGCACGTTGTTCCGGGAGCCGGACGCTGACGGTGGGGGTGGAGGAGGAGTTCCTGCTGCTGGACCGCGCCGACGGCCGCCCGGCCCTCAGCGCCCCGGCGGTCCTGGCGCTGCTCGGCGGCGACCCCCACATCAAGGCCGAGGCCATGCGCTACCAGCTCGAGACGGTCACCGGCGTGTGCACCGACCTGGAGCAGCTGGCAGAGGAGCTGACCCGACACCGGCTGCTCGCCTCGCGCTCGGCGGAGGAACTGGGCTGCCACCTGGTCGCCTCCGGCATCGTCCCGCGACACACGCCCGGTCTGTCCGCCCTCACGGCCGATGCCCGCTATGAGGAGCTGGCGGCCCGCCATGGCCTGGTCGCGGGCACCGGCACCTGCGGCTGCCACGTACACGTCGGCATGCCCTCCCGCGAGCTGGGCGTGCAGGTCCTCACCCGGCTCCGGCCCTTCCTGGCCACGCTCCTGGCACTCAGCGCCAATTCCCCCATCGCCGGCGGCGTGGACACCGGCTGGGCCAGCCGCCGCCACCGGCAGTGGAGCCGCTGGCCGACGGCGGTGCCGCCCGGGGCATGGCGATCGGCGGCCGACTACGACGCCGCCGTGTGCCAGCTGATCCGTTGCGGCCGGGCCATGGACGAGCGGAGCGTGTACTTCCACGCCCGCCTGTCGCCGCGTTACCCGACAGTGGAACTACGCGTCATGGACACCTGCCTCTCGGTCGAGGACGCCGTCCTGCTGGCCGCCATGGCACGAGCACTTGTCTGCCTGGCCATCGCCGACGTGGCACGTGGTGTGCCGATCAAGACGTTGAGTGACAGGCAGGTCGTCGCCGAGCTGAACGCCGCCGCCCGCCACGGCTTGGACGCGCTCGCCGTGGATCCGTACACCTCACGCGCCATGCCGCACCGCGCCCTGCTGGAGCTCCTCCTGCCGCGCCTGCCCGAGCCCGAACCGATCGCCCTGCTGATCCACCGGCTCGACGGCCGCGGAACGGGCGCCGCCCGGCAGCGAACGATGTGGTCCCAGGCTGGCACACCTCCACGGTTCGCCCAGCTGCTCGCCGGCGCGACACTCCGCTGAATCCCAGCCGACCGTCCCGCCGGTTATGGGACCAATGTCACAACATTTCGTGACTTTGTCCCCGGGTGTGGCGCACTCGTTGTCGCGAGGGTGGAGTAGGGAGAAGTCATGACCGTCGAATCGCTGACCGCCAGGCAGGTGATGAGCCGTGTTCTGGTGGTCGTCAAGCCGGACGAGTCGCCGTTGATGGCCTGGGAGCTGATGCGCCGCGCTGACGTGCACCACCTGCCGGTCGTCGACGGGCGTCACGTGCTGGGCGTCCTGACCCGCGAGCAGCTGGCGGCGTCCTGGTCGGGCGGGCCCTATGAGCAGTCCAGGCGCCAGGTCCGGGCGCTGCTCGGGAGCGAGCGCAGGCCGTTGGTCCTGCCGGATGCCCCGTTGGCCCGGGTCGCCGCCGTGATGCTCGACGCCGGATGCGACGCCGTGCCGGTGGTCGACGGCGGCGGACTGGTCGGCCTGGTCACGGCCCGCGACGTGCTGTCGGCCGTCGCCGGACGGGTCCGGCCCGCCGAGACGCCCGGTGAGGTGGTCACCGGGATGTTCCACCTGGAGCCCGTCCTGCCCCGGACACCTTCTCGAGGCCGCGCGCGATGACGCTCCGAGACGTGCCACGCCACGCCTCACAGGTGCCGGCGAAGGCCGTTGGTCCCGGTCATGAGGGTCGTACGGCCCTGGCCCGGTAGGGGGGCAACCGCCAGCCTGGAAAGGAAGAGGGAAAAGCCAATTCTTGGACAGAGTGTTGGAGTCGGGACATGAAACGGTCGGCAGTTGCGAGGATCGCGGCTGGATCCGTGCTGGCGACCGTGGCCCTGACCGGCGTCACCGTCGCAGCCACCGATGTGGCCCAGCAGGTCACGCAGATCACATCCGGGCAGGCGAGCGCCGCGCCACTGGCGGGGTGGGGCACGTCGGAGTCCGCCGGGCCGGTGCTCGACGCGAGCGTGAGTGACGAGGCCGACTATCTGGCCCGCATGGTGGCCTACCAGAACGAAGCGGTGGCGGCGGCCCGGCACCTGCAACGCTCGGACCGGCCTCGGATGCGTGCGCTCGGCGTCTCGATCTCGGCCACGCAAGGCGCTCAGACCGCCACGATGAAGGCCTGGCTGGAGAAGTGGTATCCGGAGCGTTCGGGTACGGGGACCGGCTACGCCCCACTCATGCGCGATATGTCCAGGCTGTCGGGTGATGCGCTGGACAAGGCGTTCCTGTGCGACATGATCGACCAGCACATGACGTCGGTCACGATGTCTCAGCAGCTGCTGGTGTCCGAGTGGTCCAAGCACGGCGAGGTCGCCGCGTTCGCCGCCGAAGCGCGCGATGACCGGCGTGCCGAGATCTTCCAGATGCAGCGGGACTCGGCCGGCTGGTTCGGCGGTTCTGACATGCCGTGCGGGACGTGGGACAAGTCGCAGGGCACGCAGTCACGCGGGCCGGGCACGAGGGGTTGGTGAGCGACCGGCGGGACATTCGCCACTCCTGCGCGAGTCCGTGCCGGCGCACTGGAGGAGGATGTCATGGCGATCGAGGTCAAGGACATCATGGGCTGTGTGGCCATCGCCGTGATGAAGGACGCCCCATTGACGGAGATCGCGGAGGCGATGAAACGGTTCGCGGTGAGCGCGGTGACCGTGATCGACGCGGACCGGCGGCCGGTGGGCGTGGTCTTCGAGGATGACCTGCTGCTCACGGGGGCCGACACGGTACGGCCCGGCATGCCGATGTCCGAGCCCGTCAGGCAGCGGCAGGACCACCAGAAGCCGGCGGACACGACGGCGGCTCAGCTCATGACCTCGCCGGCGATCACTGTCACGCCGGGCACCTGCGTGCGGGACGCGGCCCTGCTGATGCACGCGACGCGCATCAAGCAGATACCCGTGATCAACGTGGTCACCGGGCGGATCATGGGCACCCTGCACCAGCGTGACGTGCTGCGGGCCGTCACCCGCCCGGCCGAGGAACTGGACGCGGACATCGGAGCCGTGCTGCCAAGTCCCGAGACGTTCACCATCGAGATCGACCAGGGCGTGGTGCAGATCAGCGGCGCGGCCGAGTGGAGATCACAGGCCGTCGCGCTGACGGAGAGGATCCGGATGATCGAGGGCGTCGTGGACGTGCGGTCCGACGTGACCTTCGACAAGGACGACCTCCTCACGGTCCCCCGGCGATGTAGGAGGCGTCATTCGCGACGGCCGTCGCGCAACCGCGCCGCCAGCGCCGCCGCCTGGGTGCGGCGCTGCATGTTGAGCTTGGCCAGCAGGTTGGACACGTAGTTCTTGACCGTCTTCTCGGCCAGGAACATCCGCTCGCCGATCTGCCGGTTGGTCAGCCCCTCGCCGATCAGCTCGAGGATGTGCCGTTCCTGCTCCGACAACGCCGCGAGGGGGTCCTTCGCGGTCGCCTGCCGGCGCAGGCGCTCAAGCATGGCGGCGGTGGTCTGCGGGTCGAGCAGGGACTGCCCGGACGCCACCGTACGGACCGCGCCGACCAGGTCGGAGCCGTGGATCTGCTTGAGCACATAGCCGGAAGCCCCCGCCATCACCGCGTCGAACAGCGCGTCGTCGTCGGCGAACGAGGTCAGCATCAGGCACGCCAGCCCGGGCACCCGGGAGCGCACCTCCCGGCACACGTCGACGCCGCTGCCGTCCGGCAGCCGCACGTCCAGCACCGCCACGTCGGGCTTCAGCGCGGGGATGCGGGCGATCGCCGACGCGGCCGTGCCGACGTCGCCGATGACCTCGATGTCCTCCTCGGCCTCCAGCAGCGCCGCGACACCCCGCCGCACGACCTCGTGATCGTCGACGAGGAACACACGAATCACACTTACCACGCTATCCGGCCGCACACGGCACAAACGTAGGAAGGAGGCTCCGGGGAAGCGCGCCCGCTCCAGCACCGGCGATGGGCGTTGTGGCTGGTCAGGTGCGACACTGAGAGATGTGGATGGCGAGCAGCACCCGTTGATGCCGCACATGCGGCTCGATGAGCTGCTGGCCGAGTTGCAGACGCGGCTCGATGCCGTGCTGTCCACCCGGGACCGGGTGCACGCGCTGCTCGAGGCGGTCGTGTCGGTGGGCAGCGAGCTCGATCTGGAAGGCGTGCTGCGCCGCATCACAGAGACCGCGACGAAGCTGGTGGACGCCGGCTACGGCGCGCTGGGCGTGGTCGGCCAGGAGCACACGCTCATCCAGTTCGTCCCGGTGGGACTGAGCGAGGAGGAGATCGCCAGGATCGAGCACTGGCCGCACGGCCTGGGGCTGATCGGCCTGCTGATCAAGGATGCGCGGCCGCTCAGGCTGGCCCATATCTCCGACCACCCGGAGTCGTACGGCTTCCCGCCGGGCCATCCGCCGATGGGCACCTTCCTCGGCGTTCCGATACGGGTGCGCGGGGAGATTTTCGGCAACCTTTACCTGACCGAGAAGCGCGGCGGCGGCGAGTTCGACGAGGAGGACGAGGCCATCGTCATAGCACTGGCCACCGCCGCCGGCATCGCCGTGGACAACGCCCGCCTGTATGAGGAGTCACGGCGGCGTGAGACCTGGCTGAAGGCGGCGTCCGAGGTGACCACCAGCCTGCTGTCCGGTGCCGACCCAGGCCAGGTGCTGAGCCTGGTGACGAGTTGCGCGCGCAAGATCACCGACGCCGACCTGGTCGAGGTGCTCCTGCCTGAGCCGTCGAAACAGTCGCTGATCGTGGAGCTCGCGGAGGGCGAGGGCGAGCAGGAGCTGCTGGGCGCCGTCTTCCTGGTGTCGGAAACGCTCGCGGGTGAGGTGTTCACCCAGGGTGAGCCGATGTCCGCCCCGGACATGCAGAGCGTCTCGCGTCCTGGCTCGCCGCTGCGGCGGTTGGGTTACGGGCCGGTGATGATGGTGCCGTTCGGCAGCGTGCCGGACGTGCGCGGGGTGCTGGTGCTGGCCAAGCGGAGCGGGCGGTTGCCGTTCAGCGGGGCGGATCAGCAGGTGCTGCAGGCGTTCGCCGGCCAGGCGGCGGTCGCGTTGGAGCTGGCCGAGGCGCGCCGGGACGCCGAACGGCTGGGTCTGCTGGAGGACCGGGACCGCATCGCCAAGGATCTGCACGACGTGGTCATCCAGCGCCTGTTCGCGACGGCGATGACGTTGATGAGCACGATCCGGCTGGTGGAGCGGCCGGAGGCGGCCAAGCGGGTCCAGCACGCGATCGACGAGCTGGACGAGACGATCCGGCAGATCCGCTCGTCCATCTTCGCGCTGCAGGGCGCCGGCGAGGCCGCGCCCAGTCTGCGCGGGCAGATCGTGGAGCTGGTGGAGGGCGCCGCCGGCCATCTGGGCTTCATGCCGGGCCTGCGCATGGCGGGGCAGATCGAGACCCTGGTGGCCGAGCCGGTCGCCGCGCACCTGCTGGCCGTGTTGCGCGAAGCCCTGTCCAACGTGGTCCGCCACTCCCGCGCGACCCGCGCCGACGTTCTTGTCGAGGCCGTGGGTTCCGAGCTCGTCCTCCTGGTCACCGACAACGGCGTGGGCCTGGGAGAGACGGGACGCCGCAGCGGCCTGCGCAACATCGAGGACCGCGCCGCCCGGTTGGGCGGCACCGCCGAGCTCGAGATCCCCGACGAGGGGGGCACGCGGCTGCGCTGGCAGGTCCCACTGTGAGGCCGGCCCACCAGGCGCCTCCACGCCGAGGCGGATAGACAACGATATCCGTGGGTGCCGGGCATGACGGTCTCCCGGGTCTCGAGCCGATGCCAACGCCTGAAGGGCGGCCTCTTCCTGGTCGGCCGTAATCGCTAAGGCGGAGCCGGGGGTCGAGGAACTCCCGGTCCCGAGCCGTGGCAGATCGAGTGTTCCTGGTAACGTTTTCCCTCGCCGAGTCGAGGGAGGTTGTGTGTCCACCTATCCGCGCGCACCACGAGGGACCATCGCCCCGGGAAAGCTCTTCACCGACCAGCACGGTCACGTGGCGCAGCTCCACGGAGTCGGCATCCAGCGTTTCGACGGCCTGTTCTGGGCCTGGGGCGAGGACAAGTCGGCGGGCGGCACCTTCGGCGGCGTGGCCTGCTACTCCTCGCCCGACCTGGCGACGTGGACCTCGCACGGGCACGCGCTCGCACCGGACCCCGGCGTGCCGGACATCGCCCCGGGGCGGGTCGTCGAGCGCCCCAAGGTGCTGCGCAACCCCGACGGCCGGCACGTGATGTTCCTGCACGTCGACTCGCCCGACTACGCCTACGCCCGGCTGGGCTGGGCGGTGTCCGACCGGCCGGAGGGGCCCTACACCTACCTGCGCAGCGAGCGGCCGCTCGGCAACATCAGCCGCGACATCGGCGTCTTCCAGGACGACGACGGCACCGGCTACCTGATGTCGGAGGACCGCGAGCACGGGTTGCACATCTACCGCCTCTCCGCCGACCACCTCGCGGTCGAGGAGATCGTCTCGACCACGCTGGCCCCGCCCGGCGACCACCCGGCCGGTCAGCACGGGTACGAGTCGCCGGCGCTGGTCAAGGCCGACGGGCTGTACTACCTGTTCGGCTCTGACCTGACGGGCTGGTCCACGAACGACAACAAGGTCGCCACGGCCACGTCACTGGCGGGGCCGTGGAGCGAGTGGGCCGACTTCGCGCCGCCCGGCTCGGCCACCCACGACTCGCAGACCTCGGTGATCGTCCCCGTGCACGGCTCCGACGCCATCAGTCATGTGTACGTGGGCGACCGGTGGATCAGGGACGACCTGTTCCACTCGGCGCCGGTCTGGCTGCCGATGCGCATCGGCGGCGGCAAGGCGCAGCTCGAGTGGCGCGACTCCTGGACGATCGATCCCGCGACAGGCGTGATCGCGTGACCGGTGGGTCGAAGCGTGAGATGAACGGAAGGGACCGATGACAGGAAACCAGGCGCCGTTCGGGTACGTCATGGCGCACTTCGTCGAGGATCCCCACAGGCACGCGGAGAAGATCTATCTCTCCCTGAGCCGCGGCGAGGACCCGGCCCGCTGGTTCCGGCTCAACGGCGGAGAGCCGATCCTGGAGTCGACGCGGGGGACCACCGGGCTGCGCGACCCCCACCTGGTGCGCTCGCCGGCGGGCGACAGGTTCCATCTCGTGGCCACGGACCTGCGCGTCTTCGGCGGCGACGACGCCGGATGGGACGTGTGGTCCGCCCACGGCAGCCGCTCGATCATGGTGTGGGAGACCGACGACCTGGTGAACTGGTCGGACGGGCGACTGGTGGAGGTCGCGCCGCCGGACGCCGGGATGGCGTGGGCGCCGGAGTCCATCTACGACGACCAGCTCGGCGAGTACGTCGTGACCTTCTCCGCCAACCTGTTCGACCAGGAGAACGACCCCGGCCACACCCGGCCCACGTACAGCCGCACCATGTACGCCACCACGAAGGACTTCGTGACCTTCAGCCCGGCGCGGGTGTACCTGGACACCGGCAGCACCACGATCGACACGACGATGATCCGCCACGGCGGCAAGGTGTTCCGCTTCCACAAGGACAACGGACCCGCCGGTCGCCAGCTCTACGCGGACGTGGTGTCGTCGCTGTTCGCCGACGACGCCGTCGTCCTGCGCGAGCGGATCGGCCGCGAGCAGTACGGCGACGTCGAGGGCCCGCTCGTGTTCAAGGACAACTACGCCGACCGCTGGTTCCTCTTCGTCGACCAGTACGGCTCGGCCCAGCACGGATACCGCCCGTTCGTCACGACCGACCTCGAGTCGGGCGGGTGGGCGCCGTACGACGGCGAGTTCGAGCTGCCGCAGAACACCAAGCACGGTGTGGTGGTGCCGCTGCGCGGCGGCGAGTGGGAGCGCCTGGCGGGGGTGACGGCGTCGTCGGTCGAGGCGGTCGCGGCCGAGACGGCGGCGGGGAGCGCCCCCCTGCTCCCCGGACGCGTGGTGGTGAAGCTCAGTGACGGGAGCACCCAGGAACGTCCGGTCGTGTGGCGGCGACCGGACGCCGCCGCCTGGCGGACCGCCGGGACGGTGGAGCTCTCCGGCGACGTGGCCGGGACCGACGTGCCCGCGGTGGCGACGGTGACCGTCGTCGCCGCACCCTGAAATCTACTTAGTAAAGGGCCTCGGGCGTCGTGCCGATCATGTCCGTGCCCCAGCTGCCCAGCAACCTCAGGTTCTCCGCCGCGGCGGAGCCTGGCGGGGCGTGGTAGACGGTCAGGGAGTGTTCGGGGTCATCGGGCAGGCGCATCGACTCGAAGGAGAGGGTGAGCTCGCCCACCAGGGGATGACGCAGGCGCCGGGTGCCGTGGTTGGTCTCCTTGACGTCGTGCCTGGCCCACAGGCGGCGAAACTCCTCGCTCTTCACCGACAGCTCGCCGACGAGCGTCAACAGCTGCGGGTCGTCCGGATAGCAGCCCGCGTACAGGCGCAGGGCGCCGACGACGTCGATGGCCTTCGACTCCCACTCCGCGAACAGCCGGCGATGGCCGGGCCGCAGGAACACCAGCCGCGCCCAGTTGCGCTCCCGGGACGGCAGCCCGTCCCAGTCGCCGAACAGGGCCGTCGCCATCCGGTTCCAGGCCAGGATGTCCGAGCGCGGCCCGGTCACGTACGCGGGCACCCCGTCCAAGGAGGCCAGCAGCTGCCGGAGCGTGGCGCGTACCTGCTGCTGGTGGGGCGGCGCGGGCTGCTTCCTGTGCTGGCACCTGACCAGGTGCGTCAGGTGCGTGTGCTCGGCGTCCGTCAGCCGCAGGGCGCGCGCGATCGCGTGGACCACCTCGTCGGAGACGTTGTTGCCCCGGCCCTGCTCGAGCCGGGTCAGGTACGCGACCGACACGCCGGCGAGCTGTGCCAGCTCCTCGCGGCGCAGTCCCGGCACCCGCCGGTGCCGCCCGAAGACCGGCAACCCGACGTTTTCCGGCGTCAACCTGGCCCGGCGGCTGCGCAGGAACGCGCCGATCTCGGCACGCGGATCGATCGGCTGCTCGCCGCCCGGACCCGCCTCCCCTTCCGGGCCGGGCGGAAAGTCCATATCGCTCATTGTCCCGATCGTACGCATAGGGGGAGATATGAGACTGACCCTGTCAGTAGTAGGACCACGGGTCGTACGCGGAACAGAGCTCTGGGAGACGTCGCCCCGCCGCGGCAGGCTCATTGGCGGCCCCCGATCCTCCGGGGCCTGACCACGAGCTGAGGGAAGACGTCAATGAGCACTCTTGCTGCCTCTTCTGTTGTGCAACGCAACGGCCGGGCGGTGGCCGCCGAGGAGCTGGCGCCGCTCGCCTTCGCGGGTTACGCGCACTTCACCGCCATGCAGGTGCGTGATGGGCGGATCCGGGGCCTGGACCTCCATCTGGAGCGGCTGCGGGTCGCCTCGGTGGAGTTGTTCGGCCGGGCGTTGCCTGATGATCGAGTGCGGTCCTACCTGCGTGCGGCCCTGGAGGGCGGCCCGGGTGACGTCTCGCTGACGGCCACGGTGTATTCGCCGGCGGGCGAGTTCACCGTGGCCGGGGCCGAGGTGGAGCCGGAGGTGCTGGTCCGTACCGGACCCGCCGCGTCCGGCCCGCAAGGCCCGCTGGCGCTGGCGCCGGTCGAGCACGAACGGATGCTCCCGGCCGTGAAGCACGTCGGCGAGGTGGCGAAGACGTATTTCCTCCGCCAGGCCGTCGGACAGGGCTTCGACGACGCCGCCTTCGTCGATCGCCGGGGCAGGCTCAGCGAGGCGTCGATCTGGAACCTGGCCTTCTGGGACGGCACCGCGGTGGTCTGGCCGGTGGCCGAGATGCTGAGCGGGATCACGATGACCATCGTCCGCCGGCAGCTGGATCGCCTCGGCATCCCCCAGCGCACCCAGGAGATCACGCTCGCCGGCCTGCCGGCCCTGTCCGGGGCCGTGGTCATGAACTCATGGACACCGGGTGTGGCCGTACACCGGATCGGCGCCGTGCCCCTGCCTGAGGCGCCGTCCTTCGTGGAGCTGCTGCACCGCGCCTACCAGGCCGAACCGCTCACCAAGCCGTGAACGACCGGCCGCATCAGCTGGCTCATCTCCGATCGAGATGACAGTCATCGCTGATTATCGCTTTGGCAGAGGAAGCGCCGGCGCATGCCCGCCGTTGGAAGGCCTCGAAGACATTCGGACGGCTCCACTCTGAGAGGCAGCTGTGACTCCTTCCGTTCAACTCCAGACCGCCCAGCGGACCGCCACGCCCTCGGGCCGGCTCGTCGTGCTCCTGGCCGTCGCCTCCGGGATGACCGTCGCCAACCTGTACTACGCGCAACCTCTGCTGTCCTCGCTTGGCGCGTTCTTCGGGATCGGCACGGCCGCCGCCGGCGGGCTCATCACCGCGACCCAGATCGGATATGTGGCGGGCATGCTGCTCCTCGTCCCGCTCGGTGATCGCATCGAGAAGCGCCGGCTGGTCGTGGTCCTGCTGGCGGTCACCGCGGCGGCGCTGGTGGTGGCGGGCACCGCCACCGCCTTCCCCGTCCTCCTGGCCGCCTCGCTGATCGCCGGAGGAACCTCGGTCGTCGCCCAGATCCTCGTCCCGTTCGCGGCCGGTCTCGCCCCCGACCACGCCCGCGGGCGCGTCGTCGGGCGGGTGATGAGCGGCCTGCTCACCGGCATCCTGCTGTCGCGTACCCTGAGCAGCCTGGTCTCCCAGGTCGCCGGATGGCGCGTCGTCTTCCTGGGCTCGGCCGTCCTGATGGCCGTGCTGGCGCTGGCGCTGCGCTCGGCCCTGCCCCGCCACGCCCCCAGCACGAACGTGTCGTACGGGCGGCTGCTGCGTTCCACCGCGCGGCTGGTGCGCACCCACCCGGCGCTGGTGCGGCGCGGCCTGTACCAGGCGGTGATGTTCGGCGCGTTCAGCGCGTTCTGGACCACGGTGTCCTTCGAGCTGACCGGCCCCGCTTTCCACTACTCCGGCTTCGGCGTGGGCATGTTCGCCCTGGTCGGAGCGGCCGGAGCGGCGGTGGCGCCGTTCGCGGGACACTGGGCCGACCGCGGGCTGGTGCGCCCGATGACCGGCGCGGCGTTCGCCGCCGCCGCGCTGGCGTCCGCGCTCGCCGGATTCGGCCGGCACAGCATCATCCTGCTGGCCGTCGCCGCCGTCCTGCTCGACATGGCGGTGCAGACCACCCTCATTCTCGGCCAGCACACCATCTACCGGCTGGACGCGGGTGCGCGGGCACGGCTCAACAGCGTTTACATCGCCACGTTCTTCGCCGGAGGGGCCATCGGCTCCCAGACAGGTTCGATCATCTATCACGCCTACGGCTGGACCGGCGTGACCGCCCTGGGCGCCGCGCTTCCCGTCCTCGCGCTGCTCTACTGGACAACCGAGCGCCGCCCTGGAACCGCCCTAAAGCATCAGTAACTGGCAGAATAGGTCGCCGTTCTGGACATAACGGGGGAAAACACCATGGATGAGCCGATGGTCGCCGCCGGTCACGGCTTCTCCTGGCCGGGCCGGGCGAGCGAGGGACCCGGTCCCGAGCTGGTGGGCCGGAGGGTCGAGACCGCCCACCTCCTGGACGCCATCGACGCGGGCCGGAGCGAGTCGCGGGCGCTGCTGCTGCTCGGGGAGGCCGGTACGGGGAAGACGGCGCTGCTGACGGCCGCGGCGGGCCGCGCGAGAGAGATCGGCAGCCTCGTGCTGGCGTCGCAGGGCTGCCAGGCCGAGGCGGAACAGTCGTTCGCCGCCCTGCACCAGCTGCTTCTCCCGCTGCTGCCCGAGACGGGCGATCTCCCCGAACACCAGAGGGAGGCGCTCGAAGCGGCGTTCGGGATCGTCGCCGCCACCCGGCAGCATGACCCGATGCCGCTGCGCGTCGGAGTGCTGAACCTTCTGGCCGGCGTCTCCCGGCGCCGGCCCCTCCTCCTCGTCGCCGACGACGTCCAGCACTTCGACCGCGACTCGCGCGACGTCCTCAGCTTCGTGATGCGCCGCCTGGCTGCCCAGGCCGTGACGGTGCTGCTCGCGGCACGGGGCCACACGCCGCCGGACGGCTTCAAGCCGGACCTGCCCGTGCTGCTCCTGGCGCCGCTGAGCCGCGCGGCGGCCGCACGCCTGCTGGACGCCCAACCGGAGCCGCCCACCGGCCGGGCACGGCTCGACCTGCTCGAACAGGCCGCCGGAAACCCCTTGGCCATCATCGAGCTGTGCCGCGCCGTACGAGCGGGCCAGGCGGTGCCCGGCAGCGGGCTGCCGCAGACCCTGCGCATCCAGGAGATGTTCGCCGCCCGGCTGCGTGCCCTGCCGGCCGACACCCAGCGGCTGATCCTCTACGCGGCCGCCTCGTCTGACCATGAGGACCTGGAGACCATCATGGCCGCGGCGGGAGCCGGGTCCGATTTGGGGGTGTGGGCGCCCGCGGAGAGTGCCGGGCTCATCACCGTCGCGGGCGGCCGGGTCGCCTTCAGGCACCCGCTCGTGCGCGCGGGCTCCTATCACGGAGCCCCGGCGCACCTGCGGCAGCGGGTGCACACCGACCTCGCGGCCGTTCTCGACGCCGATCCCGCGCGCCGGGCATGGCATCTGGCCGCCGCGTGCCCCGGCCAGGACGAGTCTGTCGCGGCGGCGCTGGAGGACACCGCGGAACTCGCCGAACGACGCGGCGGCTTCTTCGCGGCGGCACGGGCGCTGGAACGGTCCGCCGAGCGCAGTCCGGAGGTCGAGGACCGGGCACGGCGGTACGCCAAGGCGCTGCGAGCCGCCCAGAACGCCGGCGACCCTTCATGGGTACGCGAGCTGTACGACAAGGTCACCGCGCTGACCGAGGATCGGGACCTCCTGGGCGTCGCGGCCTGCGGTGCGGGCATAGCCCTGTCGCTGTTCGGCCACCAGCGGCAGGGCTTCCAGGTGCTGATGAGCGCACTGCGGCCGGAGCCGCCCAAGGACGGCATGACGGTGCTCGCCATGGCCGCCGTGCTCCAGGCGGTCGCCTTCCAGTCCGGCCTGCCCGAGGTCAGGCGCCCCATCGCCCCCCTTCTCGACGGGCTCGAGGCCGGGGCCCGCGACACGCCCTACTCCGAGCTGACGACGACCGACGCCTTCGAGGCGGTCCGTAACGTGACCCTGGCCGGGGCCGACCCGGTCGGCGCCCCCGAGCTGCTGCGGCGGATCCGTCGACGGCGGAGCGGGCCGGAGCCGCCGAGCGGCGTCGCGGAGATGACCCGCATGCACGCGACCGGCGCCGTCGCCTGGTACGCCGACGAGTCCGAGCTGTGCGTGGAGTCCTTCCGCCAGGCGTACGCGCTGCTCGCCGCGTACGGCTCCATGGGCCCCGCCGCGCCCACGCTCGCGGCGATGGGCTCGGCGCTGATCGACACCGGACGGTGGGCGGAGGCAGACGAGCATCTGGAGGAGACGGCGACGCTGGCGGCCGTTCAGAAGCTGAGGCATCTTGAGATCGACGTCGAGGCGCTGCAGACGACCTTGCGGGCCCTGCGCGGGCAGTCCGCCGGCATGCCGGCCGACCCCGCATGGACGGCCGTCGGCCTGGAGGAGAACCGCGCCACCCATGCACGCCTGCTGCGTGCCGCCGGCATCGGCGCCGCGGCGGCGGGCGACTTCGACTCGGCGTTCCGCCACTTCCGGCTGCTGTTCGGCGAGGACGGCGTGCCGCTGCACTACTTCCTGTCGCACCGGTCGGTCGCCGACCTGGCCGCGGCCGCCCAGCGGACGGGCCGGCAGGACGAGGGGGCGCGCGTCGTCGCGGCGGTGCGCGCCGCGACGGGCGCGCGGCCGACGACCCGGATGACGCTGCTGTTGCACCACGCCGACGCGCTGACCGGCGACCCCAAGGACGCCGAGCACCACTTCCGGCTCGCCACGGTGAACCCGGCGGGCGAGCAGTGGCCGCTGGCCCGGGCGCAGGCCCGGCTCCACTACGCGCAGTGGCTGCGCAGGAAACGGCGGCCGCTGGACGCTCGCCCGCTCCTGGCTGCGGCGCTTGAGTCGTTCACCCGGCTCGGCGCGTCCGGCCTGGCCGAGGAGGCCCGCGTGGAGCTGCGGGCCAGCGGCGTCGGCACCTCGCCCGTCCAGGCGGACCCGCTCGGGGAGTTGACCGCCCAGCAGCGCCAGATCGTACGGCTGGCGGCACGGGGACTGCGCAACCGGGAGATCGCCGAGCAGCTCATGCTGTCCCCCCGCACGGTCAGCTCTCACCTGTACAACGTGTATCCCAAGCTGGGCGTGAGCAGCCGTCACCAGCTCCGCGACCTCTTCGACGATCTGTGACCCCTGCACGTACGAACGGAAGGTGAGGTGCGTGGGAACTGAGCCCGCCTCGGACGGGGGCGCCTGCGAGGGCCCAGCCGTCGTCCTCGATCCCCTGGTCCAGAGGCTCGTCGACGCCTCGGCGGCACCGCCGTACCTGCACCAGCTCGGCCCGGACGACGGCCGGCAGGCGTTGCTGGAGACCCAGGGCCACCCGGGCGAGGATTCCGGAGTGGAGGCCGAGTTCCGGGTGGCGCCGGTGGGGCCGTCCGAGCTCGCCGGCTTCTGGGTGTTCCGGCCCGTCCGGACGGCCGGGGTCCTTCCGGTGGTCGTCTACGTCCACGGGGGCCGCTGGATGCTCGGCGACGCGCAGACCCACGCCAGGATGATCAGTGAGCTCGCCGCTGCCAGCGACGCCGCGTTCGTGGTCCCCGAGTACACCCGGACACCTGAGGCGCGGTATCCGGTCGCCGTCGAGGAGTCGTACGCGGTGCTGACCTGGGTGGCCGAGCACGCCGCCGGCCTGGGGCTGGACGGCCGGAGGCTGGCGGTCGCCGGTGACTGCGCGGGCGCGACCATGGCCACGGCGCTCACCATGATGGCCAAGCGGCGCGGCGGCCCCCGCATCCGGGCCCAGCTGCTGTACTACCCGATGACGGATCCGCGCTGCGACACCGCGTCGCAGCGGCGCTTCGCGTCCGGCTATCTGCTGACCCGCGCGGCGCTGGAGTGGTACTGGCAGCAGTACACCGACGACGAGCACGAGCTGGCCGAGCCCACCGCCGCGCCGTCACGGGCGACCACGGCGGATCTCGCGGGGCTGCCGCCCGCTCTGATCGTCTCCGCGGAGGCCGACGTCGTACGGGACGAGGGCGAGCAGTACGCGCGCCGGCTGCTGGAGGCAGGCGTGCCGGTCACCGCCGTCCGGTATCTCGGGACCGTCCACGACTTCGCCTCGCTCGACCCGTTGCGAGACAGCCCGCCGGCGCTGGCCGCCGTCCGGCAGGGCGGCCTCTTCCTCAAGGACGCCCTGTCCGCCCCGGTAGTGACGCGTCGAAATGGTCAGTCAACATACTGATGCGTCCGGTATGGGTGGATTGCGATGCTGACGGCATGAGCCGCCCACCGGCGGCGCACATGCCCATGGAAAGAGATCAGGCAGCATGTCCGATATCAAGCCCGTGCTCGAAGAGGCCGCACAGGCGTTCGTCGAAGCGACCAAGAACCCGCCGTTCCTCTACGACCTCGGCCCGATCGAGGGACGCAAGGCCGTCGACGCCGTCCAGGACGGCGACGTCCCCGTGCCGGACGCCGACATCGAGGACCTCGTCATCCCCGGCGGACCGTCGGGCGAGGTCTCCATCCGGATCTTCCGGCCGGTCGGCGCCCAGGGCAGCCTGCCCGTGGTCCTGTACATCCACGGCGCCGGCTGGGTGTTCGGCAACGCCCACACGCATGATCGGCTCGTCCGCGAGCTGACCGTACGGGCCCAGGCAGCGACGGTCTTCGTGAACTACAGCCTCTCGCCCGAGGCGAAATACCCCACCGCGATCGAGGAGATCTACGCCGCGCTGCAGTGGATCTCCGAGCACGGGGCCGAGCACGACCTCGACCCGGCCCGCATCGCGGTGGCCGGCGACTCGGTCGGCGGCAACATGACCGCGGCGACCACCATCCTGGCCAAGCGGCGCAACGGGCCGAAGCTCGCCGCGCAGCTGCTGTTCTACCCCGTCACCGACGCGAACTTCGACACCGGCTCCTACGAGCAGTTCGCCACCGGCTACTTCCTCAGCCGCGACGGCATGAGGTGGTTCTGGGACCAGTACACGACCGACCCCGCCCAGCGAGCGGAGATCACCGCCTCGCCGCTGCGCGCGAGCCTGGACGAGCTCGCCGGGCTGCCACCCGCGCTGGTCATCGTGGCCGAGGCCGACGTGCTCCGCGACGAGGGCGAGGCGTACGCCGCCAAGCTGCGTGCCGCCGGCGTCCCCGTCACGGCCGTGCGCTACCAGGGGATCATCCACGACTTCGTCATGGTCAACGCGATGCGCGACACGTACGCCGCGAAGGCGGCCACCCAGCAGGGCGGCGAGTTCCTCCGCGACGCCCTGAGCGCCTGACACCCGGCCGTCCGAACCGCGCGTACCCTGATCAAGGAGCCCTCCCCATGACGGAAAGCACCACTCCCACAGTCGTTCTCGTGCACGGCGCGTTCGCCGACGCCGCCAGCTGGAGCGGCGTCATCGCCGAACTGCAGCAGCACGGCGTTCCCGTGGTGGCCCCGCCCAACCCGCTGCGCGGCCTGGCCTCCGACGCGGCGTACATCGCCTCCCTGGCCGCCCAGATCGACGGCCCGGTCGTGCTGGCCGGCCACTCCTACGGCGGCGCGGTCATCACCGTGGCCGGCGCCACCGACAACGTCGCCGGCCTCGTCTACGTCGCCGCGTACGTGCTCGAGGAGAACGAGAGCCTCGGCGAGCTGCAGGGGCGCTTCCCCGAGCCGCCGCTGGGGGCCAGCCTGCGGCAGGCGGCCTACCCGGTCGAGGGCGCAGACCCCGCGGTCGAGGTCACGATCGCCCCTGAGGCGTTCCCGGAGATCTTCGCCGCTGACGTCCCCACCGAGGTCACCAAGGTCCTCGCGGTGGCGCAGCGGCCGCTGGCGGCCGCGGCGTTCACCGAGACCGCCGCCACGGCGGCCTGGAGGACCAAGCCCTCCTGGGCCGTCATCGCCACCGCCGACCAGGCGATCAATCCCGAGGTCCAGCGGTTCGGCGCCAAGCGGGCGGGAGCGACCGCCGTCGAGGTGGAAGGCGCCTCGCACGCCGTCGCGGTGTCCCGCCCCAAGGACGTGGCCGACCTGATCCGCGAGGCGGTCCGGGCAACCTCCGTCTGACGCCGGAGGCTCAGGTGATGTGCCGGAGCAGCGCCGCGACCGCCGGCGGCGCCTCTCCCTTGGGCCGGACGACCATGACCTTCCACCTCGGCGCGTGCTGGGCGAAGCGGTGGCAGGCCAGGTCGGGGAATCTCGCCGCGATCGACTCCGGCATGATGCACACGCCCAGGTCGTGGCGGACGAGCTCGGACGCCGCCACGATGTCGTTCACCTCGAACGTGGTGGTCCGCTCGACCAGGGCCGCGCGGAACGCCTGATCGACCGAGTGCCGGATCGCCCAGCCGGGCGAGAAGTCCACCAGCGGCAGCCTGGCCGCGTCGGCGAGCGTCACCGGCCCGGCGAACTCGCGCCCGGACGAGGTCACCAGCACCATCTCCTCCCGGGACAACAACCGGGTCTCCAGACCTCGCTGCTGCTGGCGGTCGAGCGCGACGACCGCGAGGTCCACGGCGCCATCCCGGAGCGCCCGCCGGATGTCGACCACCGCCGCCTGCCGCAGGCGGACCACGACGCCGGGATGCTCCTTCCGCAACCCGGCCAGCGCACGGTGCAGGCCGGCCCAGACCCCCTGCATCGTGCCGACCGTGATCCGCCCGCGCAGCTGTCCCCGTACGCCGTCGACTGCCGCCCGCGCCTGCTCGGCGGCCCGTAGCGCCGCTCGTGCGGCCGGGATGAACGCCTCACCGGCCGGGGTCAGGGCCACCCGATGGGTGGTGCGCTCGAACAGCGGAGTGCCCAGGTCGCGCTCCAGGGCGCGTACCGTGCTCGAGACGGCCGACTGGACGACGTGCAGACGCTGCGCCGCCGCCGTGAACCCGCCCTCTTCGGCGACCGCGACGGCCACCTCCATCTGCCGCAGATCCACGAGGAACCCTCCCAGGCCCATCTCTGTATGAGATGGCACTCGTCACTTATTATCGCCGCCCGAGACCTCCTCACCGATAGCCGGCCAGGCCGTCCGCCAGCTCTTCCGCGTCGCCGTCGCGGTGAGCGGACAGCGCCTGCTGGAGCGCGAAGGTGCCGCGGATCACGTGTAAGCGGGAGAGGAGGCCCTTCGACGGCCGGCCGGCCAGTGACAGCAGCCGCTCCAGGAACGCCTCGCCGTAGCCGGCGGCGACGGCCGCGAGATCCTCGGCGGGGTCTCCCAGGACGACCTCGTCCCAGTCGATCACCCCGCTGAGCCGGGGCCGCCCGTCGACCCGGCTCCACAGGACGTTCTCGGCGCCCAGGTCGCCATGGACGACCGCCGCGGTGAGGTGCGGAAGGGCGTCCAGCGCGCCGAGCTCACGCTCGGCCCGCCGGCGCCCCGCGTCCGACATGAGCGCGTACAGCTCCCTGCGGACGTCGGCGGCGAACTCCCGCCACCGATCCTCGGCCGCATGCGGCAACACCGCACGCACCTCCGGATCGGCGCCGGCCCTCCGAGCCCGGCCAGGAGTGCGGCATATTGCGCCGCCACCGCCTCAGCCACCTCAGCGTCATCGAGCGCATCGGCCTCAAGAGGCGCGCCGGGAATGCGGGTGAGAACCAGGAACGGCGGCTCGCCGGTTCGCCGGCCTTCGCCCTGGAGCAGCGGCCGCGGCGTGCGGAAGCCGAGATCGAGGCCGGCGAGGGTACGCAGCACCGCCGCCCGTCCGGCCAGCCGCGCGGCTGCCGCCTCGGTGCGGGGCAGGCACACGACCCGCTCCGACCCCACGACCACGTCATGGAACTGCCCCCGGCGGACGACCAGGCTGCCTGACTCGACCTCCGGCAGCAGCCGGCTCAGCAGCGGACGGCAGTCCTCGCGGATCTCCATGTTCACCGATCACTCGACGGCAGCGCCGCACGGCTCCGGCGCCAGGTCAATGTGGTCCCCGCGGCGAAGACCGGGGCCGCGCAGCCGATCTGCGCTAGGACCGTGGAAGTGGACGAACGGCAGGTCCCCGAGGTCGCCGAAGGCGGCCGCGGGCAGGAACAGCCTATATGGGTCCGCGACGGCGAGGCGTCCAGGCGGTTGGCGCGCACCGGACGTGCCGAAGCCGTGCACCAGCATCAGGTCCGGCAGTGTCGTGCTGCCTCTCGTGCCTGGTCGTTTGAGGGCGATTCTCGGGGTAGCGGACGACTGACGTTGCGCTGGCGACGCTGGGTTCGGAGCTGAGTTTGAGTGTTGCATGAATGTGCGTGATGTGGCTCTGGTTACGTCATCGCCAGAGTGCGGGCTCGGCGGCATGTGTGCGCAGCGGTTAGTTCTACTCCCCGGCATGCTGCTGGGGTGCACTTTGCTCGGTTTCCGGCTCGGCCAGGGGGGATGCGCATCTACGAGACCTGAAAGGGTCAACTCTTGGTGGCACGCCCCGCCCGCCCGTCGGCCATCGGACCGCGCCGGCGTCGCGCCGGAAGATCTCCAGCATGGCTAAGCTGCGCCCGATCGCCCCTGCCTTCGTCGTGCCTGGCCCGTCCGGTGTCGCTGTTCGCGACCGGCTCAAGCACCTCACCGCAGAGGATGGCACGGTGTTGCGGCTGGTCGGCGCGCAAGCGTGGGGCACTGATTCCTCCGATCACCGGTGGCCTTGGTCCAAGGGGATAGCACCGAAACACCCCCTTAACAAGCCTTGACATCCGATGTATCTACCCCGGTCGGCTGCGGCGCGGGATTCAGCGATCGCCCCGCCGCCGGTGCCGGCAGTAGTGGGATCGCCAACGAACCGGCCCTTTAGCGGCACGGGTGAAGGCGGTTGGCAAAAATTCAGTGTGGCTAGCGCAGCATTTACGTCTGCCGTGCCATGGCATTACCGGGGCCGGGTAATTCAACAGGTCACGGGGATATGTGGGGGGTGGACGTTTGTGCCATCCGCGATGACGCGATCGCGTGCGGGGAGTCTGCCGCTCGAGCTCACCAGCTTCGTCGGTCGCAGGCAGGAGATAGCCGAGGGCAAGCGCCTGCTCGCGGCCGGCCGGATGGTGACGCTCACCGGTGCCGGCGGGGTGGGCAAGACGCGGCTGGCGTGCCGGATCGCCGCGGAGCTGTCACGGGACTTCCGTGACGGGGTCTGGCTGATCGACCTGTCTCCGCTTGTGGCGGCGGACCTGCTCGTGGAAACGGTCGCCGCCGCCGTCGGTTGCCCCCAGCCGGACCTGGGCTCTCTTGCCGAGTTCCTGCATGACAAGCAGGCGCTGTTGGTGCTCGACAACTGCGAGCATCTGCTCCGCGAGTGTGCCGGCCTGACCGGCGATCTGCTGGCCATGTCCCCTGAGCTGAGCATCCTGGCCACCAGCCGGCAGGCGCTGCACGTCGCGGGGGAGCAGATCCTCGAGGTCCCGCCGTTGACCGTGCCGGACGCGGCTGAGACGTCACTGGATGACGCACTGTGCAACGAGGCAGTGCGGCTGTTCGAGGATCGCGCCTCGTCCGTCGTGCAGGACTTCCGGGTCAACGAGGCCAACAGCGGGACGGTGGCGCGGCTGTGCCGGCGATTGGAGGGCATACCGCTGGCCATCGAGCTCGCCGCGGTGCGCGTGCAGGTCCTGTCCGTGGAGCAGATCCTCCAGCGCATCGACAACCGGTTCCGTCTGCTGACGGCCGGCCCCACCACCGCGCCGCCGCGGCAGAAGACGTTGCGGGCGCTGCTGGACTGGAGTTATGACCTGTGTTCCGACGAGGAGCGGGTGCTGTGGGAGCGGTTGTCGGTCTTCTCCGGCGGTTGTTGCCTGGAGGCCGTCCAGCACGTGTGCCCGGGGGGCGGGATCGCCCCGGAGAGCGTGGTGGACGTGCTGGGCCGGCTGGTGGACAAGTCGATCGTGCAGCGCCGCGGCCAGGGCCGTTTCGGGATGCTGGACACGCTGCGCCAGTACGGGGCGGAGCGGCTCGCCGAATCCGGCCTGGACAAGGCCCTGCGCCTGCGCCACCGCGACTGGTGCCGCGGTCTGGCGGCGCGGGCCGAGGCCGAGTGGTTCGGCGAGCAGCAGATGGACTGGCTGGCGCGGCTCACCGAGGAGCAGGGGAACGTACGGGCCGCGCTGGAGTTCTGCCTGAGCGAGCCGGGGGAGGCATGGGCCGCGCTCGAGATCGCCGCCGCGATGTGGAGCCATCGGCTTTCGTGGAGCTCCCCGAGCGAAGGGCACCACTGGCTGGAGCGGGCGCTGGCACAGGAGCCCGGCGCCGGCGCTCTACGGGCCAAGGCCTTGTGGGTCGACGCCTGGCTCGTGCTGCTCCGCGGGGAAGCGCAGGCCGCCAAGCCGTTGCTGGATGAGTGCCGGGAGCTGGCGGAGCGGCTGGGTGACGAGGCCGAGCTCGCCGGCGCCGTCCACATCACCGGGTTCGCCACGTTGCTGGCCGGCGATTTCACCCGTGCCTTCGAGCTCCTGGAAGAGGCCCTGTCCCGGCGCCGCGCCCTGGGCCATCGGGGCAACGCGTGGGTGGCGCTCTTCCAGCTGGCCATGACCGCCGTGCTCATGGGCGATCCGCGCTCCGCGAAGCTGTGCGAGGAAGTCCTGGAGACGGCCGTGCGGGCGAACGCCGAGTGGTCGGTCTCGTACGCGCTGTGGGTCGCGGCCCTGGACCGATGGCGGCAGGGCGAGCACGGGCAGGCCGCGACCATGATGCGGGACGCCGTCCGGCTGAAGCTGCGCTGCAACGACCATCTGGGCCTCGCCCAGTGCCTGGAGGGGCTGGCCTGGATCCTGGCCGACGGCGAGCAGTACGAGCAGGCCGCCCGGATGCTGGGCGCCGCTCACATGACCTGGCAGTCGATCGGGACGTCACTGCCCGGGCTCAGGCATCTGGCGGGCGCCCACGACCGGTGCGAGTCCACCGTCCGGCACCACCTCAAGGAAGAGCCGTTCAAGGCGGCCTTCGAGCGCGGCTCGCAGCTCACTCCCGACCAGGCCGCCGCCTTCGCGCTGGAGGAGAAGCTCACCCGGCCCGCGGAAGGCGTCCAGCCCGGATCCGACGTCGCCTCCATCCTCACCCGCAGAGAACGGGAGATCGCCGAACTCGTCGCCCAGGGCCTGAGCAACAAGCAGATCGCCGAGGACCTGGTCATCTCGCAGCGCACCGCGGAGTGCCATGTGGAGAACATCCTGCGCAAGCTGAACTTCACGTCCAGGTCGCAGATAGCCAAGACGTGGGCCTCGCGCCAGGCCAGTTGAGGACCTCGAGAGATGACCACGCCGGGACCGGCGACCACCCCCGACCCGCTCATCCGGATCCGGGGGCTCCGCAAGCACTTCGGCGGCATCCACGCGCTGGACGGCGTGGATCTCGAACTCCACCGCGGCGACGTCCTCGCCCTGCTCGGCGCGAACGGCGCCGGCAAGTCGACGCTGATCAAGATCCTGGCCGGGGTCCACCGGGCCGACGGGGGAGAGGTGATCGTGGCCGGCCAGCCGCTGGGCAGCCGGGCCGCCACCGCCTGCCTGGCGTTCATCCACCAGGATCTCGGCCTCGTGGAGTGGATGTCCGTCGCGGAGAACATCGCCCTCGGCACGGGATACGCCCGGCGCGGCGGCCTCATATCCTGGCGCGCGGTCGGTGACCGCTGCAGGGACGCCCTCCGGATCGTGGCCTGTCACCTCGACCCGGACGAGCCGATCGCCCACCTGACGCGCGCCGAGCGCTCACTCGTGGCCATCGCCCGCGCGCTGGCCACGGACGCGAAGATCGTCGTGCTGGACGAGCCGACCGCCTCACTGCCCGTCGCCGAACGCGGCCGTCTCTTCGACGTCCTGCGTGCGCTCCGCGAGCGCGGTCACGGGATCCTGTATGTCACGCATCGGCTCGACGAGGTCTACCGGATCGCCGACAGGGTCGCCGTCCTGCGCGACGGGCGCCTCGTCAGCCACGGCCCGCTCGCCGGCCGCGACCCGGCCGGTCTCGTGCGCGACATCGTCGGCCGGGAGAGCAGGCGCCACCGGCGCCAGGTCCGCAGGCCACGAGAGGTCCTGCTCCGCCTCGAGGACGTGCGCACCAGCCAGGCGGGACCGGTCGGATTCGACCTGCGGGCCGGGGAACTGCTCGGGCTCGTCGGGCTCGCGGGCGCCGGGCACTGGGAGATCGGGCGCGTGCTGGCCGGCGCATGCCCCATGCTCTCGGGACACGTGCTGCTCGACGGCCTCCCGTACCGGCCGGTCTCGGTCTCTGCCGCCGTCGGCGCGGGCGTCGGCCTCGTGAGCGGCAACCGGTACGAGGAGGGGGTGGCGGAGAATCTGAGCGTACGGGAGAACCTGCTGGCCAACCCAGGCACGCGCGGACGATCGCCGCTGAGCCCGCTGAGGCCGCGCCGCGAGCGCGACGAGACCGCCGAGCTCATGACGCGCCTGCGCGTTCGCCCCGCCGACGCGGAAGCGTCCTTCACCGACCTGTCAGGCGGAAACCAGCAGAAGATGCTGATCGGGCGGTGGCTCAAGGCCCGCCCCCGCCTGCTGATCCTGGAGGAGCCCACGGCCGGCGTCGACGTCGGCGCGAAGGCCGAGATCTACCGGCTGCTCGACGACGCCCTGGCGAGCGGGATGGCCGCGCTCCTGGTCTCGGCCGACTTCGAGGAAGTCGTGAACATGTGTGACCGTGCCCTCGTGTTCGCGCGCGGAGCGATGATCACCGAGCTGGGCGGTGACGCCCTCACCGCCGCCGCTCTCGCCCGCGCGGCCACGGCCTACGGGACGGGCCGTTGCTGATCAACGGTCCCACGCGCCGGCGGCGGCTGTCCGCCGGCCGGCTGGTCGGCGGCTACGGACTGCTCGTGCTGGCCGTCATCCTGGCCGCCGTGTTCGCGTTCGTGCTGCCGGACACGTTCCCCACCATGGCCAACCTGACGGCCATAGTCTCCGCCTACTCGATCATCGCGATCCTGGCGCTGGGCGCGATGATCCCCATCGTCACGGGGCACTTCGACCTTTCCATCGGGTACGGCCTGGGCCTGGGGCATGTCATGACGCTGCTCCTCGTGGTCAACGCCGGATGGCCGTGGCCCCAGGCGTGCCTGGTCGTGCTCGCCGGCGGAGTCGTGGTCGGCATGGCCAACGGCTTGCTCGTGAAGTTCGTCCGCATCGACTCGTTCGTCGCGACTCTCGGCACCGGCAGCATCCTGTACGCCATCACGGGCTGGGTGACCCATGGCGCCCGGATCTTCCCCGGTCCAGAAGGCCTGCCGGCGGGACTGACCGGCCTGTACGAGTCGACGTTCCTGAACGTGCCCATACCCGCCTTCTACGTCCTCGTCCTGGCCGCCGTGCTCTGGCTCATGCTGGAGCGGCTCGCCGTGGGCCGTTATCTCTACGTCATCGGCTCCAATCCGCGAGCGGCCGAACTGGTCGGGATCCCGATCCGCCGGTACGTCATCGCCGCCTTCGCGATCTCCGGCCTGGTGACCGGCTTCGCCGGGATCCTGCTCGCCGCCCAGCAGCAGATCGGCAACCCGAGCGTCGGCCTCGACCATCTGCTGCCGGCGTTCGTCGCCGCCCTGCTCGGCTCGACCACGATCAAACCCGGCAGGCCCAACCCCTGGGGCACGGTCGTCGCCGTCGCGGTCCTGGCCATCGGGCTGTCCGGCATCGGCCAGCTGGGGGCGGAGTTCTGGGTGACACCGCTGTTCAACGGCATCACCCTGCTGATCGCGGTCGGGCTGGCCGGCTACGCCGCACGGCGCCGGGCGAGGAGCCGGACGTGAACCTCGTGCGGGCCGCCGCGGCGCTGGCGCTGGCCGCCGTGGTCGCGGGCGGCTGCTCGCGCGGCCCGCAGCAGCCGGCTCCCGGCTGGACCGCCGTGAGCCCGTGCCCCGGCGTGGTGCGCACCGCCGCCCGGGAGGTCGCGCGGGCCGAGGCGGTGGACGTTCCCTGGGACGGTCCCACGAGCGGGCCGCGAGCGGTCCCCGGCAAGAGCGTCGTGTTCGTCGCGTCGACCATGACCAACCCCGGCGTGGCCGGCACCGCCAACGGGGTGCGGCAGGCCGCGCAGTCCGTACGATGGCGCTTCCGCGTGATCGACGGCCAGGGCACCCCCGCCGGGATACGAGCGGCCCTGGGCGAGGCGATCGCGCTGCGGCCGTCGGGGATCGTCATCGGCGGGTTCGACCCGAATTCCGTGGCCCTGCAGGTCAGGCAGGCCAACGCCGCCGGCATCGTGCTCGTGGGCTGGCACGCGACCAACGCGCCGGGCCCCAGCGCGAATCCCAGGCTCTTCACCAATGTCACGAGCCGGGTGGAGGACGTGGCGAGGATCAGCGCGTACTGGATCATCGCCAGGTCGAACGGCGCCGCCGGAGCCGTGATCTTCACCGACTCCTCGATCCCGTTCGCGGAGAACAAGTCCCAGCTCATCAAGAGGACGCTGCTGAGCTGCTCCGGCGTCAAGCTCCTCGCGTACGAGAACATCCCGCTCCCCGACGCCGGCAGCCGCATGCCGCAGGTGGTCGCCTCCCTGCTGGCACGCTTCGGCGACCGCTGGACGCACTCGGTCGCCATCAACGACCTCTACCTGGCCGACGCCGCTCCGGCGCTGCGCGCGGCGCGCCGGCCAGGCGGCGGGCCGCCCTACTCCGTCGGCGCCGGGGACGGCGATCCATCGGCGTTCGAGCGCATCCGCGACCGGCGCTACCAGCAGGCGACCGTCCCTGAGCCGTTGAACGCGCAGGGCAGCCAGATCGTCGACGAGCTGAACCGCGCCTTCGCCGGTCGCCCGCCGAGCGGCTACGTGTCGCCGGTCCACCTGACCACGGCGGAGAACGTGAACGGCGCCACGTCATGGGAGCCACGCGGCTACCGCGAGGCCTACCAGCGGATCTGGCGGGGGTAGCGGGGCCAGGGAGCCTCAGGACGAGTGCCGGTGCCCGGGACGGACCGCGAAAGTGACGGCTTGTCCGGTCCCGAGCCGCGCCCCTTGGCGGAACGCGGACGTGAACGCCCCTCTCCCGAGCGTGCGCCGGGTCTGATCCCTGCACCGCTCGTGCGAGGGGGCGTGGTAGCACAGCCGCTCGGGCGACGCGCCGGCCGCCTGCCACAGCGCATGCGCCGCTCCCAGCAGCCCGGCGGCTCTCTCGTGCTCCTCCCGGGCGCAGGCCACCCATGCCAGCACCTCCAGGCACTGGGCGAGGCACCACCGGTCGTCGTTCTGCCCGGCGAACTCCGTGGCCGCCGTCACCAGGGCCTCGGCCCGCGGGCGGTCGCCCAGGTTCCACCACGCGACGGCGAGAGCCAGCTGGGCGTACGCGCGCGACACCAGGGTGTGGTGGGACTCGCACAGCTCCAGGAGCTCCTCGCCGAACCCCGCGGCCTGGGCGGGGTCCTCGCTCGAGCCGTACGCGGCCGCGAAGTAGAGGTTGAACAGGACCCCGTCCATGTCGTGCCTGGCCCGGTGGAGGGCGAGGGACTCCCGCAACAGCGCGAGACCGCGCCGCCCCTCGCCGCTGGAGAAGGCGGCCACACCTTCGGTCCGGACGGCGTACGGCAAGATGTCCTCATTGCCCGTTTGGCGGGCGATGGCGCGGCATTCCTCCAGCCGCGGCATGGCCGCGCCGAGGTTGCCCTGGCGCAGGGCGAGCATGCTGTCCACCCACAGCGCCGTCGCCCGGGCGCGGCCGGCCTCCGGCAGCAGCTCCAGGCCGCGTTCGAGCCAGTAGCGGCCCTCGTTGAGCGCGCCGGACAGCAGCCAGAAACACCACATCGCCGACGCGGTCTCCAGCCCGGCAGGGGCCAGCGGCGGCTCGCTCAGAGAGATCTCCAGGGCGGCGCGTACGTTGGGCAGCTCCCGCCGCAGCGCCTGGTAACGCTCCAGCTGGTCGGGGACCAGCTGGTCGAGCCGGTGCGCCTGCGCCAGTTCCCGGTAGTGGCCGACGAAACGCTCGCGCAGCAGCCGCCGCTCGGAGGGCGTCAGCCGCTCGGAGCCGTACGCGCGCAGGCTCTCCGGCATGCGGCAGCCGAGCCCGTCCCGGACCAGGACGGACTTGTCCACCAGACCGGACAGGAGGTCGAGCACGTCGAGCGGGTCGATGCCCTCGCCGGAGCAGACCTTCTCGGCGGTGTCCAGATCGGCCCCGCCGGGGAAGATCGACAGCCGCGCCCACAGCCGCTGCTCCGCCGCCGAGCACAGCCGGAAGCTCCAGACCATGGTCGCGCGCAGCGTCCGGTGCTGCGGCAACGCGGTGGGGGCGCCGCCCGTCAGCACGTCGAAGCGCTCGTCCAGCTCGTCCGTCAGGCGCTCCAGCGACAGGGTGCGCAGCCGTGCGGCGGCCAGCTCGATCGCCAGCGGGATCCCCTCAAGGCGCCGCACCAGCCGCGCCACGCGCTCCACGTTGCCCACGCCCAGCGAGAAGCCCGGCACGACGTGCGCCGCGCGCTCCACGAACAGGCGAACCGCGTCATGCCGGGCGACCTCCCGGACCGTGCGGCCAGGGCACGGAACGGGCAACGGCTGGACCCTCAGCACCTGCTCGCCGTACACGCCCAGCCTCTGCCTGCTGGTCACCAGGACCTGCACATGGGGCGCCCCCTGCAGCAGCCGCTCCACGAAACGGGCGCAGACCTCGCCCAGATGCTCGCAGTTGTCCAGGACCAGCAGCATCCGCTTGGCCGACAGGTGCTCCACCAGTGCGCCCATGAGGTCGGGGGGCGCGTCGCGCAGCCCGAGGGCCGCGGCGACCGCCGGTTCCAGCAGGTCGCCGGTCTCCAGGGGGCCGAGCTCGACCACCTCGGCGCCGTCGCGGTACTTGTCCCGCAGGAGCTCGGCCAGCCTGAGCGCCAGCCGGGTCTTGCCGACCCCGCCCGTGCCGGTCAAGCTGAGCAACCGCGCCTTTGACAGCGCTTTTCGCGCCGCGGACAGCTCGTGCCCCCGCCCGACAAATGTTGATTCATCCGTCAAAAGCGAGTCGCCCCCAAGCTCGCACAGCTTCCACTACCAGGTTATTCCTGGCGCATTTCGCCAGGCAGAGGCCCTGGCGCCAGTCGTATCGCCGCGCCGGCGCCGCCGACCTCCGGCCAGACCACGATCCTCGCCCCGGCGCTCGCCTCACGTTCGGTGGCCGCCGACGAGCGGAGGAGGCCGCTCTTCGGGAGGCGCGATAGAGACCGGTGTCTATTGAAATGCCCTCAGACTAGGCGTGAGCCGCCCGAGTCGACAAGGGAGTAGGCGTATTTCCGTCGTGCGCGGCAATCTCACGAGCCTCATATTAGGCCATTGAACAGGGGAAACGCATGACCGTGAACGTGCCGCGTGTCGTCCGGTCTTGTAACGCGTGGGTAACGGCTTCTTGTCGCTTGTCTAACTCCGACCTAATCTCGGGGGACAACGTTTTCTATCCCTCGAGCCCGAAGGCATCACCCCCCGTGTCAGGAGATCAATCCGCCATGCGCACACGGCGCCGGTTAGCCGGCCTGCTCGCCGCGACCCTGCTGCTGCCCTTCCTCGCCGTGACGCACGCGGCAGCCGTCGCGACCGCCCCCCTGCCCGCCGGATACGTGGACGTGGTCACGTTCGGCGACGCCGAATCCGAGAGCACCCACGCGCTGCAGGCGGCGTCCACCGCGGTGGTGGACGGAGCGCTGGGGGAGCCCGCCAGGGTCGCCAAGCCGACCGCCCCGCCGAGCGTCAAGGGAGGCGAGCTGCGGTTCAGGGTTGCGGTCGACCCGGTCGCGCAGAACTACTTCACGCTGAAGTTCTGGGGGAGCGACGTCTCGCCCTACAAGACGATCGCCTACATCAACGGCGAGCAGATCGGCTACCGCCGCTCGGGCGACTACGAAGCGATCAACCTCGGATCGAGCATGCCGCTGCCCGGCCGGTTCTACTACAACACGATCATGCTGCCGCTCGCGCACACGCAAGGCAGGCGGCTGGTCGAGATGACCGTCAGGACGTATGACGCCGCGTTCAGCCAGCCCGTGACCGCCGACTCGCGCGGCTACTACCGGGCCTACACGCACACCACCGCGTACCTGGACGTCTCCGGCGAGAAGCAGGGGGCGGTCACCCCGGACACCACGCCCCCGCCCGGGCCGAGTGACGCCGAGAAGCAGGCGATGGTCGACCGCTACAGGCAGAGCCAGATCGGCCTGTTCAACCAGTACAGCGCCCAGCTCGACGCCTCGCCGGCGGCGAAGCTGTCGATCGTCCGCTACCAGGACGACCTGCGCTTCTACGCTTCGGCGCTGCTCGAGCCGTGGGTGCCGGCGAACACGCCCGAGCTCAAGAAGGCGGCGCTGCGCCGCCTGTTCAAGGCCATCGACAACCACGTGAAGGACTACTACGCCGACACCCGGCTGCTGCTGAGGGGCGGCCACCAGGGCGACTGGGGCGGCTACTACGGGGCGCTGGGCGAGGCGCTGTACATCGTGGAGAACCTGATCCCGGAGGTGTACGGCACGCAGGAGTTCGAGGCGTTCCTGAACGAGCCCTTCGTCACCGGCACCCAGGACGGACCGGCCTCGCTCAAGGGCGTGGACTGGGACGGCGGCGAGCTGTCCCGGCGAGAGGCGTACGAGCGGGTGCTGAAGGCCAACTTCGACTTCGCCCGAGCCCGCCTGTCCTACATCTACAACCAGGTGATGTACACCTACGAGGGCGCGTGGGAGGCGCACGAGGGCCTGCGGGTGATCGGCTCGCGCTTCTACGAGGGGAAGGCCAGGAGCCACCGGATCCTGCTGGAGTCGCTCGGCGTCGAGCCCTTCCTCGGTGAAGAGGTGCTGGCCGGGCCCGACGGCAAGGACCTGGACCTCTACCACTCGCTCTTCTGGCACGACACCACCGCCCGCTTCACCGACGACTTCGCGCAGATCGTCGCCAAGGGCCTGGCCAGGAGCAAGCTCGGCGCCGACGGGAAGGTGGTGCGCCGCCTGCCGTACGGCGAGCATTACACCGGCATGACCAAAGCCGGCCTGACCAGGGAGAACACCTTCGTCGCCAACTACGGCGAAGCCACCAACTACCTGCCTGAGTACTTCTTCCGCACCTGGGGGCACAAGGGCGACGAGCGGCTCAACGACGAGATACTCAAGCTGGCGCTGAAGAACCTGCACGCCCGTGGCTTCACCCGCTACACCGGCACGGACGCCAACGGCAAGCGGGTGTCCCTGGCCGAGATGGTCGTCGACGAGCGCAACGCCAGCTACCCGGGCTGGCCCGCCTACGCCCTGCGCAACAGCGAGGGGCGGACGATGGAGTACGTCACGCTGGACAAGCACATGGCCGAGCACGCCGAGCGCTACTCGGGCGCGGAGTGGGAGCCGTACCGGCGCTACGCGAACGAGGCCGCCGGGTTCCTCCAGCAGCAGATCGCCGACAACCAGTACTTCAACACGTTCTCCTCCGTGGAGGCCAAGCGGAAGTACGACATGTGGCTGCCGGAGACCTACGCCTACCTGCGCAACCGGCCGCCGGCCGGGGCCGTGCTCCCGCAGACGGACTTCGCCGCCTACACGCCCGGCGAGCTCGCCGCGCTGGGCGTCGATCCGGCCGGCTACCAGCGCTTCGCGTTCGCTGACGTGGACAACATGTTCGTCTCCGTCCGCGACGGCGACACCCGGATCTTCGGCTCGCTGTTCGAACGGCAGCGCGGCGTCGCCGGGAACGGGCGGCTGCACGTCCTGGCCAAGGACCACCACAACGTCGTGCAGATCGCCACGGACACCCGGTTCGCCTACCGCGACTACAACGTGCGGATGGACAACATCGACGTCGACTTCATGGAGGACCAGCAGAAGGGCGACGGCGGCCTGCCGCAGGCGCTGGCCGGTGAGATCCTGCCCGCCGCCCACCAGCCGGGCGTCGGCACCGTACGGCGGGAGAACTACGAGTTCGACACGCCCTACTCCGGATACGCGGACTTCCTGACCGCCCGCTACGGGAACTACGTGTTCGCCTTCAACACCACCAGGGACGACTACGGGAACAAGCGGTCGTTCTCCCTGGACGTCCCCGGCGACGCGGTGGACCTGGTCTCGGGCAGGCAGGTGGCCAAGGGCGCGCTCAGCGTGCCGCCCGAGACCGCGCTGGTGCTGAAGCTGGACGGCGTCGTGGCCGAGCGGCTGAAGCCGCACCACGTGGACTTCGTCCAGGCGCTGCGCGACCGCGACGGCGTCACCCTCACCTGGAAGCCCGCCGCCGGCGCCGAGACCTACACGATCAGGCGCGACGGCGAGGTGATCGCCGCCGGGGTCCGCGGCACCACCTTCAGGACCGGCAAGCCGGGCGCGTACACCGTGACCGGGGTGAACCGCCACGGCTCCGGCTGGGCCTCGCAGGCCGTCGAGCCGCCCGCCGAGCCGGTGGAGCGCGTCGGCGAGGTCACCGGCAAGGTCAAGGCGGGTGAGCACCGCGTCGAGCTCACTGGGGGCAACGGCAAGGGCCTCGGCGAGGGCGATGACTACTACCTCGACAAGCGTGACATCCAGGACAGTCTGCTGTTCTCCAACGAGGTGCTCACCGGCAGCGGGTCGGTCAGCGCGCGGATCGTGCAGGCGCAGGGCCCGGCCAGCGGCGTGATGCTCCGGGCGGACGCGCGCTACATCTACTTCGGCGCGGACGCCTCGGGCAGGCTCGTCCTGCAGAACCGCAACCGCGACTCCCGGCACGACTGGCAGGACGAGCGGCGCAGCCCGCTCAACGCGAACGTCCAGGGCTTCACCGCGGCCGAGTATCCGTTCGTCAAGCTCGTACGGGACGCCGACGCGCAGATCGTGCGGGCGTGGGCGAGCAAGGACGGCCGGTCGTGGTCGTACGTGGCGGAGCTGTTCACGCCCTTCCCCGAAGGCGTGTACGCCGGGGTCGTGGCGGCCACGGCGGCCACGTTCACCGACGTCACGGTCTCGCCCGACCGTGACGGGACGCTGTACGCCCGGGTGGAGCGGGCCAGGGACCGGGTGACGCTGCGCTGGAGCAAGCCGGACACCGCCACCCGGTTCACCGTGTACCGCAAGGACGGCGCGAGCGCCGCCTGGCGCCCGGTGCTGGCCGGCGCGCTGACCTTCGAGTTCACCGACGAGCCGCTGCGGCACGGCACGCGCTTCTACCGGATCGCGGCGATCGGCGCGGACGGCGCGGAACGGCCGGGCTCGGGCCTGCTGATGGCGACGGCCGAGCCGCTCGCCACGGTGATCGCCGAGGCGGAGAAGCTGCCCGCGGCCGACTACACCAAGGGCAGCCACTACCTGCTGACCCGGGCGATCGCCGAGGCGAAGGCGGGCGGCGACGAGGCCGAGCTGATCGACCGGATCTACGCCGCCGTCGAGCAGCTCGAGCCGGTCGGCACGCTGCTGAGGAAGGTGGCCGTCGAGCCGTCCATGGTGGAGGCGTCCACCGAGCCGTGGGGCGGAGGCGGGACCAAGGCCCAGAACGGCTGGCGCGCCTTCGACGGCGACCTCGCCACCGCCACCGACACGACCACGGCGGCGGGCTGGATCGACGTGCGCCTGCCGACGGCGGTCGCGCTGGACGCGATCCGCTACCACCCGCGCTCCACGCACGTCACGCGGCTGAACGGCGCCGTGTTCAGGGCATCCGCCGACGGCGGCGCGACCTGGACCGACCTGCACACGGTCAGCGGGGTCGACACGGCGCGGTGGTACTCCGTCCCGCTCCCGCGGACCGCGGCCTACCCGTGGCTGCGGATCGCCTTCCCGGCGGGCAACACCAACGTGGCCGAGGTCGAGTTCCTGTCCATGAGCGACGACCGCACTCTGCTCGACCTGCTCATCAAGGAGGCCGAGGCCGTCGACCCGACCCGGTACACCCCCGAGCTGACCGCCGCGCTCGAGCACGCCCGCTCCGACCTGGCCGGTCAGGACCAGATCGACGCCGCGGCCGAGCGGCTGCGCGTCGCACTCGCGAGCCTGTGACCCCCCGCGGTACGGCTCGCGCCTGCCCGGCGTGAGCCGTACCGCACCCTCCAACCCCCCAAAGGAGAGGTCATGTCCGCACGCACTCCCGCCGTCAGCCGCCGTGGCGCGCTCAAGACAGCGCTCAACACGGTGATCGCCGCCGGCGCCGGCGCGGCCCTGCTCGGCCGCGCCGAACCCGCCGCCGCGGCCAGCCACCCCGGCCTGCTGCACACCCAGGCCGACTTCGACCGCATGCGTTCCATGGTCAACGCCGGAGCCCAGCCGTGGAAGGCGGGCTGGGACCGGCTCGTGGCCAACTCCCACTCCCAGAGCACCTGGACCCCCAACCCGCAGGCGACGATCATCCGTGGCGGCGACGGGCAGAACTACGGCATCCTCTACAACGACATCCACGCCGCCTACCAGAACGCGCTGCGCTGGAAGGTCAGCGGCAGCACCGCGCACGGCAACAAGGCACGCGACATCCTCAACGCCTGGTCGGGCACGCTCACCACGGTCACCGGCAACGCCGACCGCTTCCTCGCCGCGGGCATCTACGGCTACCAGTTCGCCAACGTCGGCGAGATCATGCGCGGCTACAGCGGCTTCGACCTGGCCCGCTTCCAGCGGATGATGCTCAACGTCTTCCACCCGCTCAACGAGCACTTCCTCACCAACCACAACGACGCCTGCATCACCAACTACTGGGCCAACTGGGATCTGTGCAACATGAACTCGATCCTGGCCATCGGCGTGCTCTGCGACCGCCAGGACCTCATCGACCGGGCCGTCACCTACTTCAAAACCGGCGCGGGCAACGGCTCGATCACGCACGCCATCCCGTTCCTGCACAGCGGCGGGCTCGCGCAGTGGCAGGAGAGCGGGCGCGACCAGGGCCACACCATGATGGGCGTCGGGCAGATGGGCGCCTTCTGCGAGATGGCCTGGAACCAGGGCATCGACCTGTACGGCTACGACGGCAACCGGTTCGCCAAAGCCTGCGAGTACATCGCCAAGTACAACCTGGGCGAGGACGTCCCCTTCACCGCCTACACCTGGGGCACCGGCCAGAACTGCGCCCAGCAGACGCACACCGCGATCTCCGCCGCGGGCCGCGGCCAGGTGCGGCCCGTCTGGGAGACCGTCTACCATCACTACGCGATCAGGCGCGGCCTGGCCATGCCGTACTCGGCCGCGTTCGTCGCCCAGGTGCGGCCGGAGGGCGGCGGCGGTGACTACGGGCCCAACAGCGGCGGTTTCGACCAGCTCGGGTTCGGCACGCTCACCCACACCAGGGTCCCCGGCACCGCCACCCTCCCGGCCGGGACGAGGTCGCTGCGCTCGGTCAACTTCCCCGCCCGCTACGTCAGGCACCAGAACAGCCTGGGCTACCTGCACGAGGTGAGCGCCTCCAGCGACGCCCTGACCCGGCAGGACGCCACCTTCACGATCGTGCCGGGCCTCGCCGCGCCGAACGGCTACTCCCTGCGCGCCGCCAACGGGCAGTACCTGCGCCACACCGGGTGGCGGGCGCGCCTGGCCGCCGACGACGGGACCGCCCTGTTCAAGGCCGACGCCACCTTCTACGCCGTACCCGGCGCTGCGAGCGGCTCGGTGCGGCTCGAGTCGAGCAACTACCCCGGCCGCTTCCTGCGGCACCGCAACTACGAGCTCTGGGTGGACGCCTACGACGGCACGGCCGGGTTCCGCGACGACAGCTCCTTCACGGCCGTCACCGCGTGGGCCTGACCTCCGTTATGTCGCGGGCGGGCCCCGGCACATACTGGGCCACGGACTGGCGCACCACCACGTGGGTGCCGAAGACGGCATGCTGCTCCGAGCCGCTGCCCGCCCGCCCCTCCTTCAGCTCCAGCGCCAGGCGCACGGCGCTGCGGCCCAGCTCCTCGTACGGCACGCGCACGGTCGTCAGCTGCGGCCGCAGGTCCGTCGCCAGCGGTATGTCGTCGTAGCCCACGAGCGAGATGTCCTCGGGCACGCTCAGACCCGACTCGAAGACCGCGGCCATCGCGCCGCCCGCGACGATGTCCGTCTCGGCGAAGATCGCGGTGAACGGCGGCCCCGAGCTCAGCCGCCTGCGCACGTGCTCGTACCCGGACGTCCGGGTGAACTCCACCTGCGTCTCGATCAGCTCGGGATCGACGGGCACGCCGTGGTCCTCCAGCGCCCGCCGGTATCCCGAGAGCCTGCCCGCCGTCGTGGTGAACGCCGGCTCCCCGCCGAGGAACAGGATCCGCCGGTGCCCCCGGGACAGCAGGTGGGCGGTCGCCCCGTAGGCGCCGGCCTCGTTGTCGTACTCCACGACCGTGGCGGGGATGTCGTCACCCAGCGGCGGCCGGCCGCACAGGACCAGCCGCGATCCGGCCGCGTCGAGCGTGTGCGCGATCTCCGCCATCCGCGCGCGGTAGGCGTCGTCCTCGACCGCCCCGCCGATCAGGATCACCGCCGACGCGCGCTGCTCGCGCATGAGGCGGACGGCGGTCAGCTCCCGCTCGGGATCGCCCTCGGTCGTGCACACCAGGCACAGCCGCCCGCGGCGCGCGGCCTCCTGCTCGGCCCCGTAAACAGCCGAGGCGAAGGCGGGCCCGCGCACGTCGTTGACGATGAACGCCACCGTCTGGGTGCTGCCCGCCACCAGCGCGCGGGCGTGGGTGTTGGCGACGTAGTTGAGCTCCTTGATCGCCCGCTGCACCCGCTGCCTGGTGGCCTGCGCCACCGGGTAGTCCCCGGCCATCACCCTGGACACCGTGGAGACGGACACGCCCGCCCGTGCCGCGACGTCCCGGATCGTGTTCGGGCGGTGCTCGCCTCTGCTGGCCATGAGCCTGGAGTATAGACAACGTTTTCCGGCGCCCGTCGACGGCAACCGGATCGGGCCGGCCCCCGTCGCGCGCGCCCGAAATTTTTAGAAAGTCCAGAACTCCCGGGCGTTCTCCTTGGTCGCCACTTTGACGGGAATTGCCACAGATTTCGCGATGATCTGCCCCCTCGCCGCCTTGATGGCGCCGTCCACCGCCTGCCAGCCGAGCAGCCTCGGCTGCTGGGCGACCGTGGCGGCCAGCGTGCCCGCCTGCACCGCCTTGATGCCTTCCGGCGTGCCGTCGAAGCCCACCACCTTGACCTGACGCGCCTTCGGCCCCAGTGCCTGGACCGCGCCCAGCGCCATCTCGTCGTTCTCCGCGAACACCCCTGTGATGTCGGGATGACGCTGGATCAGCTGCGTCATGGCCTGCACGCCCTTGGCCCTGTGGAAGTCGGCCCGCTGCTTGGCGACGACCTTGATGTCCGGGTACGCGGCGATGCCTTCGTAGAAGCCCCGGCTGCGGTCGCGGGCGGCGGAGGTGCCGGCCGTTCCCTCGAGCACGACCACCTCGCCCTTCCCGCCGAGCTGCTTGGCCAGCTCCTGGGCGCCCAGCTTGCCTCCGGCCACGTTGTCGGAGGTCAGGGTCTGGGCCACCTCGGCGCCGTTGACCGAGCGGTCGGCCGCGATCACGGGGATGTTGAGCTGGGCAGCGGCCTTGACCGCCGGTCCGAGCGTCTCGGAGCGGACCGGGTTGATGATGATCGCCTTCATCTTCTGGCCGGTGAAGCTCTGGACCTGGGCCGCCTGCTTGGTGGCGTCGTTGTTCGCGTCGGTGACGGTCAGCTTGACCCCGAAGTTCTGCGCAGCCGCCTCCGCGCCGTCGCGGAACTGGACGAAGTAGGGGTTGTCCAGCGTCGAAACGGTCATTCCGATATTGAGGTCTCCCGAGGGCTCACTGCCGGCGGACGAACCGCAGGCGGCGAGGCCGAACGCGGCACCGACTATGAGGGTCGCGAGAATTCGCATGATCTTTTCTCTTTGGTTTCGTTGCCCTGCGCCGCAGGGTTCGACGAGGGCCGCGGTCGCGCCGATCTCGTAGCCGGCCGCCTGGTGCTCCGGCAAGGCAGACGGGTGGCCGGTGCGATCCGACCCGCCGCGAAACCGCTGGACAGAGTGTATGTGATGAGCTTCACGCCTGCCGAACGCGACGCCGCCGCGGCGCCGCCGACGTCCAGTCCGTGGCGCGCTCGTACGCGCGGGCCGCACGCAGCACGAGCGCGTCGGCGTGACGGGGGCCGACGATCTGCAGGCCGATGGGTAGGCCGGCGGAGGTGAAGCCGCAGGGCACGCCGGCGGCGGGCTGCTGGGTCATGTTGAAGGGATAGGTGTACGGCGTCCAGCCGGTCCAGTCCGCCGAAGGCCGGTCCTGCGGCGTGTCCCTGCCCTAGGGGAACGCGATGATCGGCAGGGTCGGTGTGAGCAGAAGGCGGCCTCGATGGCGTCGAGGGCGGCGCCCGGACGGTAAGAAACGGGCACTGCGGGGGAGCGGTCTCGGCGGGGGTTCGGGAGGAGAGCACGGTCGCCTGGCGATCGTGCCCTCCGCCCGGGTCAGGACCCCGTGGCCCTCACTGGGGCATCAGGACCTTGTCGACGACGTAGACGACGGCGTTGCTCGTGTGCACGTCGCCACAGACGATCTTGGCGCCGTTGATCGTGAGGTCCTCGCCGGAACCCTTCACGGTCAGCTCGGCGCCCTGCATGGTCTTGAGCGTGGCACCCGCCAGGTCGGCCGGCGCCTTCTTGCCCTCGACCACGTGGTAGTTGATGGCCTTGGCCAGTTGGTCCTTGTCGGCCATGAGCTTGTCCCGGGCCTCCTTCGGGATCGCGTCGAACGCCTTGTTCTCCGGTGCGAAGATCGTGATGTCCTTGGCGGAGTTCAGCTTCTCCTCCAGACCGGCCTGCTTCACCGCTTCCGACAGCGTGGAGAGCTCGGAGACCTCGGAGAGGGCAGTGCCGGCCGGCTTGTCCGCGATGCCGGCCAGGTTGCTCTCCATCGCGGCGCAGCCGGGCCCGAACGGGCTGGCGGTGGCGCCCGGCGTCGTCTCATCCGGTGACGGTGAGACCTCGGGCATGGTCTCCTCCGGCGCCGGCGAGGTTTCCGGCATGGTCGCCTCCGGTGACGGTGACGTCTCCGGCGTGGGCGTAAGGACGGAAGCGTGGGCGGTGCCGGCGGTGCTGGCGGTCAGCGCCAGCGCCGCCGCGAGAAGCACTCGTTTCACTGTGATCCCCCCGATTTCGGTGAGCCGCGGCGGGCGAACCCGCTGCGGCGCGAATCGGCCCCGGGCTCGCGCCTGGGTCCTTCTCCAGTTTGGGCGGCCGTCGAGAACACAGGAGTTACATTTCGCCTAAGACGGCACAAAAGCCATATGTCACAACTTTGCGCGCCAAGTCGTGTCACAGGTGGCAAAACGCGTCGCGGGCCTGGTGCATGTACTTGTCGACATGAATAATGGAATTACGGTAATAATAGGATTATGAGAATGACCAGGGCCGAGACCAAGGAGCGCAACCGGCGTGCCCTGCTCGACGCGGCCCGCCGGATCGTCGCCAGAGACGGCTACCGCGCCAGGCTGGAGGAGATCGCCGAGGAGGCCGAGCTGACCACCGGCGCGGTCTACTCGCTGTTCGGCAGCAAGAACGGCCTGCTGATCGCGCTGGTCACCGACTACCTCGGCCCGCATTACGAAAGCGCGGAGGCCATTCCGGCAAGCCTGGACGTGCTCGAGACGGTCGACGCCTTCGCCCGCCACTACCGCGGCCTGTGTGAGGATCCCGACGCGCTGCGGCACCTGTCGTTCGAGATCAGTCTGCAGGACCTGGCGCTGCGCGACCCGGAGCTGCGGCCCAGGCTCGCCGCATCCGTACGGGCGCACGAGGAACGCCTGGCCGTGCTCCTCGCCGGCAGGTCCCACGACGCGGCGCCCCTTACCCTGCGCCAGGCGCGACGCCTGGCCACGGCGCTCAGAGGGCTTCTTGTCGGCCTCAGCCAGGGAGCCATCCTCGGCCTGACCGACGCCGCCTCCGGCGATTACTTCGCCGCCGCCGCCCGCGCCCTGGTCACCCCCGAAGTGCTCGGCCCGCCCTGACCTTCAGCCGCTCGAGTGCCACAGCGCCTCGATGACGCCGGCCGGGTGGGCGTGCACGGCGGCCTCCGATGGTGTACGCGGCGGTCGCCGGCCGCTGCCCCACGCGGGGCCGGGCCACCGCCCTCGGCTGGACGGCGATCATGATCGGCTCATCGGTGAAGGCGAGCGCGCCGGGACGGGCTCTGTCCGCGCTGCGACCGCCCAGAGCCCGTCGGCTGACTCGGCGTCCTAGCAGGTGGGCGCCACGGCGTCGATCTTGCCGCCGAAGTCGTTCTTGTACACCCTGCGGTAGTCGCCGTCACGGACCACGCGCGTCTCCTTGCGGTCGGGGACGTGGATCCAGTTGATGAAGCAGCCGTTGGCGTGGGCGATGAAGGACCCTACGTTGTCGTGCAGCGCCGGTGGCACGTCCACGTAGCCGTTCCCCGGGTTCCAGCACCACGACGCGCCGGTGTAGTCCCGCCCGCTCCACAGGCAGATGTCCCCGGCCGCCGGGGCGGCGGGCTCGGGCGCGGCCGTGGCCGGGGCGGCGCAAGCCACGATGGTGAGTGCGATGGCGCCGGTGACGGTTGCGATCCGCATGCCGTGTGTCGTCGACCTCATTGCTGTTTTCTCCTCGGGTCCGTGCTGCTCGGAGAGCTGCCTGAGCAGCTCGCATCACACCATGTAACAGATCGAACACGGTGCGCTTCTGTCTTGCGGATACAAGATCCCGGCCCCGTGGCTGGAAAGAACTGGCGATCGCGTCACAGCCTGGAGGCGTGCGTGATGGCGGCGTGGCGGGAAATGTTGTCCGAATATGGCAACAAAACGGGATTGACGGTGGCGACGCGGCCGTCATAATCTTCCCGTGGATCGAAGCCGATCTTTCTGAGGGACCTCACAAGGGCCCGCTCAAAAGATGTGACGCGGGGGCGCAACATGCCTTTTTTGGCTGCCATAAAATGCGGGAAAGATAGTGAGAATCCCTTATAAGACGGCCTGTCGTGGCCATTACCGGCGGCGCCGGTTTTCTCGGTTCTCATCTTTGTGAGCGATTTCTGGCCGAGGGCTACCGCATTTTCTGCGTCGACAACTTCCTCACCGGAGCGGTCGCCAACGTCGAGCATCTCATGGCCGACGACCGCTTCCGGCTGATCCGCGCCGACGTGTCCCAGCACCTGGTCCTCCCGGACGCCGTGGACGCCGTGCTGCACTTCGCCTCGCCCGCCTCGCCCACCGACTACCTCCGCCTGCCCATCGACACGCTCCGGGTCGGCTCCAGCGGCACCTTCAACGCCCTCGAGCTGGCCAAGGAGAAGGGCGCCCGGTTCGTCCTCGCCTCCACGTCGGAGACCTACGGCGACCCGCTGGTCCACCCGCAGCCGGAGACCTACTGGGGCAACGTGAACCCGGTGGGCCCGCGCGGCGTCTACGACGAGGCCAAGCGCTTCGCCGAGGCCATGACCATGGCCTTCCGGCGTGCCTGCGGCGTCGACACCGCGATCCTGCGGATCTTCAACACGTTCGGTCCCCGGATGCGGCCGTTCGACGGCCGCGCGATCCCGACGTTCATCAGGCAGGCGCTGCTCGGCGAGCCGATCACGGTGTCCGGCGACGGCAGCCAGACCCGGTCGATCTGCTACGTGGACGACCTGGTCGAGGGCGTCTTCCGGGTCTTCAACTCGGACCTGGTCGGACCGGTCAACCTGGGCAACCCGCATGAGATCTCCATGCTCGCCCTGGCCGAGTGGATCAAGGAGCTCACCGGCTCGGCATCGGAGATCACGTTCGTGCCGCGGCCGCAGGACGATCCGAAGATCCGCCGTCCTGACATCACGCTCGCGAAGACCCGGCTGGGCTGGGTGCCCAAGACGCCCATCGAGGACGGGCTGCGGCAGACCATCTCCTGGTTTCAGGAGCGTCCCCAGCTCTGGACCGCCGGCAATTTGATCCGCACGGCCTCCTAGGACGAAGCACATGAGCACGACCGCCGGGGGCGGCCGCACCGACTTGCCCAGACACGACCGCTCCCACGTGGCGACCGTCCGACATCTCGAGAGGCAAACGACCGTGGAGTTCTCACAGGCGCTCGACGCGCATCTCACGGCAATCGAGGCACGCGACCTGGAGGGATATCTGGCCACCGTCCACCAGGACGCCTCGCTGATCCTGCCGAACGGGACGCTCCTGCGCGGCAGGGAGGCGATCGCCGAGTTCCACGCCGCCTGGTTCGCCGATCCCGACTGGTCGCTGCGAGCCGAGACCGTGCGGGTGGAGACAGGGGGCGAGTCCGCCTTCGCCCTGCTGTCGGTCGTGTACGACGACCTGGACCCGGAGGGCAAGCCGTACCAGAAGCTCTACTACCTGACCCTCTACTTCACCCGGGCCGACGGGCGGTGGCTGCTCGTCCACGACCAGAACACCTTCTGCTGAGATGGCCGGATCGGACCGGCCGGCCGGCCGCGGGGCGGTGGCCTCGTGAGGAAGTCCACGTTCAGCCTCGTGCCGGTCGCCTACCACCTGGCCGGCATCCGCCGCAGGGAACGCCTCGGCCACGACGAGCAGCGGCGCCTGCAGGCCCAGCGCCTGCGCGCCCTCGTACGGCACGCCTACGCCAACGTCCCCTACTACCGGCGCACGTTCGCCGAGGCCCGGGTCGAGGGACTGCGCAGCGCGTCAGACCTGGCCGGCTTCCCGGTGCTGGACCGCATGGACCTGCACGACAACGGGGCCGACCTGCTCGCCGACGGGTTCACCGAGGCCAACACCCGTGCCGCCACGACCAGCGGCTCCTCCGGCATCCCTATCACCATCCGCAACTCGGAACGCGACCTGGGCTACCTGCGCGCCACGTATCTGCAGGACATGCTCTCCAGCGGGCTGCGCCCCTCCGACCGGATCGCCTATTTCCGGGTCAGCCAGTTCCTGCGCCACCCGCTCGAGCGCTTCGGCGTGCTGCGCAACTTCCACATCCCGACCGACCGGTCGCTGGATGAGCAGGTGGCCGCGTTCCTGACGGCCAGGCCCACGTTCCTGGTCGGGTTCCCCAACGTCATCGCCAGCGTGGTGGACGAGCTGAAGCGGCGCGGCATCGCCCACGAGGGCGTCAGGACCGTGCTGTTCGGCGGCGAGCGGCTCACCCCGGCCGCCCGCGCGCACATCCTCGACTACTTCGGCGCGGCCCACCAGGAGGTGTACGCCTGCGTCGAGACGTTCACCATCGCCCGGGCCTGCCCGCGGGGGAGCCTGCACCTGCGCACCTCCGACCTGGTCGTCGAGGTCGAGCACGAGGACGGCACCGTCTCGGTCGAGGACGGCCGGGGCGAGATCCTGCTCACCAGGCTGCGCGGCCAGGCCATGCCGCTGATCCGCTACCGGCTCGGCGACCGGGTGCACATCACGCCCAGCGACTGCCCCTGCGGAGTGGCCCGCACGCCCATCGTGCGCGAGGTGCTGGGCCGCAGCGAGGACCGCATCGCCGCCGCCGACGGCCGGCGCTACTACGGCGACTTCCTCACCTACGCGGTCCAGTCCTTCCCCGAGGTGACCCGGATGCAGCTGATCCAGCACCGGCCAGGGGCGATCGAGGTGGTGATCGTGCCGACGGCGGACGCCCGCCACGACCTCGCGGCCGACATCGAGCAGGCGCTCCGCCGCCAGGCGCCCGGCCTGGACCCCACCGTACGGACGGCAACCCAGATAGCCCCAGAAGCGAACGGAAAAATCAAGATCGTAAAGGTACACGAAGATCACGCGCTTTCCGGTGATTAATCCGCAACCCAGAAAAGGGCCCGTGTCGCATGTCGCTGAAGAAAACGGCCGACCAGCGCTTATCCATCAGACGGGGGCGCATGTGGGTATGAAGGACATCCGTATGCCGCCTCCCGGCATCACCGCGATCATCCCGTGCTACAACGAGATCGCCTGCGTCGAGCGCGCGTACCAGGAGATCCAGGCGGAGCTGAGCAAGTACGAGGACGTCGAGCTGCTGTTCATCGACGACGGCAGCACCGACGGCACGCTGGAGGCGATCAAGGGCTTCGCCGCCGCCGACCCCCGGGTGAAGTACATCTCCTTCGCCAGGAACTTCGGCCTGGAGGCGGCCTTCTCCGCCGGGTTCAAGTACGCCTCCAAGGCCTGGACGGTGCAGTTCGACGCGGACCTGCAGTCGCCCCCGCACGAGATGCACCGGCTCGTGGCCAAGGCGATGGAGGGCTACGACGTGGTCTTCGCCGTGCGCGAGAACCGCCAGGACGCCTGGTACCGCAGGCTCGGCACCTGGGCGCACCAGATGATCGCCCAGCGCTGGCTCGGCATCGAGCTGCCCCAGGGCGCGTCGGTGTTCCGGATCGTCCGGACCAGCGTGGCGCGCAAGGTGGTGGACAGCAAGCTGTCCACGCCGTACTTCATCGCCACCGCCCCGCTGCTCGGCGCCCGCTACACCACGCTGCCCACCACGCACCAGCCGCGGGTGGACGGCACCGGCAAGTGGAATCTGCGCAAGCTGTTCACGCACGCCACCGAGCTGTTCGTCGGGTTCTCGTTCCGGCCGCTGACCTGGCTCATCGGTCTGACCACCGCGGCGGTGGCCGGGGGGATCGTGATCGCGGCGCTGGCGCTGGCCGGGCACGTCGGCCCGATCGTGGTCGACCTGGCGGCCCTGGGCACCGCGCTGGTCACGCTCGTGCTGCTGGCCGTGGTCGCCCGCTATCTCGTACGGGTGATGCGCGTGCAGGCGATCGGCGTGCCGCGCTACCAGATCCGCGAGGCCAACATCCCGATCCGGGCGGACGAGGCCCTGTACGGCCACGAGACCCCTTATGTCGTCGCCGAAGTCTGGGAGAACGTCAGTTGAGAAACCTCATCGTGCTCGGCGGAGGCGAGGACCAGATCCCCGCCTACCGGGAGGGGCGCAGGCTCGGCTACCGGGTGATCGGCGTGGACCAGCGCCCCGACGCGCTCGGCGCCGCGGAGGCCGACCAGTTCCTCTGCATGACCAGCAGGGACCCGGAGGGCATCGCCCGCGCCCTGGGCCCGATCGACGTCGCCGCCGTCATCTCCCCGGCCAGTGACGCGGCCCAGGAGTCGGTGGCCGAGCTGCGCCGGATCTACCGCACCCCGCACCAGACCGCGCCCGACGCCCTGCGGTGCACGGTGGACAAGGGCTTCTTCCGGCAGGTCATCGACCGGCTCGGGCTGCCCGCGTACCGCTACGTGCAGGACGACGACATCGAGAAGCTGATCGGCGCGGCGGCCGGCCTCGGCTACCCGCTGATCGTCAAGCCGGCCGACTCGTCGGGCAGCAAGGGCATCACCGTGCTGACCGGCCCGGCCGACCTGCCGGGCGCGATCGAGTACGCCCGCAAGCACTCCTTCTCCCGCCAGGTGATCCTGGAGGAGCTGATCGAGGGCAGCCACGGCGCGGTGGAGTCGTTCTTCGCCGACGGGCGGCTGGCGTTCATGGCCGTCACCGACCGCGTCATCACCGGGTCGCCGGCGATGATCAGCCTGGCCCACGTGGTGCCCGCCGACCTCGACCCGTCCGTGTACGCGCGGCTGAGCGAGGCGGTCAGCGCCATCTGCGCCGAGGTCGGGCACCGGCACGGCCCGGTCAACTTCGACTTCGTGCTGACGCCCGGCGGCGACCTGTGCTTCATCGAGATGGGCGCCAGGCTGGGCGGCAACGGCATGCCGCTGATGGTGCGGCACGCCTTCGGCCTGAACACGGTCGAGGCGGCCATCCGGCTGGCCCTGGGCGAGCCGCTGACCATCGACGTCACCCACCGGCGCATCGCCGCGCTGCGCATCCTGGCCGCCGAGGCCGACGGCGTGCTCACCGCCATCGACGGGCTCGCCGAGCTCAGGCGGATGCCCGAGGTGGTGGACGTGCAGGTGTTCAAGTCGCCCGGCGACCACGTACGCGCCTACACGCAGGCCGGGCACAAGCTCGGCTACCTGGTCCTGGTCGCCGACACGCGGGAGTTGCTGGAAGACGCCCTGGACCGCGCCCTGCGCACTCTCCGATTCGAGATCGAGCCCGATGTGAAAGGTTCCCCATGATCCCCCGTAAGCCGCTCGGCTTCCTGATATTCGCGGCGCTGGCGGCCGCCTCCGCGGCGTTCGTCTGGTTCGGACTGCCCCACGACCGGGAGGTGAAGTCGCTGGGCATCTTCCTGGTGAAGCTGCTGCCGTTCGTCTTCGCCACCGAGGCCGTGGCCAGGCTGGACGTGGAGTGGGCCAAGCGGATCAGGCTCGCGGTCTGGTCGGTGCCGGTCGCGTTCCTGGTGTACTTCCTCTACTTCGTGCCGAAGATCTTCTTCTTCGGCGGGGTGGCGGCCGGCACCCGCGAGGCGTTCTACGGCCTGTACTACCACGTGCTCACGGTGACGCCGTTCCTCATCATGGGCATGACGCTGGCCTTCCGGCTGGGCGGCGGCTCGGCGGCGCTGGTGCGCAGGCTCTCGTACGGCATGCTGCTGCTGATGTTGTCGGGCCTGGAGGACCTCGCCTTCCTCACGGTCAACGACCACACCGACCCGGCGTGGGCCACCATCCCCGAGGTGTGGGACTGGGCCTCGCACATGACCGTGTTCCTCGGGCACCCGCCCACCAAGTACGAGGCGTACGCGTTCATCGCGGTCCACGTGGTGCTGGCGCTGGCGGTGTTCTTCAGCCCGCAGCGCTGGTGGGACTCGCTCAGGCTGCGGTTCGTCCGGACCCGGACCGAGAGCGCGTAGAGCGGTGCTCGTGCGCGAGGCGGCGTACGTCCCGCTCACCATCGCGCGGCAGTACGGCAGCGTGGCGGCCTTGCGCCGCCGCCAGCTCCGCGGGCTCAACCGGGTGCTGGAGCTGGCCCGCACCCGGGTGCCGTACTACCGCGACGACCCGCGCTACGCGCGGGGGCCGCTGCGCGGCCTGGCGGAGCTGGCCGAGCTGCCGGTGCTGGACAAGCAGGTGCTGCGCGAGCAGCCGCTGGAGCGCATGCTCGCCGACGGCGTGGACCCGGAGCGGTGCCTGTCGTTCCAGACCAGCGGCAGCACCGGCCGGCGGGTCAGGATCCTGCACGACCAGGACAGCCACGACTACCACATGGCCGCGTGCGTGCGCAGGTTCCTGGCCACCGGCCGCTACCTGCCCACCGACCGGCTCAGCCACATCCGGCCGTTCGCGCCGCCGGCCCGCATGTTCGAGCGGTTCGGCCTGTTCAGACGGCACGTGCTCCTCTCGCACCGGCCCATGGCGGAGATCAAGGCGGAGCTGCTGGCCAACCGCCCCAAGGTGCTGATCGGCTACCCCGTCCACCTGCGGGCGCTGCTGCGGGCGCTCACCCCGGACGAGCTGGCGCGGCTGCGGCGGACGCTGCGGATCGTGATGACCGAGTCGGAGCTGCTGCTGCCCGAGCACCGCGCCATGTTCGCCACGCAGTTCGCGGCGACGGTCTTCGACGAGTACTCGGCCTTCGAGGTGCTCAACGTGGCCTACGACTGCCGTCACGGCCGCGCCCACCTGGGCGAGGACCGCGTCTACTGCGAGGTCGTGGACGAGCGCGGCAAGCCGGTGCCGGACGGCGAGCCCGGCCGGGTGGTGGTCACCGCGTTCCTGGAGCGGGCGATGCCGCTGCTGCGCTACAGCCTGGGCGACATCGGCCTCATCGAGCCGGGACGCTGCCCCTGCGGCCGCCGCTTCCGCGTCCTGCGCCTGACCACGGGACGCAGCAACGACTACGTCACGCTGCCCTCGGGCGAGCGGCTCTACCCGGACGCGTTCCTGCACCTGGCGGCCACCCACCCCGGCATCAGCGAGTGCTTCGTCCACCAGGAGGCGGGCGGGCTGGTGCGCCTCCACGTCGTGCCGAGCGGCGAGGAAGAGGCCGAGCGGGTGTTCGCGACAGTGCGCGAGAAGCTGTTCGGGCTGGCCGGAGGGGAGTTCCCGCTGGAGGTGGTGCGGGCGGAGTCCGTGCTCGTCACACCGGGCGGTAAGGGCCGGTTCGTCACCTCCGACTACGTCGCATGAAACGCCCCGGGGCGGCCACCGTGCGGCGGCTGGCGGCGCTGATGGGCGGGCGGGCGGTGTTCCGCGGGACGCTGCTGCTGGCCAACGTGGCGCTGCTGGCGGCCTGGGGCTCGCCGGAGTACGCGGGGTACGCGCAGGCCATGGGCGGCGCCGCCGTCCTGGCCGTGATCGCCACGACCGGGATCGAGAAGTGCGCGCTCAAGCTGATCCCCCGGCTGCGGTACACCGTGCCCGCGTTGATCGGCGTCTTCGTGGCGCTCGCCGGGGTCCTGCTCGTGGTGGCGCTCGCCGTCCTGGGCGGCATGCTGGCGCTCGGGCGCAACGGGCCGTGGCCGCTGGCCGCGCTCGCCGGGCTGAGCCAGATCGGCGTGGGGCTCAACCAGGTGCTCGTCGGCCTGACCAGGGCCATCGGCAAACCCGCGCGCGACGTGGCCAACCACCTCGTGCTCTCGGCGGCACTGGCCGGCTACACGGGGGCGGCGCTGGCGCTGGGGATCAGCCCGGGCACGTTCCTGACGCTGTACGCCGGCACGGTGGCCGTGCTCAACCTGGCGTTGCTGGCCGGGCTGCGGCCCGACTTCCGCGGGCTGCGCCGCGGCGCGCTAAAGAAGGCCGCCGTCGGGACGTCGCTGCGGATGGCCGTGCCCGACCTGGCCGGCGGGATGGCCATCAGCCTGATGTTCCTGGCCCTGTCCGTGGCCGGCGCGCAGGCCGAGAGCACCGGCCTCTACATGGCGTCCACCGCCTCCTCGACCCTGCTCAACGCCTTCTCCTACCTGCTGCGCATCCTGCAGCCCGACGTGTCCAGGGCGCTGCACCAGCGGGATCTGACCGCGGCCTACAAGCGGCTGTCGCGCTGGCTGGGCCTGCTGATGCTGATCGGCACGCCGTACGTGCTGGCCGTGCTGGTGCTGGCGCTGACCGTGCTGCAGCCGCGCGGGGACGTGGGGGTCGTGATCCTCTACATCGCCTGTGTCCCGGTCATCTTCGCCGTCGGCAGCGCCAACTACGTGATGGAGAACGCCAGCCGCCAGGCGCTGCACGCGACCGCGGTCGGGGCGGCACTGTCGCTGGCCGTGATCGGGGCGCTGGCCTTCGTCGTCGTGCCGTGGGCGGGTGCGCTCGGCGCGGTGGTCCTGATCGCGTTCGGCGAGCTCGTCCACGCGGCGGCGATCCTCCACTGGCTGCGACCGCGGTCCCGTCAACTCATGGGCGTGTGAGCACGCGCGCCATCAGCGGAAAGGAACGACTGTCATGACCTCCACCTCACTCGTCACCGGGGGCGCCGGTTTCATCGGCTCCCACGTCGCGGCCGACCTGCTCCGCGCCGGCCACCGCGTCGTGGTGCTCGACGACCTGTCGGGCGGGTACGCGGCCAACGTGCCGGGCGGCGCCCATTTCCACGAGGGCAGCGTGTGCGATCCGGAGACCGTTGACGAACTGTTCAGGACCTGGAAGTTCGACTACGTCTTCCACCTGGCCGCGTACGCCGCCGAAGGGCTCAGCCACTTCATCAAGCGCTACAACTACACCAACAACGTGATCGGCAGCGTGAACCTGATCAACGCCTCCGTCAACGCGGGGACCGTGCGCTGCTTCGTCTTCACCTCCTCCATCGCCGTCTACGGCCACGCCAGTCCCCCCATGACCGAGGACCTGACGCCCGCCCCGGTGGACCCGTACGGCATCGCCAAGTACGCGGTCGAGCAGGAGCTGAAGGTCAGCCACGAGATGTTCGGCCTGCCGTACATCATCTTCCGGCCGCACAACGTCTACGGCGAGCGGCAGAACATCGGCGACCGCTACCGCAACGTCATCGGGATCTTCATGAACCAGATCCTGCGCGGCGAGGAGTGCACCGTCTTCGGCGACGGCGAGCAGACCCGCGCCTTCAGCCACATCGACGACGTGGCGCTGCCGATCGCGCGCTCGATCGGCAACCCGCGCGCCTACGGCGAGGTCTTCAACATCGGCGGCGACACCCCCTACACCGTGAACGAGCTGGCCAGGGCGGTCGCGGAGGCGATGGACGCGCCGCTGCGGGTGCGGCACCTGGAGGCGCGGCACGAGGTGGTCCACGCCTTCTCCGCGCACGACAAGGCCAGGGAGATCCTGGGGGTGGGCGCCGACTCGGTGCCGCTGGCCGAGGGGCTGGCGCAGATGGCCGCCTGGGCGCGCAAACACGGGCCGCAGGAGCCGTCGGTGTTCTCGGGAATCGAGGTCAGCCGCAATATGCCGCCCTCCTGGCAAGCGCTGGTGAGGTGACCTCCGGCTCGTTTTGGGCTCCCGGAGAATACGCGGCAACAAGGCGAAATGGCAGGGCGCCGGACGTGTTTTCTGGGGCGGTCGATAAAGTGAGGCCCTGCCATTCCGTATGCGAAAGGGCGACGATGGCCGAGACATTGTTCGATGAGGACTATTTGCGTGACCCGCATCCGGTCTATGCACGACTCCGCACAGAACAGCCCGTTTACCGCACTGCCACTCCGCAGGGCGTACGGGTCTGGGTGGTGAGCCGCTACGAGGACGTCAAGGCGGCCTGCACCGACCCGCGCCTCAGCAAGGACTTCGCGAACAACCCGCACATGATCAAGTCGAACGAGCTGGAGGGCGGCGACAGCAGCGGCTTCGAAGCCACCGTGCCGCACAACATGCTCTTCAACGACCCGCCCGACCACGCGCGGTTGCGCCGGCTGGTGGGCAAGGTGTTCACCGCCGGGCGCGTGCAGGCGCTGCGGCCCCGCATCGAGGAGATCAGCGCCGGGCTCCTCGACAAGGTGGGCGAGGAGTTCGACCTCCTCCATGACTACGCCGTGCCCCTGCCCGCCATGGTGATCGGAGAGCTGCTCGGCATCCCCGAGGAGGACTGGCCGCGGCTCATCAAGTGGTCCAACACCACCATCGAGGGCGCCGTGCTCGACCCCGAGGAGGTGGTGCGGGCCGCCACCGACTTCCTCACCTACCTCGCCGAGCTCTGCGAGGCCAGGCGCGCCAAGCCGACCGGCGACTTGCTCAGCGCCATGGTCCAGGCGCAGGACGAGGAGGGCGCGCTGAGCCGGCGGGAGCTCGTCGACACCGCGTTCCTGCTCACGGTCGCCGGCCACGAGACGACCGTGCACCTGATCTGCAACGGCATGCTCGCCCTGCTGCGCCATCCGGAGCAGCTCGCCAAGCTCCGTGAGGACAAGGGGTTGCTGCCGGCCGCGGTCGAGGAGTTCCTCCGCTTCGACGGGCCGGTCAGCACGTCCACCCTCAGGTTCACCAAGGAGCCCGTCACGATCGGCGGCATGGAGATCCCGCAGGGCCAGCTCGTGCTCGTGTCCTTCCTGTCCGCCAACCGGGACGCCGCGCAGTTCGCCGACCCCGACCGCTTCGACGTCACCCGCGCTCCCGGCCAGCACGTCGCGTTCGGCCACGGCATCCACTACTGCCTCGGCGCCCCGCTGGCCAGGACCGAGGGCGCGGTCGCCTTCGGCCACCTGCTCGAGCGCTTCCCCGGCCTCCGGCTCGCCGTTCCAGAGGAGCGGCTCGCCTGGCGCCCGGGCCTGCTCATGCACGGCCTGACCAGCCTCCCGGTACGGAGCTCCTGAGCGCCTCGCCCCCGGGACACGGTTCCGGGGGCGACAGGGGGCCGCGCTATGCGGCGGGTTTGCGGGCGGCCAGGCGTTCGACGAGGCCGAGCTTGAAGCGGTCGTGACGTTCGACGGTGAGGCCGTGACCGGGGAGCTGGAGGATGGGGCGGCGCAGGAAGTGCTCGCCTCCCAGCGGCACGGTCACCAGTTCGACCAGCCGCTGCACCACGCGGACCGGCCAGGCCGAGGCGGCCACGTGGTCGGCGAGCAGGAGCATCCCGCCGGGCCGGAGCACGCGCACCATCTCGGCGATCGCCCGCCGGTGGTCGGGGATGGCGCAGAGGGAGAAAGTGCACACCACCGTGTCGAAGGCGGCGTCCGGGAAGGCGAGTGCCTGGGCGTCCCCTTCATACAGCTCTGCCTGGACGCCGAGTTCGGACGCCCGGCGCCGGGCGATCGCCAGCATGGCCGGGCTCCACTCGACGCCGGTCAGGCGGACGCCTTCGGGATAGAGCGGCAGATTGAGGCCCGTGCCGACGGCGACCTCGAGGGTGTCTCCAGCGGCCTGGCCGCAGATCCACGAGCGGGTATCGCCGAAGAACCTCCGGTCGAAGTAGGCCATCTGCCGGTCGTAGGAAACGGATTGCCTGTCCCAATAGCGGCGCAGGCGCTCCTCGCGAGCCTTGGAGCCCATCGTCGCCTCCCTTGCCATGCGATCAATGGCAGGGTTTCACAAGTGGAGCCGGCACGTCAGGGGCGGATCGCGCCGGCGAGGCGGTTGCGCCAGTAGTCGTCGAGGTCGACGACCTTGATGACGTCTCCGGTCTGGGGCGCGTGGACCATCTTGCCGTTGCCGGCGTACATGCCCATGTGTCCCAGCCCCTTGCTGAAGAGCAGGTCCCCGGGCTCCAACGCGTTCAGTGGGACGCGGCGGTCGGATCCCCAGCTCCACTGGGTCCAGGTCGTGCGGGGCAGCGCGACTCCCGCCGCGCGCCAGGCGGCCTGGATCAGGCCGGAGCAGTCGTAGGAGCCCGGGCCGGTGCCGCCGTACCGGTAGGGCTTGCCCACCTGGGCGAAGGCGAACCGGAGCGCGGCGCGGGCGTTGCCGGAGGCCGAGCCGGTGTACGGGATGCCCCGGCTGTTGGTGTTCCCCGTCCTGTACGTGCCCAGCCCGCGCAGGAGCTTGGTCTGCTCGGCGATCAGCTTCTCGATCTCGGCCTTCTCGTCGCCGGCCTTGTCGCGCGCGCTCTCGGCCTCGGCCAGGACCGCTTTGGCCTCGTCGCGCCGATCGCGCAGCTCCTTGGCGGCCGCCAGGTAGGCGCCTACCTTCGCCGCCCTGGCCTCGGCCAGCTGCTGGAGCGAGGCCATGCCGCCCAGGATCGCCTCGGGGTCGCCCTGGCCGGTGAGCCGCTCCCACCCTCTGAAGGGGCCGTGCTGGTAGTCGCCGACCGCCGCCCCGACGAGGTCCTGGCGCAAGGTGTCCGCCTGGGCGTCCTTGCGGCCGAACTCGGCGTTGAGGGCGTCGTACTTCTTCCTGGCCTTCTTGTACGCCTCGGTGGCCTGGTTGAAGCGCTCGACCACCTGGTCGGCCCGCTCGTTCAGCTTCACCAGCTTGGCCCTGGCCTGGGCGGGCGACGGGTCGGCGACGGCGGCGCCGGGAACGGAGGCCAGCGCGATCGAGGTCAGAGCCACGGCCGCCGCCGTCCGCCCCAGCACGGTCACCACGGTGCCTCCTCATGAAGTCTCCACACCCATGGCCATGTGGAGATACGCGTGGCAAGGCTCCGGTGTTCAACGCGGGGCCGGTGTCCTACGGGAGCTTGGTGACGTAGTACATGTTGCCGGCCGGCTGGAGCACGCGGGCCAGGGCGGAGGCGCTGATGGTGTGGGTGCCGCCGGTGGGCTTCCACGGGTCGTAGACGGTGATGGTGCCCGCGACCTTGTCGTAGCCGTAGGCGAGGATGGCGTGGCCGATCTCGGTGCCCTTGACCTTGCCCTTGTTCCAGGGCAGCTGGTCCATCCACACCGTGAGCACCGGTGCCCGGTGCAGTTCGCCGATGTCCTTGGAGACCCGCTTCATGAGGACGGCCGGGTTGCCGTCCGCGTCGGTGGGCATCGTGAACTTGTAGCCGAGGGACTTGACGTACGCGTTGATCACCGGCACGGCGTCCGAGCCCTCGGTGCCGTACGGCGGGTGGGTCTTCATCTTCTTGGCCAGGGTCGACTGGCTGACTGCGATGCCGAAGCTCGCCAGGCTCATCGCCGACGAGGCGGGCACGCAGAAGTAGTTGGTCTGCTGCCGCTGGCCTTCCAGGCTGAGCTGATATTTCAAGGGCCTGACGAACCCGTCGGGCGTCGCGGCGTAGGCCGGTGACAGGGGGGTGAAACAGAGCGCCCCCACCGTCGCAGCCATGGTGAGGGCGATGCCGGCAGTCCTCGGTCTATGGTTCTTCACGCAATCACTCCACATAGGCACACAAATGGAGCAAAGATTAGTCAATGACCGTGTTGAATCGGTCAAGCGTGTGCAAAGAGTGATGTTTTGTGACTAATGGGACAAAACGGGACGGCAGATTTTGCCGTCATGGCGGGCCGGCTGCCGGCGGCCCGCCGGACGCCGGCTAGAGCTTGGAGATGTAGTACATGCCGCCCGGCTGGAGGAGACCGGCCAGGACGGAGGCCTTGATGGTGTGGGTGCCGCCGGTGGGCTTCCACGGGTCGTAGACGGTGATGGTGCCGGCCACCCTGTCGTAGCCGTAGGCGAGGATGGCGTGGCCCACCTTGCTGCCCTTGATCTTGCCCTTGTTCCAGGGCAGCTGCTCCATCCACACCCCGAGCACCGGCGCCCGGTGCAGCTGGCCGACGTTGTTCGCCACCCGGCTCATGAGGAGGACCGGGTTGCCGGCAGTGTCGGCGGGGACCGTGTACTTGTAGCCGCGGGCCTTGACGTAGGCATTGACCACCGGCAGCGCGTTCACGCGCTTGGTGCCGCCGGACGGGGTGGTCTTCATCTTCTTGGCGAGGGTCGACTGGCTGACGTTGACGCCGAAGGTCGACAGGCTCATCGACGACGACGCGGGCACGCAGAAGTAGTTGGTCTCCTGCCGCTGGCCCTTGAGGCTGAGCTGGTACTTCAGCGGCGCGACAAGGCTCTGGGACTTCGCGGTGGCGCTGGGGGACGGGGTGGGGGAGGGGGTGTTAGGGGAGGCGTAGGCCGGTGACAGAGCGGTGAGGCATAGGGCCGTCACGGTCGCGGTGAGGGCGATGCCGGTACCCGGTCTGCGGATATTCACTTGATCACTCCACGCATGCACACAAGAGGTAAAGAGCAGTCAAGGACCGTAGTTGATCGGTCACATGTGTGCAAACGAGAGCTCAATGGTGCTGAAGGGACAGAGGGGGCGGTGAAGCGGGAAGCCGCGTGGTGCTAAGCCAGCACCGAGTGCCGGCGGCTGTAGGCGAAGTAGACGATCAGCCCGAGCGCGAACCAGGCGGCGAAGCGCAGCCACGTCACCGGAGCCAGGAACGTGATCAGCCAGATCGAGAAGAGCGCCCCGATGCCCGGCACCACCGGCATCCCCGGCATGCGGAACTTGCGAGGCAGGTCGGGCTGCCGGTAGCGGAGCACGATCACCGCCACGCACACCACCACGAACGCCAGCAGGATCCCGATGTTGGTCAGCTCGGCCGCCTCACGGATGGGCAGGAACCCGGCGATCGCCGCCGACGCGACGCCCACGATCCACGTGACCCGCGTGGGCACCCGCCGTACCGGGTGGAGCTTGGCGAACCACAGCGGCAGCAGCCCGTCCCGGCTCATCGAGAACCAGACGCGGGTGACGCCGAGCATGAACGTGAACATGACCGTGAGGATGCCGATCACGGCCCCGGCGGCGATGAGGGTCGCCAGCCCGGACAGCCCGACGGCGGCGAACGCCGAGGAGAAGCCGCTCTCCGGGTCGATCTGCCGGTAGTTCTGCATGCCGGTGAGCACGAGCGTGGCCAGCACGTACAGCACCATGGAGATGGCCAGCGAGTAGAGGATCGCCTTCGGCATGTGCCGCTGCGCGTCCCGTGACTCCTCGGCAGCGGTGCTCATCGCGTCGTAGCCGAACACCGCGAAGAACACGGTGGCAGCCCCGGTGATCGCCCCGCTGACCCCGTACGGGAAGAACGGCGTGTAGTTGGCCGGGTTGACGTGGAAGAAGCCGACCACGATCACCAGCAGCACGACGGCGACCTTGAGTGCCACCACGAACGTCTCGAACCTGGCCGCGGCGCGGATCCCGAGGTTCAGCAGGAAGGCGATGAGCAGGCACAGCAGCACCGCGAACAGGTCCACCACGTGTCCCTTGCCGGTGCCGGGCGCGCCGAGCATCCACGAGGGCAGGGTGAAGCCGAGCTGCTGCACGAGGAAGCCGAAGTAGCCGGAGATGCCGATGGCCACGACCGCGACGATGGCGGTGTACTCCAGCAGCAGGTCCCAGCCGATGAACCAGCCGACGATCTCTCCCAGGACCGCGTACCCGTACGTGTAGGCGGACCCCGCCTTCGGGATCAGGCCCGCGAACTCGGCGTACGAGAACGCGGCGGCGGCGCTGGCGATCCCGGCGATGAGGAACGACACCAGCACGGCCGGCCCGGCGGTCTGGTTGGCGACCGCGCCGGCCAGGGCGAAGATGCCCGCGCCGATGATGCCGCCCACACCGATGGCGGTGAGCTGCCACAGCCCGAGCGACCTGGACAGTTCTCCTTCGTGCTCGGTGGCGATCTGCTCCACCGGCTTGCGCCTGAAGATGCTTCGCGACATGACCATGACGCCCTCACAGACTCCGTTGCCGGGGATGGTCGCGGCGGGCAGGGGGCACATCGCGCTCGTTGCCTCCATCGCCGGGGTGGTGGCGCACGAACATCATGGCCGCGACGGCCGCTTGCGTGTTTCCCCCCATGGCATGAGTGATGGTTGTCCGTTATGTCGCGGCAATAAACTGGCTGACGAACGCTGCCAGTCGTGGCCGGGCGAATTGTTTACGCGCGGCTGAACGATTCGGCCGGTGGAAACAGAGCTCTTTGCTTATTCGCGGGCCGGCGGTCCGGCCGGTTGCCGGAATTGGCCGGGAATTTCGCGGCGCCCCGGTTTCAAGGCTCGTCGGATCTGGTGCGGGACAGCGGCGCCTTCGGCGGCGTTTGCCGCGGGAACGGGAGCGATGCGTCGTTGAGCGGTCTCACGCCGGCGAGCCGGAGAACCTGACCGATCCACGCCTCTATGACGGAAGAGGAAGGCGGTGGTTGCTCCATGTCTGTCATCTCGTCCCCCCTTGAGAGGTCCTCGGGGGGAGTCGTTGTGATCTGTCCGGGCTAATCACCCAGGCAACACGGATAGTAGCAATCAGTCACGATCCGGTGGCGCATCGCCCCACGAGTAGCGGTGGCCGTCGTGGGGCTCGTTGAAGCTTTGCCTCACCCGGAGTTACCGAACCGGCTGGAGGGCAGCCGGACGGCCAGTCGTCGATCGAAGGAGCGGCATCATGGTCGTCACGCGCACCACCGGCGAGCGCCGGCCACAGGTGGAGCTGCCCGTACTCGGCGCGGTCACCCTTCCGGAGCCCGAGCATCTCGCGTTCTACGCGGTACTCATCGCGCTGGGAGTGCTGGAGATCGTGGAATGGCCGATCGTGGGCATCGTCGGAGTCGGCCACCTCCTGGCCGGCCAGCACCGCTTCCTCATCCTTCAGGGAGTCGGAGAGGCCGCGGAAGCGGTCTGAGCCGGGCAATGCCATGGCCCCCGTGCCCGGGTGACCGGGGACCGCAAATCTCTGGTCTGGGCCGCTCAAAGTCTGCGCAACTTTCCCGAGTATCTGGTTCTTTGTCCTGTTTGAGGGCAGCCCACGGGCGAGTGTCTCGGCTGCGGCAACAGGCTCCTGTGCACCGAATTCTGTGCATCCCGAGACGAAGGAGCTTGAGGGAAAGGAGCGCTGATCATGTCGAACACGTCACGGATAGCCTGCGCCGTGCTCGCGGGTTACTACCTCGGACGGCGCCGCAAGTTGCGCATGGCCGCGGCATTGGCGCTGGCGGGGCTGGTCGGCCGCGCGCGCATGGGGGAGGGCGGCCTGCTGTCGCAGGGGGTCAAGGCCCTGCGCTCCTCCGCCGAGGTCGGGCAGATCACCGACCGCCTCCGGGGGGACCTGATGGAGGTCGGCAAGGCGGCGGCGGTGGCGGCGACCAGCAGGCAGATCGACGCTCTGAGCAACAGGCTGCACGAACGTGCCGAGTCTCTGCGTACGCAGGGGACGGCGCAGGAAACCCGCCGGCCATCGAGGCAGGCAGAGGAGGAAGAAGACTACGAGGACCTGGATTACGAGGATGAGGCCGAGGACTACGAGGAAGAGCGGGAACTCCCGCCCCAGAGGGCGCAGCGGCGAACCCGTCCCGTTCGGCGGGCCGGACAGTCGCGGAGGTGAGTCGGGTGGCTGAGACGAGAGCCGGCCGGGCCGGGCAGGCAGTTCGGGGAACCGGCCGGGCAGTGACGGGAACGGCCAGGGGTGTCGCGGGCACGGCCAGGAGAGCCGGTCAAGGAGCGGCCGGCACGGCCAGGGACGTCGGTCAAGGAGTGGCCGGCACGGCCAGGGACGTCGGTCAAGGAGCGGCCGGCGCTGCGACGGAGACGGTCAAGAAGGCCGGTGGCGCGATCGTTGAAAGCCTGCCGACCGGCCGGCTCGTCCAGGAGGCGCAGAACCTGCTGCAGGCAGCGAGCGAGCGGCTGCTCTCGTCCGCGGAAGGGAAGATCGAGGGCCTCACCGGGCGGCTGACCGACTACGCGGAGACCGGCGGCAAGAGCCTCCTCAGCGCGGTGACCGGCTCGGAGAATCGGGCCGGGGTGCTGGGCGGCGCCCTCAAGGGCGGCCTCAAGGGGGGTCTCAAGGGCGGTCTCGCCGGCGGGCTGAAGGCCGGCGTGAAGGGGCTCTGGCAGAAGATCACCGGGAAGGGCGGCGGCAAGGGCGGCAAGCTGAAGATCGTCAACATTGTCGAGTCGATCGACATCGGCGCCCCGCGCCGCCTGGTGTACGACCAGTGGACGCAGTTCCAGGACTTCCCGAGCTTCATGAAGAAGGTGGAGACGGTCAATCAGGAAAGCGACGAGGAGCTCTCCTGGAAGGCCCAGGTCTTCTGGTCCCACCGGATGTGGAAGTCCCACATCATGGAGCAGGTCCCGGACCAGCACATCATCTGGCGGTCCGAGGGCGCGAAGGGCTACGTGGACGGCGCCGTGACGTTCCACGCGCTCACCGACGACCTGACCCGTGTCCTGATGGTGCTGGAGTACCACCCGCAGGGCCTCTTCGAGCGCACCGGCAACATGTGGCGCGCCCAGGGCCGGCGGGCACGGCTGGAGCTCAAGCACTTCAGGCGGCACGTGATGTCGCACCTCCTGCTGCATCCCGACGACGTCGGCGACGGCTGGCGCGGCGAGATCCGCGACAGCCAGGTCGTCAAGGACCACGAGACGGCGATGGAGGAGGAGCGCGCCAAGCTGGCCGAGGAGGAAGAGAAGCCCGAAGAGGAGGAGTGGGAAGAGGAGGAGCCCGAACGGGCCGAGGCGGAAGAGCCCGAACGAGCAGAGGCGGAAGAGCCCGAACGGGCAGAGGCGGTAGAGCCCGAAGCTGAACAGGAAGAGGAGCCCGAAGAAGAAGAGGAGGAGGAAGAGCCCGAGGAGGAGGAAGAAGAGGAGCCGGAAGCGGAAGAGTACGAGGAGGAAGAGGAGCTCGAACCGGAGCCCGTGGTCGCACGCCGGCCCACCGAGGGCCGCCCGCGCCCAGTCGGGCAGCGCCCCGTCCGGCGCCGCGAGACGGAATAGTCGCGCCACAGCGCACAGGAGGTCGAACTCCGCACGCCTCACGCCGGCTCAGCCGAGTGGCGAGCCGGCGGCGTGCTGCAGACGGGCGAGCTCTGATCGTGGGGGCGGCAACTTTGGCGGCGGCCGGCGCATCTAATCCGCCGTGGAGGCGTTGGTCGCGGGAGATCCGCAGCGTATCGGGGACTACTGGCTGGCGGGCCGGCTGGGCTCGGGAGGGCAGGGCGTCGTGTACGACGCCTACGACCCCGAGGGCCGGCGGGTGGCGGTCAAGGTGCTGCACGCGGCGGGCGATCGCGGGCGCCTCGCCAAGGAGGCGGCCGCGGCGGGGCGGGTGGCCTCGTTCTGCACCGCCCGGCTGCTGGCGGCCGAGCTCGACGGCGGCAAGCCGTACCTGGTCTCGGAGTACGTGCCGGGTCCGAACCTGCGCGCGGCCGTACGGGACGGGCGGCGCTTCACCGGCGACGACCTGCACCGGCTGGCGACGGCGGTGGCCACGGCGCTCACCGCGATCCACGAGGCGGGCGTGGTCCACCGCGACCTCAAGCCGGACAACGTGCTGCTCGGCCCGGACGGGCCGCGGGTGATCGACTTCGGCATCGCCAGGACGCTGGAGATGTCGCTGACCAGGACCGGCGAGCTGGCGGGCACTCCCAGCTACATGGCGCCCGAGGTGCTGACCGGGCAGCGTGCCGGGGCGGCGGCCGACGTGTTCGCATGGGGCGCGATCATGGTGTTCGCGGCCACCGGGCGCGACCCGTTCGGCGGCGAGAACCTGGGCGGCGTCATGCACCGCGTGCTGACCCACCATCCGGACCTGAGCGCTCTGCCGCCCCGGCTGGCCACGCTGGCCGACGCCGCGATGGAGAAGGACCCGTCGGCGCGGCCCACCGCACGCGACCTGCTGCTCGCGCTGGTCAGCGGCGACGGATCCGACACGCGCGGGCTGCTTGCGGCCGGAAGCCGCAGCGCCGGGGGGATGCGGGTGCCCGACCAGGGCGATCCCACGCTGGGCACGATCGCCGAGGACGCCTATGGCGCGCTCGGTCCGGAGGAGCGCGATTTGGCGGCCGAGGTGTTCCTGCGGCTGGTCGCGGTGAACGCCGACGGGCAGGAGACGCTGCGCCGGGCGGCTCCCGAGGAGCTGTTCGGCGGCCGTCCCGAACGGGAGGCGGCGGCCGTCCGGCGCATCCTGGAGGCCTTCTCGTACGTGGTCGCCGTCAAGGACGACTCGGTGGCCCTGTCGCGCCCCGGCCTGCTGCGGGCCTGGCCGCGCCTGCGCATGTGGGTGGACGCCGACCGCGCCGGGCTGGCCGTGCTCAGCCAGATCAACGTGGCGGCGCGGCACTGGGACGAGCACGGGCGGCGCGACGGCGACGTGCTGCAGGGCACCCGCCTGGAGGAGGCACTGAGCTGGGCGGCGACCGGCCGCAGGCACCTGACGCTGACCCCGTTCGAACGCGACTTCCTGCGCGCGGGCACCGAGCTGACCAGGAAGCGCGGCCGGCGCAGGAGACTGGTCACCACGGCGCTGGCGGGGCTGCTGGCGGTGGCGCTGGCGGCGGGCGGGCTGGCCGTGTGGCAGCGGCAGCAGGCCGCCGAGCGGCTGGACATCCTGACCGCCAAGCAGGTCGCGGCCGAGGCCGACCGCCTGCGCACGGCCGATCCGACCCTCGCGATGCTGCTCAGCGTGGCCGCCTACCGGGTGTCGCCGCAGCCGGAGGCGCGCTCCAGCCTGATGGGCTCGCTCCAGCAGCGGGAGACGGCCGTCTTCCACGATCCGCCGGTCAGGGGCGTGGGCCGGCGGGTGCTGAGCCGCGACGGGCGCACGCTGGTCAGCGTCAGCGAGGGCGGCGTCAACGTGTACGACGTGCGCACCCACAGCCGGACGGCGAGCTGGCCCGAGATGACCTTGAAGGGGACGGCCCTCCAGAATCCCGCGCTGAGCCGCAGCGGACGCCTGCTCGCCCGGACCACCACGGACGAGCTCGGCGTATGGGACCTGAAGACCGGCAGGACGCTGGTGAGGGCGGCTCTCCCGGCGACCGGGAACGGCGGCTTCGGCGTCGTGTTCGGCGAGCACGAGACGACGCTCGTGGTCACCCTCGCCGACGAGGTCCCCTTCCTCATCGACGTGACCACCGGCAAGCGGTTCGGCCGGCCCGTCTACGACGGCCGGGAATACGCGCAGACCCCCGCGCCGCTCGTCGACCCGACCGGCAGGCACCTGCTGCTGCCCGGCCGCCGCTTCGACCAGCTCGCCCTGCCCGGCTGGACCGCCGAACGCCCCTTCCCCGCCTGCGTCAAGTCTCACGTGCTGGCCGCCTACAGCCAGGACGGCAAGACCCTGGCCTGCGTCGACGTCGCCGGCGACATCGTTCTCCTGGACGCCGTCACCGGGCACGAGCACAAGCTGAAGGAGGTGCTGAACTGCGATCTCTGCCAAGACTCCGCACAGCTCAGGTTCAGCGCCGACGGCCGCTACCTCGCCGGCTTCCACGGCCGCGATCTGGAGGTCCTGCGGATCAGCGACCAGAGGGACATCCTGCGCTACCGCGCCGAGGGCGATCTCGGCGACGTCCGCTTCGACCCCGACGGCAGGACGCTGCGCTACCTCATCGACGACGCCGTCATCAGCGTGGACCTCCAGCCCCGCACCCCGGCGGTCCCCCTGCCCGGCCCTCCGGAGCTCAGCCGCGACGGCCACTGGGCGGTGTCCAGGACGGACGGTCCCGCGCTGAGCGTGTTCGACCTGCGGGCCCGCAAGGAGGCGGGCCGCATACCCGTCAGCGAGGACGGGCTCGCCGACACCGTCGACGACGCCGGCACCAGGCTGGTCACCACCGACATCAACCGCACGATCACGCTGTGGGACCTCGCGACCATGAAGAAGCTCTGGTCCAAGCGGGTGGGAGACGCCGGCCACCAGCCGGCGTACGCCTACTTCACCCCTGATGGGCGCAGGATCGCCATCACTCTGGTCCTGGGGCAGACCCCGGTGATGAACCAGGTGGTGCTGGAGGCCGCCGACGGCCGCGTGGCGGCCTCGTACAAGACGCGGCTGACCATCGGGCCCTTTCTTCCTGGACGGCAGGTGTTCGTCTCGGCCGACGGCAGGCTCGTCGACCTGATGTCCGGCAAGGCCGTCGGCTCCGGGTTCGGCGCCACCAACGCGGTGGCCGTCAGCCGCGACGGGCTCATGGCCGTCCACGAGTCCGCCGCCCACCGGATCCGCCTGTGGGACGTCAAGGGCCCGACCGCGCTCGGTCCCGCCATGCCCCGGGCCGCCGGCAACATCGCCCGCACGGTCTTCTCGCCGGACGGCAGGACGCTCGCCACGGCCACCGACGAGGGCGTCCTCGAGTTCTGGGACGTCCAGGCCAGGCGCAGGCTCGGCAGCTCGTACCGGGTGGGGGAGTTCGATCCCTCGTCCATGGCCTTCAGCGCCGACGGGAGCGTCCTGTACGTCGGCACGCAGGGCAACAGCGTGCACGAGGTGCCCGTCGGCGACGCGCTCGTGGCCGGGAAGGTGTGCGCGCGGGCCGCTCGCACGCTCTCGCCCGCCGAGTGGAGCCGGTATCTCGCGGATGTGCCCTACCGGGACGTGTGCGGCTGACGCCGGAAGGCGCGCGAAATTCGGTTGCCGCGCACTTGGGCCACGGTTAGGGTCGGGCCGATCATCATCTCGTGACGGAGGAGTTGCTTTATGCGTGTCGATGACGTTCGTTCCCGGTCCACTTCGGTAAACCCGTCATCACACGTAAGGACTCCTTCCCTTGGACCTGTCACGTAGTTTCACCATCCGGGAGAGCAGCCACCGGATTCTCAACCCGTTCACCGCGGACAAGCTCGCCACACTGGGCGCCGCGATCGGACTGCGGGCGGGCGCTTCCGTGCTCGATCTCTGCTGCGGCAAGGGCGAGATGCTGGCCACCTGGGCCCGCGATCACGGCATCGCCGGCACCGGCGTGGACATCAGCACGGTCTTCCTGACCGCCGCGCGCAAGCGCGCCGCCGAGCTCGGCGTCGCCGATCAGGTGGCGTTCGTGCACGGCGACGCCGCCACCCACGTGGCGGCGGAGCCCGTCGACGTGGCGGCGTGCATCGGGGCGACCTGGATCGGCCAGGGCGCCGCCGGGACCGTCGCACTGCTGGAGCGCAGCCTGCGCCCCGGCGGTGTGATGCTGATCGGCGAGCCCTTCTGGCGTGCCGAGCCGCCCAGCCAGGAAGCCGTCGAAGCCTGTCGCGTCCGGTCCCGTGACGACTACAAGACGCTGCCCGGGCTCTTCGAGTGCTTCCACGGCCTCGGCTATGACGTCGTCGAGATGGTCCTGGCCGACGAGGACAGCTGGGACCGTTACCGCGCCGCCCAATGGCTTAACATTCGCACCTGGCTGGACGCCAACCCCGGCGACGAGCTCGCCCCCGAGTTCCGGGCCGAGCTGGCAGCCGAGCCGCTGCGCTACGTCAGGTACGAGCGGCCGTTGGTCGGCTGGGGCGTGTTCGCGCTCATGAAGCGCTGACGGTCCCGTTCCGGCTCCGGCCCCGGTTGACGTCAACCGGGGCCGGAGCCTCTGGGGTCAGCCGCCGCTGACGGTGAAGCCCTGCTCGGTGCCGAAGGCGGTGATGCGGTCCTGCCAGGACTTCAGCGCCGCGGCCAGGTCACCGCCGCCGTCGATGGCCTGGCCCACGGTGTCCTTGAAGATGCTGTTGGCGTACACCTGGAACGGGAGGTACTGCCAGCCGGGGCGGACGGCGGTCGAGGCGTCGCCCAGCACCTGGTTGATCTTCTGCCCGCCGAAGAACTCCAGCGGCGCGTCGCGGAACGCGGGGTCGTCGAGCAGCACCTTCGTGGCGGGGAACAGCCCGGCCTCGGTGTTCAGCGACTTGACGGCCTCCGGGTCGGAGTTGAGCCACTCCGCGAAGGCGACGGCGGCCGGGATGTTCTTGCTCTGCGGGATGACCGCGACCGAGGAGCCGCCGTTCTCGGCGTTCATCGGCTTGGCCGCGTCGAACTGGGGCATCGGGGCGACCGCCCACTTGCCCTTCGTCTTGGGGATGGAGTTCACGATGCCGTTCGGGGCCCAGGCGCCGGTCAGCCAGGTCGCGTACTTGCCGGAGCCCATGCCCTTCCACCAGTCGTCCGTCCAGCCGGGCTGCGGGTCGACCAGCTTCTCGCCGAGCAGCGTGCTCCACGTGCTGACCCACTGCTTGACGCCGGGGTCGGAGGCGAGCGTGACGCTGACCGAGCTCTCGCCCGAGGTCTTGAACGGCGTGCCGCCCGCCTGCCAGATCATGCTGTCCACCCCGCCGGCGTCCCCGGGGTCGATCGTGGTGATGAAGTTGTCCGGGTTGTCGGCCTTGATCTTCTTGGCCGCCTCGACGAACTCCGCCCACGTCTTCGGCGGCTCGATCTTCAGCTTGTCGAAGATGTCCTTGCGGTAGAACATCGCCATCGGGCCGGTGTCCTGCGGGATGCCGTAGACGCCGCCGTTGACCGCCACCTGGGCCCACGCCGACGCGGCGAACTTGTCCTTGAGCGCGTCGGCGCCGTACTCGGAAAGGTTCACGACCTGCTTGGAGAGCGCGAACTGGGGCAGCGCGAAATACTCGATCTGCGCCACGTCGGGCGCGCCGGACCCTGCCTTGATCGCGGTCTGCAGCTTGGTGTACTGGTCGGCGGACTGGCCCGCGTTCACCACGTTGACCTTGATGTTCGGATATTTGGCTTGGAAGCGGGCGACGGTCTTCTCGATCCCCGTGACCCACGTCCAGAACGTCAGCTCGGCCGGCTTGCTCAGCGCGTCCTGCACGGCCGCCGACTTGCTCGGGGCGGCTGCCGGGGCACTCGCGCCACCGCTCCCGCCGGAGCCGCCGCCGCACGCGGCCAGGGCGACCGACAGGGCCGCGGCGACCCCGGCGGTCCTCACAAATGATCTCATGGCGTTTCCTTACTCACAGGGGTTACTGCTTGACGCTTCCGGTGGCCAGACCCGACTGCCAGAACCGCTGGAGCACCAGGAAGGCGACGATCAGCGGCACGATGGACAGCAGGCTGCCGGTCAGGATGAGCTGGTAGGTGGCGTCACCGGCGCCGGAGGTGCCGCTGTTGGCCTGGGCGTTCCACTGGTTGAGCCCGACGGTGAGCGGGAACCAGTCCGGCGTGTTCAGCACGATCAGCGGCAGGAAGTAGTTGTTCCACGTCGCGACCAGCGAGAAGAGCAGGACGGTGACGAAGCCCGGGGCGAGCAGCCGCAGCGCGATGGTCCGGAAGATCCGGAACTCGCCCGCCCCGTCGATGCGGGCGGACTCCAGGATCGAGTCGGGCACCGCGTCGGCGGCGTAGACCCGCATCAGGTAGAGGCCGAACGGGCTGCACAGCGTCGGGATGAGCACCGCCCACGGGGTGTCGACGATCCCGATGCGGCTGAACAGCAGGTAGGTCGGCACCGCGAGGCACGTGCCGGGGATGGAGATCCCGCCGAGCACTATCGCGAACAGTGCCTTGCGGCCGAAGAAGTCGTACTTCGCCAGCGCGTACCCGCCGATGGTGGCCAGCAGGGCGGCACCGCCCGCGCCCACCACGGAGTAGAGCACGGTGTTGCCGAACCAGCGCAGGAAGATGCCGTTCTGATAGCTCAGGGTGTCGCCGATGTTGGCGAACAGATGGAAGTCCCCGCCGAACCACAGCCCGAAGGTCGAGAACAGGTCCGCGCCGCTCTTGCTGGCGTTGGCCAGCAGCCAGAACAGCGGCAGGACCGCGTACGCGAACATCACCAGCATGATCACGGTGAGGGTGGGGCTCTTGCCCCGGCGGCGCCTGGCCGAGGGCGACCGGTGGGCGCCTACGGCGGGGCTCGCCTCCGCGACGGCCGTCACAGCGTCTTCTCCCTTCTCGCCGTGATGAGCTGCACCGCGTACGCCACGACGATGGTGACGAGGCCGAGCACCACGGCCACGGCGGCCGAGTAGTTGATCTGCTGGCCGTTGAACGCGAGGTTGTAGGCGTACATGTTGGGCGTGTAGCTCGTCGTGATCACCGCGGGCGCCAGCTTCTGGACGATGTTCGGCTCGTTGAAGAGCTGGAAGCTGCCGATGACCGAGAAGATCGTGGCCACGAGGAGCGCGGGGCGCAGGGCGGGCAGCTTGATGCTGCACGCGATGCGGATGGCTCCCGCTCCGTCGATCTCGGCGGCCTCGTAGAGCTCCTCGGGTATGGCGCGCAGAGCGGCGTACAGGATGATCATGTTGTAGCCGACGTACTCCCAGGTCACCATGTTGCCGATGGAGGTCAGCATCCAGGAGCGCGAGAGCAGGTCGGGGAGTGCGACGCCGAGCGCGTCGCCGATCTGCCCGGCCAGACCGAACTGGTCGCCGTACATGTAGCCCCACATGAGGGCCGCCACCACGGCCGGCACCGCGTACGGCATGAAGATCGTGATGCGGAACATGGCCGGCCAGCGCAGCCGGCCGCTGTCGATGGCGAGCGCGCATCCCAGGGCGAGGAGCAGCATGATCGGCACCTGCACGACCAGGAAGAGCGCCACGCGGAGCAGCCCGGCTCCGAACAGCGCGTCGCCGATGGCGCGGGTGTAGTTGGCCAGGCCGGCGAAGACCGTGCCGCCGATCAGGCGGTCCTGGAAGAAGCTGAGGTAGATGGCGTACGCCAGCGGCGCGACCACCGTGACCAAGAAGACCACGAAGAACGGCAGGAAGAAGGCGTAGCCGGCGACGCGCAGGCGCAGGAACGGCCGGTTGAGGCCGGGACGCCGGGCTCCGGCGGCCTGCACGGTCATCCCGTGCTCCTGGGCGATGTTCGCGCTGCCACGAAGACTGGCACTGAACTCTCCTTGTCGGGGCCTGGGCGGTCGCGGGAAATCGCAGGCCCACCTGCGCCTGCTCGCCGCCGCAGTCACGATGATCGAATGTTTACGTAAACATTGGGAAGGTAGTCCCGTAGTCTGAACCGGCCGCCGGATCATGTCAACAGGTAACCCTCAGTTAACATCCCTGGCGATTTCATCCCGTTTGGAGGTCCGCATTGACGAGCGGAGCATGTTTACGTAAACATCGGCCCAGAGCATCGGAGGATCAGAGGTGACAGTGGACGGGGCGACACAGGAAACGCCGCCGGGGCGGCGCACGCGCAGGCGGCCGTCCATGGCCGACGTCGCCGCGCTGGCCGGGGTCTCCAGCCAGACCGTCTCCCGGGTGGTCAACAACCGGAGCAACGTGGAGGAGGAGACCCGCCAGCGCGTCCTGTCCGCCATGCGCATGCTCGGATACCGGCCCAACACCGCCGCGCGGGCCCTGGTCACCGGCCAGTTCCGGGCTCTTGGCCTGATCAGCTTCGGGCTCTCCAGCTTCGGCAACGCCCGCACCGTCGACGCCGTCACGAAGGCGGCGCAGCGGGCCGGCTACACCGTGAACATGATCGCCATCGAGTCGCAGACCGAGCGGGCCGTGCACAAGGCGTTCGACCAGCTCACGATGCAGGCGGTCGACGGCATCGTGCTCATCGAGGCGCAGATCCTCGACACGCCGGCGCTTCGCCTGCCGCCGGGCGTGCCGGTCGTGATGGCCGACGGCGACGTCAGTCACCGCCATCCCATGGTCGACACCGACCAGACCCTCGGCGCCCGGCTCGTCACCCGCCACCTGCTCGACCTCGGCCACGAAACGGTCTGGCACGTCGCCGGGCCCGAGGACTCCTATGCCGCCAAGCGCAGGACGGAGTCCTGGCACGCGACGCTCAAGGAGGCGGGGGCCGCGGTCCCCGGGGTGGTGTTCGGCGACTGGAGCGCCGCCAGCGGATACGAGGCGGGCCGCGTCCTGGCCCGGCGGCCCGGCGTGACGGCCGTCTTCGCCGCCAACGACCAGATGGCGCTCGGCGTGATGCGCGCGATGGCCGAGGCGGGCCGCCGCATCCCGGACGACGTCAGCATCGCCGGGTTCGACGATCTCGACGAGTCGGCCTACCTTTCCCCGCCGCTCACCACCGTCCGGCAGGACTTCGACGTGGTGGCGGAGCGGATCGTGTCGCTCATGATCGACCAGATCGAGGGCGGCCCCGCGCCTTCCGCCACCGCGTATGTCACGCCTGAGCTGATCGTCAGGCAGAGCACCGCCGCGCCGCCACCCCGCCCGTGACCCCGTGACCCCGTGACCCTCGCGACCAAGAGAAGGGAGGAGCGGCGCCTTCGCCTGCCGGAGCCGCCGCGCCGACGATGAAGGCCGTACCTCGTGATGACATGCCGGTCCAGCGGCTCTGGCGCCGGCTCGGCGGCGTGGCCTTCGGCGGCGACTACAACCCCGAGCAGTGGCCGGCCGAGACCAGAGCCGAGGACCTGCTCCTCATGGCCGAGGCCCGGGTGAACCTCGTCACCGTCGGGGTCTTCGGCTGGGCCCGCGTGGAGCCGGCCCGCGGAGCGTACGACTTCTCCCTCTTCGACCAGGTCCTGGATGACCTGCACGCGCACGGGATCACCGCCGACCTCGCCACCATGACGGCGTCGCCGCCGCCGTGGCTCGCCTACGAGCACCCCGAGATCCTGCCGGTCACCGCGGACGGCACCGTGCTGGGCCCCGGCGGTCGGCAGCACTTCTGCCCGTCCAGCCCGGTCTACAGGGAACGGGCCGCGCTGCTGGTGGAGCGGCTGGCCGAGCACTACCGCGGCCATCCGGCCCTGGGGCTGTGGCACATCGGCAACGAGTACGGCTGCCACATCCCCGCCTGCTACTGCGAGGCGTCGGCGGCCGATTTCCGCCGCTGGCTGCGGGAGCGGTACGGCGACGACATCGAGGCGCTGAACGACGCCTGGTCGACCGATTTCTGGTCGCAGCGCTACGCGTCCTTCGAGCACATCCAGCCGCCCCGCGTCGCGCCGACGTACCCCAACCCGGCCCAGCAGCTCGACTACACGCGCTTCAGCGACGAGGCGCTGCGCGGCTGCTTCCGCCTGGAGGCCGACATTTTGCGGCGCGTCACCCCCGAGGTGCCGATCACCACGAACTTCCTGGCCGGTCTCAAGGCCGTGGACGTCTTCGGCTGGGCGCCTGAGGTGGACGTCGTGGCGGTCGACTGCTACCCCGACCCGCACGACGAGCGGCCGCATCTCCTCCCCGGCCTGGTGTTCGACACGATGCGCGGCGCCGGGGGAGGGGACCCGTGGATCCTGATGGAGCAGGCGCCGAGCGGGGTCAACTGGCGGGCCAGAAACGCGATCAAGCAGCCGGGCCGGATGCGGCTGTGGAGCTGGCAGGCGGTCGCGCAGGGCGCCGACGCGATCCTGTACTTCCAGTGGCGGCAGTCACGCGGCGGCGCCGAGAAGTTCCATTCGGGCATGGTGCCGCACGCGGGAGCCGACAGCAGGGTCTACCGTGAGATCACGGCGCTCGGCCGGGAACTGGCCTCGGTCCCCGACCTGCCCGGCACGCGAGTCCGCAACCAGGTGGCGATCCTGCTCGACTGGAACAGCTGGTGGGCGCTCGAGCTCGACTCCCATCCGTCGGACGGCGTGCGCCAGCAGGACCGCCTGCTCGACCACTACGGCCCCCTGTTCGACCTCGGCGCCGGCGTGGACGTGGTGCCGCCCTCGGCCGACCTCACCGGCTACGCGCTCGTCGTCGTGCCGAACCTGTACCTCCTGTCGAGCGAGGACGCGCGGCGCGTCTCGTCGTACGTCTCCCGTGGCGGCGCGCTGGTCGTCTCCTTCTTCAGCGGGATCGTCGACGAGCACGACCGGGTCCACCTCGGCGGATACCCGGCGCCCCTGCGAGAGGTGCTCGGCGTGCGGGTCGAGGAGTTCTGCCCGGCGGCCGAGCAGGAGACGTTCGCCGTGCGCGGGTGCGGGGCGTTCCCTGACCTCGAGGGGGTGGCCGACCTGTGGCGTGAGGACCTGCGGCTCACCGGGGCGGAGCCCGAGCTCGTCTTCGACGCCCCCGACTGGGCCGGGCGCCCGGCCGTGACCAGGCACGAGTACGGCGAGGGAACCGCACGTTACCTCTCGACCCGGCTCGACGAGCCCACCATGCGGGCGGTGCTCGCGCGTGCGCTCGCCGAAGCCGGAGTGACCCCTGTCGTCGAGGGCCTGCCCCGGGGGGTTCAGGCGAGCGTGCGCGCCGGAGCCGGCCGTCGCTTCCTGATCCTGCTGAACCACACCGGCGACAAGCACGACATCACCCTCGGCGGCGAGTGGACCGACGCGCTCTCGGGTGCGGACGTCGACGCCGTCACCCTGCCGCCCGCGGGCGTGGCCGTGCTGCGCGCGACCTCGCGCGGGTGACGAGCCGCTCACGGCCGGGGTGAAGGTCCGGTAACACGTTCTTGACATCGCCGGATTTGTATCGATAAAAACTTGTATCGATAAACGCCGCGTGACCACCGTGAAGACGGCGATCTCGAACCGGTCAGTCCCGCGCGGGCCCTCATCCGCGCACCCATCCCCCCACGGTAAGAGCACCGAAGAGGTGAGAGATGTCCCCTCTCCAGAAAATGTCCCCTCGCTGGAAAGTCGTCACGGCGGCCGCGGTCGTCCTCCTGGCCGCAGCCACCGGATGCGGATCGGGAAGCGGCGACGGCGGCGGCAAGACCAAGTTGAGCTTCTTCTCCTGGGAGAGCGAGGAGACGATGAAGCCGCTCATCGAGGCCTTCGAGAAGCAGAACCCCAGCATCGACGTCGAGTTCTCGCACGCCCCGCCCGTGGCCGAGTACATCGCGGCGCTGCAGACCAGGCTCGTCTCGGGCACCGGGGCGGACGTGTTCGTGATCGCCGCGGAGAACAAGACCAACCTCGTCCAGGGCGGCTTCGTCAAGGACCTGACCGGCAAGCCGTTCATGGCGAACATGTCCAAGTTCAACACCGAGACCTGGTCCGTGGACGGCAAGGCCTACGGCATGTCGATCTCGTCGTGGTCCGCCGGCATCCTCTACAACAAGGACCTCCTCGCCAAGGCGGGCGTCACCGAGTTCCCCACGAAGTGGGACGACTTCATCGCGCTGTGCCAGAAGCTCAAGTCGGCCGGCGTCACGCCGTACTACGAGTCGCTGATGGGCATGCCGCTCACCCTCGCGGCCATGGTCGGCCACGAGAACGCGCGCCAGGGCGGCGACGTGGACGCCCAGATCTTCGCGGGCAAGAAGAAGTTCGGCGACCTGTGGAACGGGCCGCTGACGACCTTCAACCAGCTGTTCACCAGCGGTGTGCTGAGCAAGGACGTGGTCAGCCTGAAAGGCGAGCAGATCGTGGACGAGTTCGCCAACGGCCGCGTCGCGATGATCCCCGCGGGCCCGTGGGACGTGACCTCGCTGCGGGAGAAGGCGCCGAAGATGAACATGGTCTTCGCCGGGGTGCCCACTCCCGACGGCAAGCCGTTCTGGAGCGGCGCCGCCTCGCCCGGCTGGGCCATCAACGCCAAGACCGAGCACGAGAAGGAGGCCGAGGCGTTCCTGACGTATCTCGGCAGCAAGGAGGGCGTCACGCTGTTCAACAAGAAGACGGCCGCCATGACCACCACGTCCGACGTCACCCCCGTGATCGACAAGGTGCTGGAGCCCAACCTCCAGGCGCTCAAGGACGGCAACTTCTACCTGCCGCAGGTCGCCTGGCCGCGGGTCCAGGACGCGCTCAACACCGAGGCCGTCGCCCAGCTCCAGCTGATGGTGCAGGGCCAGGCCAAGCCGGCGGACGTGGCCGCCGCGCTGGACAACCGGCTGGCGCAGGGCTGACATGACCGCGCTCGGCAGAAGGGCGCCCGCGCTGACGGGCGCCCTGTCCTGGCTCACCTCGCCCAAGGCGCTCGAGGGGCTGCGACTGCAGGCGTTCCTGGTGCCGATCGGGATCGTGTTCGCGGTGCTGTTCGCGATCCCGCTGGCGCAGTCGCTCTACTTCAGCGTGACCGACTTCAACGGCTACTCGCTGGACGTCAACTTCGTCGGGCTGGAGAACTACCGCAAGATCTTCACCGACCCCTCCATGCTGGCGGGCCTGGGGTTCACGCTGATGTTCGCGATCGGCAGCACGGTGATCGTCACGGTGCTGGCGATCCCGCTGGCCGTGCTGCTCAACAAGCGCTTCTTCGGCCGGAACGTGGTGCGGGCCGTCTTCTTCTTCCCCGCCATCCCGAGCATCGCGATCCTCGGCCTGGTGTGGGGGTTCATCCTGTCGCCGCTCGGCTCGGGCGCGATCAACTGGACCCTCGACGCGATCGGCGGCCTCGGCCCCGTGCCGTGGTTGTCGAACGGCACCCTGGCCCAGCTGTCGGTCATCATGGTGGCCGTCTGGTCGTCCACCGGCTGGCACGCGATCCTCTACCTCGCGTACCTGCAGTCGATCCCCGGCGACTACTACGAGGCCGCGCGGGTGGACGGCGCCTCGCCCCGGCAGGCGTTCTTCCGGATCACGCTGCCGCTGCTCGCGCCCGCCGTCACCGTCAGCACGCTGCTGCTGATGACCGGCGGACTGAAGGTCTACGACCTGCCCTACACCCTCACCAAGGGCGGGCCGGGGTACGCCACGTTCACCATCACCCAGTCGATCATCCAGAGCGGCATCGCGCAGGCCAAGTTCGGCCAGGCGTCGGCGCTGGCGGTGGTCTTCATGCTGGTCGTGGGCGCGATCGTGGCCGCCCAGCTGATCGTGTCACGCCGGTTCGAAGGGCGCCTGTCATGAGGAGGCCGCTGCTCAGCCTCGCGATGATCCTGGCCGCCGCCGTGGTCGGCGTGCCGTTCTACTACATCGTCGTCAACACGTTCAAGACGCGGCAGGAGACGTCGGCCTCGCCGCTCGCGCCGCCGACGAGCCTGTACCTCGACAACTACGTGCGGGTTTTCGAGAGCACGCCGATCCTGCAGTCGTTTCTCAACACGCTGTACGTCACCGCCGTCTCCATCGTGATCATGCTGGTCATCGGGTCGATGGCGGCGTACGCGATGCTGCTGCGCAAGACCCTGATCAACCGGGTCGCCGGGGTGCTGCTCGTGATCGCCTTTCTGGTGCCGGGGCAGGCCACGCTGATCCCGGTCTACCGGCTCCTCGTGGGGCTGCGGCTGGTGGACAGCCTCGAAGGGCTCATCCTCCTGTACGCGGCCGGCTCGATCTTCTGCTACTTCCTCATCCAGGGCTACCTGCGGTCGCTGCCGATCTCGATCTTCGAGGCGGCGCGCATCGACGGTGCGGGACCGTGGCAGATCTACTGGCGGATCGTGCTGCCGCTCATCCGGCCGATCCTCATCACGGTCGGCGTGTTCCAGACCATGTGGATCTGGAACGACTTCATCACGCCGAACGTGTTCATCAGCTCGCCCGACAAGCAGACCCTGGTCCTGCAGGTCTACAAGGCCGTCGGGGAGTACTCGGTGGACTGGCCGGCGTTCATGACGCTCAGCGTGATCGTGCTGATCCCCGTCGTGATCTTCTTCATCGCGATGCAGCGTCACATCGTCAACGGGCTCCTGCAGGGCAGTGTCAAGGGCTGAGGCCGTGAAAGGATGCCGGGGTGGTGACGATACAGGACGTGGCGAGAGCCGCCGGAGTCTCGGCCATGACCGTTTCCCACGTCATCAACGACCATCCGCACGTCAAGAGCGAGACGCGCGAGCGCGTGCTGCGGGCCATCGCCGACCTCGACTACCGGGTCAACGTGGCCGCGCGCAACCTGCGTACCGGGCGGACCGGCACCATCGGGCTGGCCGTGCCCGAGGTCGACCGGCCCTACTACGGGCAGCTGGCCGCCGAGATCATCATCGCGGCGGCCCGGCACAACCTCAAGGTGGCGATCGAGCAGACCGGCGCCTCGCGCGAGGGCGAGCTCGACGCGCTCGCCCTGTCGCGCAACCGGCTCTACGACGGGCTCATCCTCAGCACCGTCGGGCTTGGGCCCGCCGACACCGACCTGCTCAAGGTGGACTACCCGATCGTCATCCTGGGGGAGCGCATCTTCGACGGGCCCGTGGACCACGTGGCCATGCCCAATGTCGAAGGCGCCCGCGCCGCCACCGCCCACCTGATCGAGCGGGGCTGCCGCCGCATCGCGCTCATCGACGGCGGCGCCCAGGGCGACGAGGTCAACGTCTCCAGCCTGCGCTACACCGGCTACCGCCAGGCGCTCGAAGAGGCCGGCCTCGCCTTCGACCCGCGGCTCGTCGCCCCGACCGAGCAGTTCACGATGGCGGGCGGGGCCGCCGCGGCGCGGCGCCTGGCCGACGGCGGGGCGGACTTCGACGGCGTGTTCTGCGTGACCGACACGGTGGCGATCGGCGTGCTGCGCGGGCTGGCCGACCGGGGGGTGCGCGTGCCTGACCAGGTGAAGGTCATCGGCTTCGACAACATCGCCGAAGGCGCCTACTCCGTGCCCTCCCTGTCGTCGATCGACCCCGACCACCCCCTCATGGCCGGCACCGCCGTCGACCTCCTGGTCGGCCGGCTGGCCCGCAAGGGCAAGCAGAAACAGGTGGCGGCGCGCGAGTTCGTCAGCCGCTTCTCGGTCGTGGCCCGCGAGTCCACCGGCGGCTGACCGCCGCCCCGGCCATGGACGAGGCCGAGCCCGGCGCGGGCGTCGGGTGATAGGTCGGCTCCTCCCGGGTACTGGTCCGGTGAAGTCGAGCTAGTCACGGGGGCGAAGGATGCGGCGGCTGGCCGAGCGTACGCCGGCGCATCGGGACCGCACTGTCGACCTGCTCCGCGCCATCGCGATCACGGCCGTGGTCGTCGGCCACTGGCTGGTGGTGCACGTGAGCTACGACGGGGGCCCGCGCGGCGGCAGCGTGCTGGAGCTCGTGCCGTGGACGCGCCCGCTGACCTGGCTGTTCCAGGTCATGCCGGTCTTCTTCCTGGTCGGCGGCTACGCCAACGCCGCCTCTCTCGCCGCCCACCGCGCCACGGGCGGCGACGCCACCTGCTGGACGCTGCGCCGTACCGACCGGCTCATCCGGCCCACCACCGTGCTGCTGGCCGTGCTGGCGGCATCGGCCCTGGCGGCGCAGGCCCTCGGCGCCGATCCGGGCCTGATCGGCATCGCGGTGTGGGTGGCCGGGATCCCGCTGTGGTTCCTGGTGGCCTATGTGGCCGTGGTGGCACTCACCCCGCTCATGCACGCCCTGCACCGCCGCTACGGCCTGGCCGTGCCGATCGTGCTGACCGTGCTGGTCGGCCTCGGCGACGCGGCCCGCCTGGTGCTGCGGGCTCCCGCCCTGGGGGACGGCAACTTCCTGCTCGCCTGGCTGGCCGTGCATCAGCTGGGCTTCGCCTGGCAGGACGGGCGCCTGCCCGCCCGGCCCCGCGCCGGGTTGCCGCTGGCGTTCTCGGGGCTGGTCGCCCTGGTCGGGCTCACGGTGGTAGGCCCTTATCCGATCAGCATGGTCGGGATCCCGGGGGAGGGGATCCAGAACACCTCGCCACCCACGCTGGCGCTGCTGGCGCTGGCCGCGACGCAGACCGGGCTGGCGCTGTCGCTACACGGCCCGGCCGGCCGGTGGCTGCGGCGGCCGCGTCCCTGGACCGTCGTCGTGACGGTCAACTCCGTCGTCATGACGCTGTTCCTGTGGCACATGACCGCCGTCGTGCTCGGCGCGCTGGCGCTGTACCCGACCGGGCTGCTGCCGGCCCCGCCTCCGGGGACGCCCGCGTGGCTGCTGCTGCGTCTGCCCTGGCTCGCCGCCCTGGCCCTGATCCTCGGCGTGCTGGTCATGGTGTTCGGTCCCGTCGAGCGGCGGGCCGGTCCCCGCCCAGGGCCGGGAGCGACGGCCGGGGCGACGGCGGGTGTTCTCACCGTCCTCGGCCTCGCCGGCGTGGTGGCGGGGCTGCTCACCCTCGCGGTGACCGGCCCGCGAGGTCACGCTCTCTCCGGCCTGCCCATCGTGGCCTTGATCGGGTACTTCGCGGGCGCCGGCACCCTGCGTCTCATCCGGTGGCGGTACCGATCCTCCGGCGCGGCCTGAGCCTCAGCGGGATCAGCCTGCTCTGCGGGCCAGGGTGAGGTCGGTGGTGAAGGTCAGATCCACGCCGTCGTCCAGCAGGGCGGCGATCTCCCGCATCAGCTCCTCGCGGGAGTCCGGGTCCAGGATCCGGTAGGCGGAGATGGAGCGGGCCAGGTCCAGGTAGCGGCCGGTCTCGTACCGGTCGGCGCGCGTGTAGTGGCGCTGGTCGAGGTCGGTGAAGCGGGGGTCGTGCGCCAGCTCGTGCTCGGATTTCTCGGCTCGGACCGAACCGTCCCGGTGCAGGCTCGAGGTGGTCACTCCGTGGCGGCCGTCCACCGCGGCCAGGGCGGCTCGCAGGCCGGGGTCGGTGACGACGTAGTGGTTCCAGAAGACCGCCACCGCTCCGGAAGGCGCCAGGGCCGCGTGGGCCAGGTCCCAGCGCCTGTGCTCGTCGATCCAGTGCCAGGCCTGCGCGGAGTAGAGCAGGGCGAACGCCCGGTCCGGGACGTAATCCTCGAACAGGCCGATCTCGACCCGGGCGTCCGGGCACTTCGCCGCCAGCGCGGCGGCCATCCTGGGGTCGGGCTCGACGCAGGTGAGATCCGCGGCCCGGGCGGCGAAGCCCGCCGTGGCCTTGCCCGTGCCCGCGCCCACCTCCAGCACCGGGCCCGGTGGCGCGTAGTTCAGCACGTCGGTGATGAGCTGGGCGGGATAGCCAGGTCTGGCCGACTCGTACTGCTCGACCGCCCCTCCGAACACCACGCTCCGCTCGCGGTCCACCGCCATGTGGTCGAGCATATTGGATCACGCCGGGACCCCTCCCGGCATATGTCCGGTAGAAAGCTCTCGATCTTCGCGGAACCGATGAAAGGGAGACCATGCACCGGAAGGCCATCACCGCCCTGACCCTCGCCGCCGCCCTGGTCGTGACGCCGGCCCTCGCCGCCACTCCGGCCACGGCCGCGGCCAAGCCGAACCTGCGCGCGTGTTACGACGGGAAGTGCAAGTTCACGTTCACGAAGCCGGTGAAGTTCCGCGTCGCCAAGAAGTACGACCTGGATGGCTACGTACACGTCGCCAAGGAGTGGAGCGACATGCTCGGCCAGGACGTCGTCGCCGTGTGGAGCGGGGGCAGCACCGCCTACTCGGGAGTGGGCACCTCTGGGGGCATCAACAAGCTCGACTTCCGCGTGCTGTCGATCACCGACCAAGGGGCGACGATCCGCTTCATCGGGTGACGCGGGGGCGCCCCCGGTACACGGGCGGCCGTGTACCGGGGGCAGCGGGTTCCTCAGTCGCCGTCCTTGTCGCGGCGCTTCCAGGGACCGGTGATGGCGAAGACGTGCCCCGGCGACTGGATGCAGGCGAACAGGATGCGGCCGTCCGCGCTGAAGGTCGGGCCGGCGAACTCGCTGTCGTTGAGTTCGTTGCGCGCGAGCGGGTACGACCGGCCACGGTCGGTGACGCCCACCAGGTGCTGGATGCCCTCGCCGTCCTCGGCGAGGATCACCCCGCCGTACGGCGAGACCGTGATGTTGTCGGGGCCGTCGAAGTTGCTGTCCTGGGCAGGGTCGGGGTTGACGCCGAAGAGCACCTTGAGCGTGACCGTCTCGCTGCGCGGGTCGTAGAACCACACCTGGCCGTCGTGCTCGTTCACGCTGCCGTCGGTGTGGCGGGCGTAGCTGGCCACGAAGTACGCGCCGCCGTCGCCCCACCAGGCGCCCTCCAGCTTGCGGCTGCGGGTGACCTGGTCGTCGGTGAACTGCTTGCGGGTCGACGTGGTCTTCGCGTCAGGATCGGGCACCTCGACCCAGCGGACCTTGAACCGCGTGCCGGGCGCCGTCGCCTCCGACAGGTCGGCGATGTGCTTGTCGTCCTGGTAGCAGCTCATCGCCTCCAGCTTGCCCGCGGTGTCGCCGTCCTCGGACAGCGCCAGCGCCCGCAGCGCGCCCTTGCCGCCGCGGAACTTTCTCGGCGGCGTCCAGCGGTAGTACAGCCCGTTCGGCCCGCCGGCGTCCTCGGTCAGGAAGATCGCCGACGTGTGCGGATCGACCGCGACAGCCTCATGTGAATAGCGGCCCAGGAACTTCAGCGGCACCGGGTCCCGGTTGGCCTCGCGGTCGAACGGGTCCACCTCGAACACGTACCCGTGGTCCTTCTGGAAGGCCCCACCGGCCCGCTGCTCGGTCTCCTCGCAGGTCAGCCAGGTGCCCCAGGGGGTCTTGCCGCCGGCGCAGTTGTTGTGCGTGCCGGCCAGGCTGACGTACTCGCGGATCCGCTCGCCCCGCGCGTCCACGTCGATGTTCGTGGTGCCGCCGCCGGCCCCCGGGTCGTAGGTCAGGCCGGGCAGCGCGGGCACCCGGTACGGCTCGCTGCCGCCGACCTCGTGGTTGTTGACCAGCGTGGCACCCCTGCCGTGCGGGAAACTCGCGGTGCCGTCGGGATCGCTCGGGGTCGGCTCGCCGCTCTCCAGCAGCGTGACCCCCGTCTGAGCGACGACCCGGTACGAGAACCCGGCGGGCAGGGACAGCACCCCGGCGGGATCGGCGACCAGCGGGCCGTAGCCGGCCGCGGGCCGCGCGGCGGCGAAGGCGGGAGGTCCGGAGATCGCCTCGATGCTGCCGGTGAACGCGATGCCGACGCTGCCCGCGGCGGCGTGGCCGAGGAAGGAACGACGGGAAACAGGTGAGGGCATGGGACATTGCCTCCAACGTGGGACGCTTTACACAAGCCGACCCAACGATGTCACGGAGAAGTCGATCGCGCCGCCCGTTGTCCGAATGCTGAATGCCGGATGAACAACCGGCACCGAGCTCCGCCGGCGGCGCAGACGCGCCGACCTGGTGCGGAGATCCGGCGGCGGACGGCAGTCGATCACGCAGACAGGAGCAGCGTCTTGACCGAGGAACCACCGGCCATCACCACCGTCCAGGACGGGATCGCCCGGCTCACCCTGAACAACCCCCGGCGGAAGAACGCCATCACGCTGGAGATGGCGGCGCTCATCGGCGACTTCTGCGCGCTCGTGCACGACGACGACACCATCGGCGCCGTACTCGTCGACTCCGCGGGCGGCTACTTCTGCAGCGGCGCCGACACCCGTGACCTGGCCGCCTCCTCTGCGGACCCGGCCGCGCCGGAGTCGGTCGAGCGGATCTCCGCCGTCTACGGCGCGTTCGTCCAGATCGGGCAGCTGCCGGTGCCCAGCGTGTCCCTGGTGGCGGGTGGCGCGGTCGGGGCCGGGCTCAACCTCGCCCTGGCCACCGACCTGATGCTCGTCACCCCGGACGCGGTGCTCGACAGCGGGTTCGTGGCGCGCGGCATCCATCCGGGCGGTGGGCACCTGTCCCTGCTCGGCCGCGCTGCCGGATACCAGCACGCCATCGCGCTCGGCGTCCTGGGCGCCGCGCTGTCCGGCGCCGAGGCGGTGCGCCGCGGCCTCGCCTGGGACCTCGCCGAACCGCACACCATGCTGGACACCGCCACCCGGCTAGTGGCCAAGGCCGCCGCGGACCCCCAGCTGGCCCGGCGGATCAAGAACAGCGCCACGCTCGAGCTCGCCCCGGCGGTCCCGTGGGCGGCGGCGGTGGAGATCGAGCGCGGCATGCAGATGTGGTCCCTTGCCCGCAAAGGCCGGCAGGGCTGGGACCGCAACCCAGCCAAGCCCGCCGTTTGAGGATTGATCTCCGGTGCCCGGCGCGTAGCGTTACCCGTGCCTGGAAACGACGAACCCGTCGTATCCAGGCACGGGAAGAGCAACCTCGATGAACCAGCACAGGCATGCCGCCGGCAGGCGCCGCGACTTCGTGGAGACCCCCGACGGGGGCTATGCCACGTCCGAGGTGGGCCTGGCCGTGCTGGAAAACCCGCTCCTGAACAAGGACACGGCGTTCAGCCCGGAGGAGCGAGCGAGCCTGGCGCTGGACGGGCTGATCCCGCCGGTGGTCGAGACACTCGAGGAGCAGGCCGGCCGGGCGTACGCGCAGTACGGCCACCAGCCCACGGACCTGGCCAGGAACGTCTTCCTGTCGGCCCTGCAGGACCGCAACGAGGTGCTGTTCTACCGGCTGCTCGGCGATCACCTGCGCGAGATGTTGCCCATCGTGTACGACCCCACGGTCGCCCAGGCGATCAAGAGCTACAGCCACGAGTACCGCCGCCCGAGGGGCGTCTACCTGTCCATCGACGACCTCGGCGGCATCGAGCGCGCCTTCCGCAACTTCGGCCTCGAGGCCGGCCAGGTGGACCTGATCGTCGCCTCCGACGCCGAGCAGATCCTGGGCATCGGCGACTGGGGGGTGGGCGGCGGCGCCGGCATCTCCGCGGGCAAGCTCGCCGTTTACACCGCCGCCGCCGGCATCGACCCCGGCCGCGTCATCCCGGTCGCCCTCGATGTCGGCACCGACAACGAGGCGCTGCTCAACGACCCGCTCTACATCGGCGAGCGGCACTCGCGGGTGCGCGGCCGGCGCTACGACGACTTCATCGACGCCTACGTCACCACGGCCACCCGCATGTTCCCCGGCGCGATGCTGCACTGGGAGGACTTCGGCCCGTCCAACGCCCGGCGCATCCTGGAGAAGTACACCGGCAGGGTCCCCACGTTCAACGACGACATGCAGGGCACCGGCGCGATCGTGCTGGCCGCCATGCTGGGCGCCGTCCGCGTGACGGGCACGCCGATGCGCGAGCAGCGCGTCGTCATCTTCGGCGCGGGCACCGCGGGCATCGGCATCGCCGACCAGCTGCGCGACGCGATGGTCCGCGACGGCCTGGACCACGAGGCGGCCACCCGGCGGATCTGGCCGATCGACCGGCAGGGCCTGCTCACCGAGGACATGCCGGACCTGCGCGACTTCCAGCAGCCCTACGCCCGCCCGGCGCGGGAGGAGGCCCGCGGCCTGGGGCTCGCCGAGGTGGTGAAGCGGGTCAAGCCGACGATGCTGCTGGGCACCTCCACCGTGCACGGCGCCTTCACCGAGGAGGTCGTCAGGGCGATGGCGGCGCAGGTCGACAGGCCGATCGTCTTCCCGATCTCCAACCCGACCGACCGGATGGAGGCCGACCCGGCCGACCTGCTGCGCTGGACCGGCGGCCGTGCGCTGATCGCCGCCGGCGTGCCGGTCGACCCGATCACGCACGACGGAGTGACGTACGCCATCGCCCAGGCCAACAACGCCCTGCTCTACCCCGGGCTGGGGCTGGGCGCGATCGTGTCGCGGGCCGGCCGGATCAGCGACGGCATGCTCCAGGCCGCCGCCGAGGCCGTCGCCGGCATGGTCGACGTCTCCGCCCCGGGCGCCTGCCTGCTGCCCCAGGTGGAGAACCTGCGCGAGATCTCGGCCACGGTCGCCGTGGCCGTCGCCCGGCAGGCAGCCAAGGAGAACCTGGCCCGCGTCGACCTGGACGACCCCATCCAGATGGTGCAGGACACCATGTGGCAGCCGAAGTACCGCAGGATCCACGCGAACGCGCAATGAGCGCGGCCCGCTCAGCCGGCGGGCCGGGTGCGCAGGTGGTGGCGTCTCGCTTTTGTGCGGTTGCCGCATCGGCTCATCGAGCACCAGCGGCGATTGCCTGCCTGCGACCGGTCCACGAAGCGTAGGGCGCAGCGCCCGGACCCGCACGCCCGCACGCGCCGAGGAGCGGCACCGCCGTTCGGGCTCGCCCGCCATGGCAGACATGGCAGCCGGTACGGGCGTCCCCTGGATGGACCGGATGTCCCTCCGAGCTCCTTGGGCAGAGGGGCTCGGAGTCATTCATATGGTCCGATCAGGCGGGGCCGACGCTCGCCAGGATCGCCCGCCCGAGCTCCTCCGGCCGGGTGAGCTGTGGCCAGTGCCCCGTGGGCAGGTCGATGTAGTCGACGTCGCGAAGCTTCGTGAGCTCCCGCACGAACCCCATCCCCTGCTCCATCCACTCCCGGAGCGTCGCACTCGAGAACTCGCACGCGATGACGGTGGCGGGCACGTCGTAGCGACGCTCGTCGTCGGAGAGCCGCTGCTGATCGCTCGCGACGTGCTCGGGCGTCGGGATGGCGCGCTCGCGGAACGCCGCCCGCAGCTCGTCGTCGAGGTCGACCAGGTCTTCCGCCTCGAACAGCGACCAGTCGGGCAGCGGGATCTCGCCGTTCACGACGGGGAGCTCGTCGTTGATGACCCCGCCCTCCCCGAGGGGACCGCTGTCGACGTACACGACGCGGGCGACACGGTCGGGACGCGCGTCGAGCGCGGCGTAAGCGATCGCGCCGCCGCCGGAGTGCCCGACGAGCACGACCTTGCCGTCGGCCGGGTCGTACGAGTCGATCACCTCGACGACGGCGTCGACGTGGTCGCGCAAGGTGATCTTGGAGCGGTCGGCGTCCTTCGACTCCATGCCCGGCAACGTGAGCGCGCGCGTGCGATGCCCCGCCTGCGCCAGGGCGGGGACGACCTCGTCCCATGACGAGCCGTCAAGCCAGAACCCGGGGATCAGAATGATGTCCATCGTCAGAGGTTAGGGCAGGCCACCGACATTCTCTCGGGGGACCGCTATTCCAGATCATGTCACGAAATTTCGCCCCAAAGCTATACAAAACGGATGAAAAGCCCTAGTCTCGACTTGCCCCAGTCAGGAAAAGTGACTGGGGCGCCAAATACGTGGGCGCCCCGGCCGTGAACGCACGGCCGGGGCGCCGTCCTGTAGGGGTCTCGGGGCCTGTCTTTGACTTGTACCTTTTCTTGACCCTCTGATCAGGTCGATCACCCCGTCGCCGTGGAACGTGTGCCATGCGGTCTTGACAGAGGGGTGGCCGTCATGGTGCTGGCGAAGCGGCCGGCCGCTACGGAAGGGACGCTGCGTTCCTGGCTGTTGCAGGGCCTGCAGACCGACCGCAGGCAGATCGAGCACGGTCCCCATGTGAAGCACCCGTGGTGGCGGGTGATGTGCCTGACCGGCGTGGACTACTTCTCCACGCTGGGTTACCAGCCGGGCATCGCGGCGTTGGCGGCGGGGCTGCTGTCGCCGCTGGCCACGCTGTTCCTGGTGGCGCTGACGCTGCTGGGCGCGCTGCCGGTCTACCGGCGGGTGGCGGTCGAGAGCCCGTACGGGCAGGGCTCGATCGCGATGCTGGAGAAGCTGGCCCCGCAGTGGTGGGGCAAGATCTTCGTGCTGGTCCTGCTGGGCTTCGCGGCGACCGACTTCGTGATCACTATGACGTTGTCGGCGGCGGACGCGACCGCGCACCTCCTGGAGAACCCGTTCGTGCCCGGCTTCCTGGACGGCCACCGGGTGCCGGTCACGCTCGTGCTGCTGGCGATGCTGGGCGGGGTGTTCCTCATGGGGTTCACCGAGGCCATCGGCATCGCCACGCTGCTCGTCTTCGTCTACCTCGGCCTGAACGCCGTCGTGGTGGCGGCCGCCGTCCTGCACGTCCTGGAGGACCCGCAGGCCGTCGTGAACTGGCGGCATGCGCTGAGCGGCGGCTTCAGCAGCCCGCTCGCCATGATCGGGCTGTCGCTGGTGGTCATGCCGAAGCTGGCGCTGGGCCTGTCCGGGTTCGAGACCGGGGTCGCGGTGATGCCGGTGATCAGGGGAGACATCCAGGAGCGGATCAGGAGCGCCAGGCGGCTGCTCACGACCGCCGCGCTGATCATGAGCGTGTTCCTGATCTGCTCCAGCTTCGTCACCACCGTGCTCATCCCGCCGCAGGAGTTCCGGGACGGCGGCAAGGCGAGCGGGCGGGCGCTGGCCTACCTGGCCCACGGCTACCTGGGCAACTGGTTCGGCACCGTCTACGACGTCTCCACGATCGCCATTCTCTGGTTCGCCGGGGCCTCGGCGATGGCCGGGCTGATCAACCTCGTGCCGCGCTACCTGCCCCGGTACGGCATGGCGCCGGAGTGGACGGGCGCGGTGCGGCCGCTGGTGCTGGTGTTCTCGGTGATCGCGTTCGGTATCACGATCATCTTCCGTGCCGACGTGAACGCCCAGGGCGGCGCGTACGCCACCGGCGTGCTGGTGCTCATCCTCTCTGCCGCGGTGGCCGTGACGCTGGCGGCCGGGCGGCAGGGCCGGCACCGGGCGACCATCGGGTACGCGGTCATCGCGGTCGTCCTGGCCTACACCCTGGTGGACAACGTCATCGAGCGGCCGGAAGGCGTCAAGATCGCCTCGTTCTTCATCGGGACCATCATCGCCACGTCGTTGATCTCCCGGGCGACCCGCTCGACGGAGCTGCGGGTCACCGAGGTGCACCTCGACGCGCTGTCCGAGCGGTTCGTCAACGAGGTGGCCTGCGGCGAGATCCACGTGATCGCCAACGAGCCGCACAAACGCGATCAGAGCGAGTACAACGAGAAACTGCGCGAGACCTGGCTCACCCACCGGCTGCGCCCATCCGAGCCGGTGCTCTTCGTGGAGGTCACGGTGCCGGACGCGTCAGAGTTCGAGACGGAGGTGCACGCCGAGGGCGAGGAGCGGTACGGCCACAAGATCCTGAAGATCGAGAGCTCGGCCGTGGCCAACGCGCTGGCCGCGCTGCTGCTGCACCTGCGGGATCGGACCGGCTCGGTGCCGCACATCTACTTCCACTGGACCGAGGGCAACCCCGTGGCCGCCATGCTGCGCTACCTGGTCTTCGGCGGCGGCGACGTACCGGCGCTGACCAGGGAGGTCCTGCGCCAGGCCGAGCCGGACCGCGAGCGCAGGCCGCACGTCCACGTCGGCTGAACGGCCGCGGACGAGCGCGGGCCGCAGTTCCACGTCGGCTGAACCGCCGCGCAATCACCAGCCCCGGCCGCGGAGGAAGGCGGCGCAGCGGCTGGTCCAGTCGCCGGCGACGGGGTCGTCCTCCGCCAGCCCCAGCCCGTGCCTGCCGCTGGGATAGACGTGGACCTCCAGGGGGACCTGGTGGCGGGCGAGCGCCTGAGCCAGCTGGAAGGTGTTCTCGACGGGGACCCCCGCGTCGTCGGCGGTGTGCCACAGGAACATGGGCGGGGTCGCGTCGCCTGCCCGGTGGGCGAGCGACAGCTCGGCGCGTACGGACTCGGGCGCGTCCGCGCCGAGCAGGTTGGCGGCCGAGCCCCGGTGCGCGGCCGGTCCGGTGAGGTCGGTGACGGGGTAGCAGAGCACCGCCAGCCCCGGGCGCGGGTCGGCCTGGTCGACGGCGTCGTGCGGGCCCTCCGGCAGCATGGGGCCCGCCTCGGTGGCGAGGAGCCCGGCCAGGTGACCGCCCGCCGAGAAGCCGAGCACCCCGACGCGGGCGGGGTCCACGCCGTTCGACGCGGCGTGGTGCCTGACCCAGCGCACGGCCCTGGCGGCGTCCAGCAGAGGCAGCGGATGGCGGTGCGGCGCGATCCGGTAGTGCACGACGAACGCCGCGATGCCCAGCGAGTTGAGCCACCGCGCCACCGGAGCCCCTTCGTGGTCGGCGAGGTGGTGGTAGGCCCCGCCGGGGAAGACCACGACGGCGGGGGCAGGGCGCTCACTCTGCACGGGGAAGGCGGTGATGGTCGCCTCGCCGGTCGTGGGCCACAGGGGGTGCTCGCTCATGCCGCGCCTTTCACGTTGTCCGACCACGGATGTTAGCGGGCAGGGCCGTTCCGGCAGCCGCACCCCCCTGCCAGAGGCAGGAAGCGGCCGGGGCTTAGGGTCAGGGGCATGGCAGAACGGACGATCATGGACCCTGGGACTCCCGACTGTCGCAGTGCCGGACGGTACCTGTGGTGGCTGGTCACGAGCCAGCGCGGCAGGATCGCCGTCGGCGCGATCCTGGGCAGCGCCTGGATGGTCTGCCTGACGCTGCCGCCGTATGTCCTGTCGCGGGCCATCGACGACGGGCTGACGCCGGGACGCTGGGACGCGCTGGCCGGGTGGGTCGGCGCGGTGCTGGGCATCGGGGTGCTGAACGCCTGGCTGGCCATCATGCGCCACCGCACGATGACCAGGGTCCGGATGGACGCCGCCTTCCGTACCGCACAGGTCGTCGTCCTGCAGGCGACGCGGCTGGGCGCGGCGCTGTCGCGCAAGGTCACGGCAGGAGAAGTGGTCACGATCGGGTTCGGCGACGCCGGCGTGATCGCCCACGCGCTGACCATCACCGGCCCCGGCGTCGGCGCGGTCCTCGCCTACGTCGTCGTGGCCGCGCTGCTGCTGGCCGTCTCGCCGCTGCTCGCCGCGGTGGTGCTGCTCGGCGTGCCGCTGCTCGCGGTGCTGCTCGGCCCGCTGATGGGGCGGCTGCGCGGCGCCGAGACGGTGTACCGGGCGCGGCAGGGGGAGCTGGCCGCCCGGTTCGGGGACATCGCCGCGGGGCTGCGGGTCCTGAACGGCATCGGCGGCAAGGACGTGTACGCCGAACGCTACCGGCGCGGCTCCCGCGAGCTCCAGGAGAAGGGCTACCAGGTAGGAGCCGTGACCAGCTGGATCCAGGCCCTGGGGGTCGGCCTGCCCACCTTGTTCCTCGGCGCGGTGACCTGGCTGGCGGCCCGGATGGCGGCGCAAGGGGACATCACCGCCGGGGAACTGGTGGCGGTCTACGGCTACGCCGCGGTGCTGGTGGTGCCGGTCTCGTTGTTCATCGAGGGCAGCTACGGCCTCAGCCGGGGCCTCGTCGCCGCCGGCAGGGTCGTCCGTCTCCTGACGTTGGAACCCGACGTCACAGGCGGGGACGCGGGCCTGGACGCGCCTGCCTCGCCGTCGGTGCTGCGCGATCCCGCCTCCGGCGTCGAGATCGCGCCAGGCGAGCTGACCGCGCTGGTCAGCGCCCGCCCGGGGGAGTCCGCGGCGGTGCTCGACCGGCTCGGCGGGTTCATCGCGTCCGCCGCCACCTGGGGCACGGTCCGCCTCGGCGACGTCGACCGGGCGCGGTTACGGGAGCGGATCCTGGTGGCGGACAACGAGGCGGACCTGTTCGCCGGGCCGCTGCGCGACGTCATCGCGGGCAGCAGGGACCCGGACGAGCAGGCCGTCGAGCGGGCGGTCCACGCGGCCATGGCCGAGGACGTCGTACGCGGGCTGCCGGACGGGCTGGACTCGGCCATCGACCCTCAGGGCCGCAACCTGTCCGGCGGGCAGCGCCAGCGCGTACGCCTGGCCCGGGCGCTGCTGGCCGATCCCGAGATCCTGCTGGCGGCCGAGCCCACCTCGGCCGTGGACGCCCACACCGAGGCCACCATCGCGGCCCGCCTGCGTGCCGCGCGCGAGGGCCGCGCCACGGCGGTCACCACGACCTCGCCGCTCGTGCTGGACCAGGCCGACACCGTGTACTACCTGGTGGACGGGTCGGTCGCGGCTGCGGGCAGCCACCGCGAGCTGCTGCGCGAACACCCCGGCTACCGCCTGCTGGTGTCCCGCGACGCCGCCGACGACGACGACGTCGACAACGACGCCGACGACGGGTCCGACGACGGGGCTGATGACGGGTCCGACAGCGGGTCCGGCGACGGGGCCGGGACGGGGCTCGAGGAGGCCGTCCGATGACCGACCTGTCCGGGGCCGGACCCCTGCCTGTCGCCGAGCCCTCCCGGGTCCGCCGGGCCGCGCTCCGGCTGATCCGCCTCGACGGCCGCGCCTTCGCCGCCGTGATCGCCCTCAACGCGCTGGCCGCCGGCGCGGGACTGGTCGGCCCGTGGCTGCTCGGCCGCATCGTCGACGAGGTCAAGGCCGGCGCCGGGGTCGGCACCGTGGACCGGCTGGCCCTCGCCATCCTCGCCTTCGCCCTGGCGCAGCTCCTGCTCTCGCGCTACGCGAGCTACCTCGGCCACCGTTTCGGCGAGCGTACGCTGGCCCGCATCCGCGAGCAGTTCACCGACCGCGCCCTCGCCCTGCCCACCTCGGTGATCGAGCGTGCCGGCACGGGCGACCTGACCACCCGCGGCACCACGGACGTGACGCAGGTCGGCGCCATGCTGCGGGACGCCGGTCCCGAGATCCTCATCGCCGCGGTCCAGGCGGCGTTCATCCTCGGCGCGGTCTTCACCCTCGACCCGCTGCTCGGCGCGTGCGGCGTGCTCGGCCTCGTGGGCATCTGGTTCGCCGCCCGCTGGTACCTGCGCCGCGCGGTCACCGCGTACCTGGACGAGGGGGCGGCCAACTCGGCCCTCGCCGAGCAGCTCGCCGCCGCCACCACCGGCGCCCGCACCATCGAGGCGCTCCGGCTCGAGCACCGCCGCACCGCGGCCTGCCGGCAGGCCATCGACGAGTGCCGCGGCACCCGCACCCGCACCCTGTTCCTGCGCAGCGTGCTCTTCCCGATCGTGGACGTCTCCTACGTCATCCCCGTGGCCGGCGTCCTGCTGGTCGGCGGCGTCATGACGCAGGGCGGCGCCATGACCCTGGGAACGGTCGTCGCCTCGGCCCTCTACCTGCGGCAACTGTCCCAGCCGCTGGACACCATCCTCTATCACCTGGAGAACCTGCAGAGCAGCAGCGCCTCGTTCGCCCGGGTCGAGGGCATCGCCCTGGCCTCGCAGGAGGCGCCGGCCACCGCCTCCGCTTCCGTACCGGCCGATGACCGGCTCGAAGTCGCCGGCGCGCACTACGCCTACGACGGCGGCCCCGACGTGCTGCGCGGGGTGGACCTGACCGTCCAGCCCGGCGAACGCCTGGCGATCGTCGGACCTTCGGGCGCGGGCAAGACCACGCTGGGCAGGCTCCTGGCAGGCGTGGACAGGCCCAGGAACGGCACCGTCACCGTGGGCGGCGTGCCCGTCGCCGACCTCGACCCCGACCGGCTGCGCGAGCGGGTCATCCTCGTCACCCAGGAGCACCACGTCTTCCTCGGCACGGTACGGGACAACCTCCGCATCGCGGCCCCCTCCGCCACCGACGCCGACCTGCACGCGGCCCTCACCGCCGTCGGCGCCGACTGGATCGGCGACCTCCCGGACGGCCTGGACACCGACCTGGGCCCCGGCGGCCACCGCCTGGACGGGGCGCAGACCCAGCAGGTGGCCCTGGCCCGGGTGGTCCTCGCCGACCCCCACACGCTGATCCTCGACGAGGCCACCGCGCTGCTGGACCCGAGGACCGCCCGCCACACCGAGCGGGCCCTGGCCGCCGTCCTCGCCGACCGGACCGTCATCGCCATCGCCCACCGCCTGCAGACCGCCCATGACGCCGACCGGGTCGCGGTCATGCAGGACGGCCGGCTCACCGAACTCGGGACGCACGACGACCTCGTCGAGGCGGGCGGCACGTACGCCGCCCTCTGGCGTTCGTGGCACGGCGAGTGAGGGTGTGGGGTGGCGCCGATCGCGCCGAGGCGATCATTTGCGCCCGTGACCCCGATACTGGGCAGATCACTCATCGACGCCCAGGAGGCCGAGCCGTGCCGGAGACCTCGCTGCGTAACGTTTTCCACGTCGCGGCCCCGACGTCCGCGGTGCTCGCGCATCTGAGCGAGCCGTCGAGCTACGTGGGCCTGTCGCCGCTGGTGGTGGAGGTGCGGGACGTGCGGCGCGAGCCCGGCCAGACCCGGTTCGTGTCGGTGGAGCGCTTCCGGTTCCTGGGCTTCCTGCGGTACGACAACCTGATCGAGGTGACGTTGCGCGCCTCACGCGAAGGCGTCGAGGGCGAGGTGGACAGCCCCGGCGGGGTGCGGCTCGACTACCGGTTCCGGCTGGCCGCCGAGGGCGGGGTGACCGAGGTGGAGGACGTGCTGACGGTGCGGGCGACGTTCGGGCCGCTGCTCCGGTACGCCGCCCGCAAGGCCAGGGAGGTGCAGCTCGCCCGCGCGGAGGTCCTCGCGGAGCGAGCCCGTACCCTCTGAACAGGGTTTCCCCGGCCGCGCCTGCACGGAGGGGGCCACGCCGGCGGTCCGACCCTCCGCTAACGCGTCAGGTGCCGCCCGCCCGCCACGGAGAGCACCTCGCCGTTGGCGTGCCCGTTCGCGGCGGAGCCCAGGTAGGCGACCGCGGAGGCGACGTCCTCCGGCGTGCAGATGCGTCCCGTCGGCGTCTTCGCGCCCTCGGCGTCGACGGCCTCCTGCCCGAACTGCGGCCAGGTCAGCGCCTTCTCCGTCAGCGTGAAGCCCGGCCGCACGACGTTGGTGAGGATGCCGTGCCGGGCCTCCCGCACGGCGAGCACCTTTCCCGCCGCCTCCAGCGCGCTCTTGGCGGCGGGGTACGCCACGCCCGCGGGCAGCGGCTGGTCCACCACATCGGACGAGATCAGCACCAGCCGCCCCCATCCGGCGCTCCGCATGCCGGGAAGCACGGCGTCGACCAGCGCGAGCGTCCCTGTCACGTTCCCGGTGAGGCCGGCGGTCAGGCTCTCCCACGTCTCCGGCCCCGCCACCGGCCAGGAGACCGCGTTCGCCACCAGGACCGCGACGTCGCCGAGCTCGCTCTCGACCTGGCGCACCACCGCCGCCGCCGACTCGGGGTCATGCTGGTCGGTCCGCACCGTGATCGCCTTGCCGCCCGCCTGGTTGATCGAGTCGACCAGGGTGCGGGCCCGCTCCTCGTTGCCGTGCCAGCCCGCGGCGACGAACGCCCCCTCCGCCGCGAACGTCCTGGCGATCGCGCGGCCGATGTCACCGGATGCCCCGGTGACCAGCACGACCCGCCCGTTGAGTCCTAGATCCATCAGCTTCTCCAATAGTTAGCCGACTACTTATTAGCCGACTATACACACTCGGTAGGATGGATGCTGTGGATGCAAGTGAAGTGATGCGCATCAACCGGGCGCTCAACAAGATGAGCAAGCTCTACCGCGCCGCCAAGGCGCGCAAGCTCGCGGCGCTCGGGCTGCACCCGGGGCAGGACGTGCTGCTGTGGCTGCTGGCTCAGGAGCCCGAGGGCATGACCGTCAAGGAGCTGGCGGCGCGGCTCTCCATCGAGCCGCCGACCGCGACCCGCAGCCTGGCCCGGCTGGAGGGCGGCGGGTGGTTCCGCCGCGAGGCGGTGGCCGGTGACCGCCGCCAGGTGCGCGTCCTGGTCACGGAGGCCGGCCACGAGCTGGTGCCCGCCATCGAACGCGCATGGGCGGAGCTCGCCGAGGAGGTCATGGGCGAGACAGGCGAGGATCGGCGCGAGATCGCCCTCACGGTGCTGGAACAGGCCAACGACCGGCTCCGCCGCCTCGTCGGCGAGGACGTCCTGGCCGAGGAGTGAACCAGCCCCGAGCGTGTGGACCTCGGCGGACCGGTCCGGGTGTCTGGCGCGAGCTCGGGGGCTTGGCGGGCCGGTCAGGGTCTCTTGCGTGAGCCCGGGGCTCGGTGGGCCGGTCCGGGTCTCTCGCGTGAGCACGGGACCGGCCCGCGGGCTTTCATCGCCCGCGACGCAGCGCGCGCAGGAAGCCCCACAACCCGGAACGGGACGACGCCTGCCCGGCCTCGTCCGCCGGCGCCGGCTGCGCCGCGAGCGCCTCGCCGTCGAAGCCGCCCTCACCGGCCGGTACGTAGATCTCGGCGAGCTCGTACTGGACGGGCAGGGAGCGCAGCGCCCGCATGAACGGCGAGGGGCGCCAGGGCAGCTGGTCGGACGGGAGCGCCAGCTTCACCTTGGAGAGCCTGGCGAAGAGCCGGCGCACGGCGATCGTGGTGATCTGGATCGCCAGCCGCTGGCCCAGGCAGCTGTGCGGCCCGGCGCCCCAGGCCAGGTGGGCCCGGGTGCTGCGGATGGCATGCCGATCGAGCGCCCCCGCGAACCGCGGATCGGCGTGGGCGCCCGCGACGGAGAGCATCACCGGATCACCCGCGGCGATCGTGTAGTTCCCCATCTTCACGTCCGCCCTCGGGAAGCGGAACGTGAGGTTGGCCATGGGCGGGTTGAGCAGGGCGACCCGGTTCACCGTCTCGTCGATCGCGCCGACCGACAGGCTCGCCCGCACATCGGGGTTGGAGACGACCTCGACGACCACGTTGCAGACCAGGCTGGCGGTGAAGTCGAGCAGTCCGGGCAGCATGAACAGCTCGCGGGCCAGCTCGTCCAGCGTGAGGTCCGGTTGGGCGCTGATCATGTAGGAGGGCAGGTCGTCTCCGGGGCGCTCCCGCTTGGCGGCGGCGAGCTCCGTCATGGCCTCGTACAGGCGCCCGAACGCCGCTGCCGCGTCGGGACCGGCGTCGGCCATCCGCCAGATGTCCATGACCACCTCCTCGCCGCGGGCGGCGGCGAAGCCGAGCATGCGGTTGGCGACCATCAGCGGGAGCGGCCGCGCGTACTGTGCCGCCAGGTCCGCGAACCCCGTGGAGCCACCTTCCGACAGTACGCCGATGAGGTCGTCGGCGTACTGCGTGATGGCCTGCTCCAGCAGCTGGGCCTGGGGGTTGGAGTGGTCCTGGAACGGCGCGAGCGCCTGCGTCCACGCGGACCTCAACCGGCGCTGCGCGGCGCCCTCCGAGAACGCCGAGTTGTTGGCCTGGAAGATCGGCAGCAGGGGCCAGTCCGCCGGGATCCGGCCCTCCACGTGCGCCCGCCACCTGTCCACGTCCTTGCTCCAGATGCCGCCCTTGTTCTGCAGGACGTTGAGCACCTCCTCGTAGCCGAGGACGAACCAGACCGGCACCCCGAGGAGCTCGAGCGGGGCCACCGGGCCGTACCTGCCGCGCAGGCGTTCGTGGACGAGTGCGGGGTCCGCGTCGTAGTCCCTGGTCAGCAGCGGTTCAACGGACATCGACTCCAGCGTTTCTGCGGGCTGCTGGGGCCACGGGCCGTGGATCACGGGGTGAACTACCTCTCTGATTGCCGCTCCCTTCGCGACGCCGCTGCATATGTCACGGCACGAGTGACGCGCTCTGGGAGCTTTCGGCCGATTCGCTCAAGAGGTCTGCAAGCATCACGCATAGCGCCCGATCATGGCAAGAGCAAAGTGCACTCGCTGTCTCGGAGTACGGACGCTACGTGGTCTGCCCTGATGCACGTACGTCGCCACTGGGTACGTCGACGGCCCCGACGCCCGCCTCCTCCGCATCGCGTGCTGTCGAGGAGCCGTCTCGCGCCGAACCATCCTCAGCTACTGCCGTCAGCACCGGTGTGCCTTCCCTGCCAGCGCTGCAACGCCGACCCGGCTACAGCTCCCCGGCACGGAGCCTGCATGGATCGAGGGCCGGCTCCGCCGGGCGCGCTCGGCGGGTAACCGTATGATCGCGATGCGTGTTAGGGTCTTGGGCGGCTTTTATCCCCAAAGATAAGGCAATGAGGAAGTATGCGAAAGAAACTGGTAGCCGCTGCACTGATGACGGGAATCGTGGGCACGCTCGTTAGCGGCGTACCCGCGGCCAGCGCAGCCACCAGCGCCGACGCAAAGCTGAGGTGTGTCACCCACACGACGTGGGTCAAGGGCAACACGCGGTACCTGAAGGTGAGGAACGGCTGCAGCAGCACCGTCAAGGTAAACATGATCCAGACCGGGCCTGACTCCGGCTACAAGAAGATCACGGTCGGAAAGACGCGCACCTGGGAGGGGGGCAGTTCGCGCAAGCCCTGCGGCCTCCGGATCTACTACAAGGGCACGCGCTACTACAACAAGCTCTGGTCCCCGGTGTGGGGCATTTGCTAACCAGTAGATCGGCGGGCCGCCTGGGAACTGCTCGGCGGCCCCTGGTCTGACGCTCCCCGCCGGGAACGGACGATCGGATCTCGCCATCATCCAGAGGACCCGAGGGACCTGGCCCTGCGACGGTCCGGCAACCTGCCCTGACAGGAAAGGTGCCACTGCCAGGATCGATGAGGTGAGATCCGATGAGCGTACCGCTCGACGTTCCCATGCTCTACGGCCCTTTTTTCTGGCTCGAACCCATGGCAGCGGGAGCTCGACGCCGCGAGGCCGACGAAGGTGACGCCGAGCAGCGTCTGGCCGCGATCCGCGCCGACGTACAGTGGCTCGCTGGCCGGATTTGTCCTACTCTGGGCCAGACGAGGGGAGTACTTCCCAAGCGTCGATCCGGTCAGTACGGACGTTATCTGGCGTCCCCGGACGGCCACCCGCACCCCCGGGTGAAGGAGACCTCGAACGGCTGAGCTCGTTCGAGGAGGTTTCATGTCCCCGGGGACAATTCTGGCTGCGCCCGATCAGGGCACGATCGCTTCACCCGCACTGTGGTCGATCACCGTGGCCGCCCTGATCCTGCTGCTGGCGATCGACATCGTGCTGACCCGGCGCCCGCATGAGGTAGGTATGCGCGAGGCCCTGGCCTGGTCGGTCTTCTACCTGGTGCTGCCGGTGGGCTTCGGCGCTTACCTGTGGGGCGTCTTCGGCACCGGGGTGGCGGTCGAGTTCTTCACCGGATACGTGGTGGAGAAGTCGCTGTCGGTGGACAACCTGTTCGTGTTCATGCTGCTGCTGTCGGCGTTCGCGGTGCCGCACGAGCTGGCCCAGCGGGTGCTGCTGTACGGGATCGTCGGGGCGCTGGTGCTGCGGGCGGTCTTCATCGCGCTGGGCGCCGCGGCGCTGCAGAGCGGCACGTGGGCGTTCCTGCTGTTCGGGGTGGTCCTGATCGTCACCGCGGCCAAGGTGCTGAAGGGGGACGACCAGCACGTCGACATCGACTCCATGCGCAGCGTCCGGCTGCTGCGCCGCTTCATCCCGGTCACCGCCGACTATCGCGGGTTCCGGCTGGTGGTGCGCGAGCAAGGCCGGCTGGCGATCACGCCGCTGGCCCTGGCGACCGTGGCGGTGTTCGCCACCGACATCGTCTTCGCCGTCGACTCGGTGCCCGCCGTGTACGGGGTGACCGAGGACCCCTTCCTGGTCTTCGCCACCAACGCCTTCGCGCTGCTGGGCCTGCGGGCGCTGTACTTCGTGCTGCGGGACGTGCTCACCAAGCTGCGCCATCTCAACTACGGCCTGGGTGTCATCCTGGCGTTCATCGGGGTCAAGCTGGTCCTCCACTGGGCGCACGGCCTGTGGGCGTGGGTCCCGCAGATCCCCACCCTCGCCTCGCTCGGCGTCATCATCGCGGTCCTGATCACCGTCACGCTCACCAGCCTGTACGCCGACAGGCGCACCGCTTCGGCGGCCGGAGGCGGCGACGAAGCCGGGCGGGTCAGGCCCCTGGAGCGCGAGCCGGTCGACCCTTGAGATCGGCATCGGCATGGCGGCGCCCGCGGGCGAGCCGCGCGTTCGCCTGCCGGTCCGTGGGCCGCGCGCCTGAATGAACTGGGCCGCGCGCCCGAATGAACGGCGAAACTCCCGGCCGCGACATCACGGCCGGGAGTGGTGCCGTGGCATCGGGAATTCCGGCTTACCGGATGCGCTGCGAGGGCAGGCGGCCGCCGGCGGCTAAGGGCGGGCGGCCAGGCCGTCCAGTGTGACGGTGATGAGGCGGTCGGCGGCGGCGGGTGACACGTGCTCGTGGAGCCAGGCGGCGGCGGAGGTGAGCGCGGTCACGTCCGCGCCGGTCGCGTCGGGACGTACGGCGCCGGATTCGCGCGCCCGCGCGACCAGCCGTTCGCCGATCTCCGCCATGCGCAGGCACGAGTCGTGCAGCTCCGACGCCTCGTCGTCCAGGCCGTCCGTCAGCAGGGAGGCCAATCCGCTGTAGGTGGCGGCGTGCGCGGTCGCCGCGCGTACCCAGCCGGCCAGCGCCGAGCCGGCCGGGGCCCTGTCGTCTGGCGTGCCCGGCGCCGAGCGGGCCAGGGGTCGATCGTCCGGTGCCGAGCCGGTCAGGAGCCGGTCGCCCAGCTCGAACAGGGCCTCGTTGCGCTCTCGCAGCAGCGCGCCGACCAGGGCGCGGCGGCTGGGGAAATGGCCGTAGAGCGTGCCGATGGCCACGCCGGCGCGGCGGGCGATGCTCTCCAGGCTGGAGTCGACGCCGCGTTCCTTGAAGGCGGCGTCGGCCTCGGCCAGGAGGCGCTCGTAGTTGCGGCGGGCGTCGGCGCGGGGCCGGCGGGTGCTGGTCATGCGGGCGTCCCCAGTAATTCGAGGTAGCCTCGATATAGTGTTTTCGAGGTTGCCTCATCTTACCGGAAGGACTACACATGATCTTGATCACCGGAGCCACCGGATCCATCGGCACGCATCTCGTGCGCCTTCTCCTCGACCAGGGGGTGGCCTTCAAGGCGCTGGTCCGCGACAGAGCCAAGGGCCGGGCCCGCGGCTGTGACGTCGTGGTCGGGGACTTCGACGAGCCCGCCTCGCTGGCCGCCGCCATGGACGGCGTGGACCGGCTGTTCCTCAACGCGGGCGGTGCCCAGCCGGTCGAGGGGGAGCAGCCGATGATCCGCCAGCAGAAGGCGGCCATCGACGCGGCGCGGGCCGCCGGCGTGTCGACGGTGGTGAAGGTATCTGTCTGGGGCGCCCACCAGGGCGGGCGGCTGGCCGAGGGCGCGCACTGGGAGATCGAGGAGTACCTGAAGGCCTCCGGGCTCAGCTGGTCGATGCTGCGGCCGAGCGGTTTCATGCAGAACTTCATCACCGGTGCCGGCGCGTTCACCGCCGACGGGAAGCTCCTCGACGGGTTCGGGGGCGCCCCGGTGTCTTACATCGACTGCCACGACATCGCCGCCTGCGCCGCCGCCCTGCTGACCGGATCGCACGGCCTCGGGGAGACGTACGTCCTGACGGGTCCGCAGGCGCTCACCTCGGCCGAGATCGCGCGCGAGCTCTCGGCGGCCCTGGGCCGGACGTTCGGGCACGCCGCGGTGTCCCCGGACGAGCTCGCCGCCGCGCTGCGCTCCGAGGGACTGCCCGCGCAGTTCGCCGACGACTTCGCCGAGCTCTGCCGGGAAGTCGCGGCCGGCTCGCTGGCGGCCACCACGACCGCGGTGCGGGACCTCACGGGCCGCGCGCCCCGCACGTTCGCGGAGTTCCTCGCCGCCAACGAGAAGGCACTGCGAGCCGGACTGCTCGCCACGACGAGCCCGGACGTCTGACCCCCGCCATCGCCGGGACTCCCCGAGCGGTACGGTTTCGAGCTGCATCACCGTCCAGGAGCCGCGGATGTACGGCCTCGGCCCTGTGATCGAGGGCCTCAAGGAAGGATGACCGTGGACACGTCCCTGGAAAGCTACCTGCAGGACCTCTACCAGCGCGGCCGCGAGCACGACGCCCCGCTGGCCGACCGCCTCCTCAGGCTGCGCAACATGACGCCCGCCGCCGCGGGGCTGATCGCGCTGCTCATCCGGGCGCAGGGCAGCCGGAACGTGCTGGAGATCGGCACGTCCAACGGCTACTCGGCGATCTGGTTCGCCGACGCCGTGCGGGACACCGGAGGGCGGCTGGTCACGGTGGAGGTCGACGGCGAGCGGGTCGAGCGGGCCCGCGCCAACATCGCCGCGGCCGGGGTGGCCGAGCACGTGAACGTGGTGCACGGCGACGGCGGCGAGGCGCTGGCGGCCGCCGCGGACGCGTCGGTCGACCTGGTGGTGCTCGACGCCGAGCGGCCCGCGTACGTGGACTACTGGCCCCACCTGCGGCGGGCGCTCGTGCCCGGGGGCGTCATCGCGGTGGACAACGCCGTCAGCCACAGTGAGCAGCTCGTCGAGTTCCACGAGCTGCTGGCGGCCGACGGGGAGTTCGTCGTGCGGCTGATCGAGGTGGGCGACGGGGTGCTCACCGCGGTCCGGCGGCGCTAGGGCCTCTACGCTCTGCTACACCCAGTCCGGCTGCAGCCAGTCGAACACGGTCCACCACAGAGGTCAGGCCGTCACGGTCGGCCGGCGACCGCGCCAGGCCCGCGCGGAACGCCCCGGTACAGGTCGTTGGTGTACGGCGGGCCGACGTCGAGGTGCTTCGCGGGCATGCTGCGCCGGCGGGTGATCCGAATGCGGCGGCGCCTGCCCGCAACTCCGCGAATCCCCAACAACCAATCCGGACCATCACTAAAGTGATCAAGTCAAAGATCAAGGAGGTAGCACGATGAACCGAACGAACGCCCTACGGATCGGCCGATCGGCGCTGGTGGTGGCGCTGGCGGGCGGGCTCGTGCCGGTCGCCGTCGCGCCCGCCGCGCTCGCCGCCGAGAAGGCGACGCTGGGACCGTACGGGTACGGCAGCCTGAAGCTCGGCATGAGCGCCGCGAAGGCGAAGGCGACCGGGAGAATCGTCCGCAAATCAGTGGGTGACCACGCCGGATGCACGGGCTGGGACCTGAAGGAGAACCCGTACCCGAACTACCGGGTGGGGATGTACATCTCCAAGAAGTACGGCATGACCATGATCGTCGCGCCCACTAGCCTCAAGACGCCCCAGGGCATCGGCGTCGGCTCCACCAGGGCGCAGCTGAAGACCGCCTACCCCGGCCTGAGGCGTGGTCCGGGCGGCTATCCCACCGCCGGCGTGCCGGGCAACAAGAAGGCGCTCTACCTCTTCTACGTGTCCAACAAGACCAACCAGGTCGCCGGGATGACCCTGGTTCTCGCCAAGCACGACTGCCGCAAGTACTAGCCGGTGTTGATCGCGCGGAATGTTCCGCTGGTCAGCCTGTAGGCGCTGCTCAGGCACGTCCACCTCAGGCCACAGCGCTACCTCAGGCCGCACCAGGACCAGTGCTCCAGCGCGCCCGCGAGCACCACCAGCGGCAGACCCGCGCAAGAATCGACGTGGTGCTCGGCGCCGTGGTGCCGCAAGGATGAGCACTTCGGGGCCGAGCGTACCGTCAGCCCTCCCCGAGAAGCTGTCGATCAGGTTGTCGCGGATCTCGAGCAGTCGGGCTCGCTGCGCCACCTCATCAGCCGTCGAAGCAGGCCAGGCAGAGGTCAGCCGGCTTTGGCGGAGTCGAGATGGCGGGTGTCACCGAGGCTGACGACCGTGCGGTTGTGGAAGAAGTCGTCTTCGCGCAGCGTGGTGATGCTGCCCGATGCCACCCGGAAACTGGCATAGCCGACCGCCGTGATCGGCATCTTGATCCAGGACGCCACGACGAACGTCAGGGAGCCGCCGTGCGTCACGATGATCTGGTGTTCGCAGGGGCGCTGCAAGATCTCGTCCATGGCCGCGTAGATGCGCTGCGCACACGCCGCCTTGGTCTCGGCACCCGCCACGCCCTCGTCGTGTTCCAACCGCTCCCCGGTAGCCGGCGGCGGGACGAATCGTCGGTCCAGCCACTCCTGCGGCCTTCCCCCCGCCTCTCCGTAGGATTTCTCCCGCAGTCTGCGGTCCAGGATCGGTTTCACGCCGAACAGCTCGGCGACCTTCTCGGCTGTTTGCCGGGTGCGCCGCAGATCCGAGGAGAACAGCTCCACATCGGCGCCGTCCGGGATCTGCGCCCGCAGCGCCTGGGCAATGGAGGCCGCCGCGCTGAGGCCGGCTGGCGTCAGCTGCGAATCATGCCAGCCGCCGACGACCCTCTCGACGTGGTGCGTCGCCTCAGGATGGGTGACGGCGTAGATGGTGCGCATGAGTGAGCTCTTCCTGTAGGGGGGCTGTTCTTGGGTGATCTTAAGAGTGATTCACGAGTTCTCTGAATTTCGATGATCATGGCCCTGCGGCCCGCGATCCGCGCCCTGCTGACCGCCGCCGGCGCTCACTGACCAGCGCTCACCTGCGCTCACTGACCTGCGCCCGGGTGAGCGGCCGCCCGCTGGCCGGTCCCGGGGCTGTGTGGGCGGTGGCGTTGGCGTCCTATAGGCGACAAATGGAACAATGCACGCTTTGTGCGGTCTGAATGGTGTCGCTCCCAGGGCGAGGTGACGGATGCACGCGCGACCGACGTATGACGTCGAGACGGTGCTCGCGGCCAGGGCAGGCGATCGTGACGCGATCGGCGAGCTGGTCAGGAGCCACCTGCCGCTCGTGTACAACATCGCCGGGCGCGCCATGAACGGCCATCCGGACGTGGACGACGTCGTGCAGGAGACGATGGCCAGGGTCGTGGCGGGCGTGTCCGGGCTGCGCGACCCGGAGCGTTTCCGTTCCTGGGTGGTCGCCATCGCCATGAACCAGGTACGCGAGTGGCGGCAGGCCAGGGCCGCCACCCTCGCCGCACTCGACGAGGCGCTGGGCATGGCCGACGCGGCCTCCGACTTCGCCGCGCTCACCGTCACCCGCCTCGGCCTGTCCGGGCAGCGCAAGGAGGCCGCGGAGGCCACCCGCTGGCTCGACGCCGACGACCGCGAGGTGCTCGCGTTGTGGTGGATGGAGGTGGCGGGCGAGCTGACCAGGGCCGAACTGGCCGCCGCGCTGGAGACGAGCGAGCCGCACGCCGCCGTACGCGTCCAGCGCACCAAGGGCCGGTTGGAGAGCGCCCGCGCCGTGGTGCGCGCGCTCGCGGTCCAGCCGCGCTGCCCCGAACTGGCCGCCGCGGTGGCGACCTGGAACGGCGTGCCGTCCGACCTTTGGCGCAAGCGGTTGTCCCGGCACGTGCGCGACTGCCGGGCCTGCACCGGCCGGCTCGCCGACCTGGTGCCCGCCGAACGGCTGCTGGCCGAGCTCGGGCTGGTCGCCGTCCCCGTGGGCATCGCGGCGGGCCTGCTCGAAGCCGCTCGTACGGCCGCCGCACCGGCGCTGAAGGGCGGCCTGCTGGCCAAGGGCAAGGCGGCGGCCGGCTCCGCGCTGGCCGCCAAGCCGATGGCGGTCACCGCCGCCGGCGCCACACTGATCGCCGGAGGCGCGGTCGTCGTCCAGACCATGCGGCCGGAGGCCCCGCCCAGGCAGGCCACACCGGTGATCGTGTCGTCCTCGCCTGTCTCCTCACCCGTGTCCTCACCGACGTCGTCGCCGCGCCCGTCCAGGAAGACGACGAGGAGCCCGTACGGACGGACGGTGGACCAGGTGGACCAGGCCCCGCCCAGGAACCGGCCCCCGGCCCCGCTGCCGCGCCGCCCCGCCGGCACGGTCAAGATCGGCGGCAAGCACGGGTACTCCCGGTTCGGCGGAGCCCCGTCGATCACGCACCGGGGCGACTACGTCACCATCACCGGAAAGGGCTACGTACAGGTGCGGTGGGGCATCCTCTACCGCAACCGGGTCGGCCCCTTCCAGCCCGCCACCTGGACCGGACTGAAGGGCAAGCTGTTCCACGTCGCCTCGGGCGGCGGCCGGCGCATGGACGACGAGCAGGCGTCCGGCGTCACCTGGATGGGCTCGCCCGAGACCGGCTTCGTGCGGCTGCCCCGCGGCCAGCAGCAGATGTGGCAGAACGAGTTCTACTACCTCGACGGCAGCGTCACCCTGCACAACAACGAGAGCGGCACCGACATCGACCTCACCATCGCGCCCAAGACCTGGCAGGAGGTCTGGGGCGACATCTCCACCAGGCCGGACCCGGCCAAGGGCATCCTGCGGTACGGCCTGACCCGCGACACGGGCGACGACCGCGCCCCCGTACCGCAGTACGTGACCAGGGCCGCGCATCCGGCGCGGGTCCCCCAGCACAGCCGGGTTTGAGAATTTCTGTCATCCCCGCCGCCCGCGCCCGTCTCCTGTGACCAGAGTGACTCCTGGGAAAGGATCCATATGACCACGCAGCCCTCCCGTCGAAGCGTGCTGAGGGCCGCCGTCACCGTGGGGGCGGGCGCCGCCGTGCTGCCCGCCCTGCCCGCTGACGCCGCGGCGGTCAAGCACCCCGGCCTCCTGCACACGCAGGCGGATTTCGACCGGATGCGGGCGCAGGTGAACGCCGGAGCCCAGCCATGGAAGGCCGGCTGGGACAAGCTGGTCGCCAACGGCCGTTCCAGGAGCACCTGGAAGGCACGGCCGCTCGAGACTGTGGTCAGGGGCGGCACGGGCGCGAACCACGTCCAGCTGGCCATCGACGTGGCCGCCGCCTACCAGAACGCGCTGCGCTGGAAGATCAGCGGCGAGAAGGCCCACGGCGACACCGCCCGGGACGTGCTCAACGCCTGGTCGGCCACGCTGAAGGCGGTCAACGGCAACGCCGACCGCTACCTCGCGGCCGGGATCCAGGGCTGGCAGCTCGCCAACGTCGGCGAGATCATGCGCGGCTACCCCGGCTTCGACTTCGAGCGCTTCACCAAGATGATGCTCACGGTGTTCTACCCGATGAACGACCGGTTCCTCAGGGAGCACAACGGCGCCTGCATCACCAACTACTGGGCCAACTGGGACCTGTGCAACATGGCCTCCATCCTGGCCATCGGCGTCCTCGCCGACGACCAGGCCAAGGTGGACCAGGCGGTGGAGTACTTCAAGCACGGCAAGGGCAACGGCGCCATCATGAACGCGGTGCCGTTCCTGCACCCCGGCGGGCTCGGTCAGTGGCAGGAGAGCGGCCGCGACCAGGGGCACACCAGCGTCGGCGTCGGGTGGATGGGCGTGCTCTGCGAGATGGCCTGGAACCAGGGCATCGACCTGTACGGCTACGCCGGCGACCGGTTCATGAAGGGCGCCGAGTACGTGGCCAAGTACAACCTGGGCGAGACGGTGCCGTTCACCACGTACAAGTGGGGGCACAGCACGACCTGCGCCCAGCGCCAGCAGACGGAGATCTCCGCCGCCGGGCGCGGCGCCACCGAACCGATCTGGGCGCTGCTGCTCAACCACTACGGCGTGCGCCGGGGGCTGGCCGTGCCGTACATCGAGGCGTACAGCAAGCGGGTCGCCCCCGAAGGGGGCGGGGGCGACTACGGCGGCAGCAAGTACGACCACCTCGGCTTCGGCACGCTGACCTTCACCCGCGCCACCGGCGGCGGGCTCCTGGCGACGGGGGTGTCGCGGGCACTCGAATCAGTCAACCGCCAGAAGGCGTACATCCAGGCCACGGGCCGGATCGGCGCCGACCCGCTCGTCCTGAGGGTGGTGCCGGGGCTGGACGGCGCCAAGGGCTACTCCTTCGTCGCCCCTGACGGCCGTTACCTGCGCCATCGCGACTTCGTGATCCGTTTCGAGGCCAACGACGGGACGGCGCTGTTCAGGCGCGACGCGACCTTCCACGCCCGGCAGGGGACGGCCGGGGGATCGGTGCGGCTGGAGTCGGTCAACTACCCGGGCCGGTTCGTCCGCCACCGCGGCGACCGGCTGCGCCTGGACAAGGCCGAGGACACGGCCCTGTTCCGCGCGGACAGCTCCTTCCGCCCGGTCACGCCGTCCTGACGCGCCCGATCCTCGGGTACGTCGGCGGCAAGGCGCGCGACGCCCCGGGCCCTTGCCGGCCTGGGTCGTCGCTTCCCGCTCGCCCCGATCGGCTGTGGAGCGAGGAGCCGGTCACAGGTCGACGGTCATGCCGTCGTACGCGGCGGGCAGGTCCGTGTCGGCGAGCCTCGCCAGCATGGAGGGCGACATGTGCGTCAGCACGATGCGGCCGGCGCGCAGCTCGTCAAGATGGGCGCGCAAGGTCCGGTAGTCCAGGTGATAGCGGATCGGCAGGTCGTAGGTGTACGACTCGGCGGCGAACAGGCTCGCGCCGCGGGCCACCTCGACGAGCGCCGGAGTCCACTCGGTGTCGCCGGAGTACGCGAAGGCCGACTCGCCGTCATCGACCCGCACCGCGAGCGGCGGGGCGCCGCATTCGTGAACCACCTGCCACGCGCGGACCGTCAGCCCGCCGACCTCCGACGGCGACCCGTCCGCGGGCAGCTCGCGCACCTCGACGGGGAAGCGCCGCGTCACCCGGCTTGAGCCGGGATACAGCGTCTCCATCGCCTCGGCCAGCCGCACGCCCGTGCCCGCGGGCCCGAGCACGTGCAGCGGCTTCGTCGCCGGCTGAACTGGCCGTCGAGCACGAGGAACGGCAGCCCGCCGAAGTGGTCGCCATGCAGATGGGAGATCACCACGGCGTCGACCGACCGCGGATCGATCGCCTGGGACTTCAGCGCGGTCAGGCTGGTGGCGCCGCAGTCGACCAGCACCACGAGGTCGCCGGACGTGACGCTGATGCACGTCTGGAAACGCCCGCCGCTGCCGAACGCGTCCCCACTGCCGACGAAGCGCACCCGCATTCGATCATCGTCACACGACCGGTGATCATCCGCAAAGACGGAAAGGTCGCCCGGGGTCTGTTATGACGCGGCCATGCTCGGCGGCGACCGCTACACCGTGGGGCCGGCGGGGACGCCCGCGCCGAGGTCCGGGTCCTCGGCCCCGATGGAGGCGAGCAGCTCGCGGACCTCGGCCCGCGCCGACGCGGCCGCCGCCTTGTGGCCGCGCTCGCTGTGCACCTCGGCGAGCTGGTGCAGCGCGCGGGCCTGCCAGATGGGGGAGTCGATGGCCGTCGCGAGCTGCCGCGCCCGGCCGAGCCTGCGCAGCGCGGCCTCGTGGTCCCTCCGTGAGGCGGGGCTGATCGTCAGCCGAAGGTCCGGCGGCAACGTGATCCACACGGTCACACCCCTCGGCGCGGCCCTGCTGAGCCACGTCCACCGCTGACGGGCTCACATCCAGTGCTCACGTCCAGGGCTCACGTCCGGCAGAGGAGCACGGCGATGTCGTCCGTACGCTGCTCGACGGTGACCCCCTTGATGAGCGACTCCGCCAGGTCGTGCAGGGGCTCGCCGGCCGAGGGCGTGAAGCGCTCGGCCAGTTCGTCGATGGCCTCGCCGATCCCGACGCCCGGCTCCTCGATGAGGCCGTCGGTGTAGAGGGTCAGGACGGAGCCGGGCGGCAGCGGCACCTCCGAGGTGGCGTACTCGGCGTCGGGATCCACGCCGAGCAGCAGCCCGGGGGAGAGGCCGAGGACCCGGGTGCGCCAGCCGGGCCGGCCGAGCAGCGGCGGCAGGTGGCCCGCGCTGGCCAGGCACGCGGTGCGCTTGCGCAGGTTCAGGCTGACGTACAGGCAACTGGTGAACCGGTCGGGGGCCAGGTCGCTGAGCAGCCGGTTGGTGTGCGCGAGCACCTCGCCGGGGCTGGCCCCCGCGGTGGAGTGGGCGTGGATGGCGGTACGCACCTGGCCCATGAGGGCGGCGGCGGTCACGTCGTGGCCCTGCACGTCGCCGATGACCGCCGCGGCCATGGTGTCGCTCAGGCGGATGAGGTCGTAGAAGTCGCCGCCGATGTCCATCCCGGGCGTGGCGGGCAGGTAGCGGGCGGCCAGCTCGAGGCCGGGGATCTCGGGCAGCGTGCGCGGCAGCAGGCTCCGCTGCAGGCACTGCGCGAGCTGGTGCTTGACGTCGTAGAGCCGGGCCCGCTCGAACGCCTGGGCGATCAGCCCGGCGAGTGCGGTGAGCGTGGCCCGCTCGTCGGCGCTGAACTGGTGCGGACGGTCGAACGCGAGGATGCACGTGCCGATCGGGCGGCCCGAGGTGACCAGCGGCAGGAACGCCCAGGCGGACATGTCGTCCGAGCGGACCGCGTCCGGGTACGCCCGGCGCAGCTCGTCCCACGTGGCGAAGAACGCCGGCTGGCAGGCGTCGAAGGAGTGGTTCGCCGGGTTCGGCGGGATCAAGGGACGGCCGTCGAACTCCTCGATGGCCCCCTTGCTGTAGCCGCGCGAGGCGTCGACGCGCAGCCGCCCGCCCTTCGAGGTGAGGATGCACAGGGCCTGGACGTTGTAGAGCGGCATGACGTGGTGCGCCACCAGGTCGACCACCTCCTGCGCGGTCATCGCCCGCGAGAGGCTGGTGGCCAGGTGCAGCATCTCGTGCAGGGCGATCGTCCTGGACGAGTCCGCGGCGACGCCCGCGAGGCGGCCGGGGCCGCGGTTGCCCGCGCCCGGCGCGATGCGCATGGTGATCCCGGTCAGGCCGGGAAAGAAGCGGAACGACAGCTGCTGCTCCGCCGGGTTGCGCGCCGTGAAGTGGGTGGCCTGGCGGCCGACGACCGCGGCGCGGTAACGGTCCACGTACACGGGGTTGTCCAGCCACGGCAGCGCCTCCCACAGACACCGGCCGAGCAGCTCGGACGCGGAGCTGCGCAGCAGGTCGGCGGCAGGGGCCGTCAGGAGGGTCACGCGCCCCTCCGTGTCCAGCGAGCAGTAGCCCTCGGGCAGCCGGTTGAGGCAGTCGAGCGCGACCATGTCGGCCCGTGGGTCGGCCCGTGGGTCGGCCTGCGGGACGAAGTCCAGCGCGCGGGGCCGGGGCCCAGGCATGATCGGGCGCCCCCGCCCGGCCGCCTCCTCGAGCAGGCGGGCCATCCGGGTGGTGACGTCGTCGATGACGTCGAGCTGGGCCTGGGAGAGCCGGGACACCCGCCCGCCCGGCCAGAGCAGCAGGAACCCGCCCCAGACGGTGTCGTCGCCGCGGAGGGGGGAAGCGGCCACCGCGAAGTGGTACGGCACGGACAGCGCCGCCGCCGGGAACATGCGCACCAGGTCCTCCCTGCCGGCGAGCCACAACAGCCGCCCTTCGCGCACCGTCATGGCGATGGGCACGGGGTCGCTCATCCTGACCCTGGCCCATGCCTTGGCGATCAGCTCCGGGAGTCCCAGCTGCGCGTCCATCCGCAGGACTCCGCCGTTCTCGTCCTTGAGGTAAGTGGCGCCGATGTGCGCTCCCGTGGCGGCGACGGCTTCGACCAGCAGCTCGTCCAGGCGGGACGAGCCGCTCGGCGAGGCGTCGTTCCCCAGCACCGCCCTCAGCCCGCCTCGCTCACGTTACGTGAGCGCCACAATCGCCGAAAACCGCTCATATCGGGCAGAATACTCGCCCGTATGTAGCGGATTTCTTACGTTGTGCTCCCGCATAGATCTAGGAAAACGGCGCCGAGGAAGATCTCGCTTGACGTAATCGCGAAACGCGGTGCCAGGTGGGGTCAGATCTGGATGAACTCCGTTTCCAGCAGGTGGGCGAGGGCCTTCAGCTCGGCGGCGCGGTGGCCGGTGCCGAGCGCCCAGTGGTGGGACATGCCGGTGGCGCTCCAGTCGTCGGTCCACTCGCCGGGATCCCGGCCGAAGTCCACGCGGGACGTGGTGTTCCCGATCTGCAGGTGCGGCCCGTCCACGGTCTCGCCCTCCGAGGCCACCAGGGCGAAGCGGCCGTCGCGGCGCTGGATGATGCCGAACGCCGTCACCGGCCCGTGCTTGACGTCGAACTCCACCGACACGCCCCACCCGCGCTTGCCGTGGTAGACCCCGAGCCCGCGCAGCAGCGGCCTGCGGGCGCTGATGGCCAGGTGGGCGGGGCCGTCGTGGCCCATCTCGACGTGGCCGCGGTGGAAGTCCAGCGCCTGGAGCTCGGTGAACGACCCGCCCGCGCCCAGCCGGTCCATGATCAGCATGGCCAGGCTGGTGCGCAGCTCGTACTCGCCCGCCGCCGGGATGCCGCGCGCGGTGAGCAGGGACGCGCCCAGGATCATCCCGGCGCCGAGCCGCTCGTGCATCTCCCCGTCCAGGCCGCGGTGGTAGTACGCCAGGCTGTCCAGCGAGAAGTCCTCGACCAGCCGGTCGAGCCCGGCGGAGACGCGGCAGGCCCACTCCAGGTCGGTGTCGTTGACGCTGTCGGCCAGCTCGAAGATCTTCTCGGTCTCGGCCCGCTTGGCGGCGACCTCGGCGTCGGTGACCTTTTCCACGCGTACCCGCAGGTCGTCGAACTCCAGCACCTCGACGTGCCCGCCGAAGTTCGCCGAGACGAGCGTGAGGTCGGTGGAGACGTCCAGCATGCCCGGGTAGAGGTGGCCCATCAGCCCGTGGCGGCCGTGCCGCAGGGCGGCGCGGGCCCCGGCTGCCCGCACCCAGCTCGTGATCCGCGCCCAGGCGCGCTCGTCCTCCAGGTAGCCCGACACCGAGCGGAACGGGATGCCGCACCGCTGGAAGGCGTTGGCCATCTCGGGCAGCGGGCAGGCGCCGCAGTAGGCCAGCCACTGGCCGGTGTCGAACGTGGCGTGGTCCATCGACTCGGTCGGCTGCAGGTTGATCAGCAGCACCGGCGCGCCGCTGCGCTGGGCGATCGGCACGAGCATGGTGGCCGTCATGTACGTGGTGAGGAACCCGACGATGAGGTCGCAGTCGGCGGCCCGCAACTTCTCGGCCGCCGCCGCGCCCTCCTGGGCGTCGGAGATGAACCCGACGTCCACGATCTCCGCGTCCAGCTCCCGCATCCGTTCGGACACCCGCGCGGCCGATCGCTGGAGCTGGGGGAGGAGATCGGGGAACTGCGGCCAGTACGCGCCCAGCCCGCCGGCGACCAGTCCGACACGGGTCTTCGTCTTGCGTGCCACGGTGAAGCCCTCCTGAGGGGTGAAGGGAGGATGCCGGGAAGTTTTCGGACAAAAGTATAGATCTTTTCCAAAACCTCACCAGGGCTGCGCCAGGCGGATAATGGAACCGTCCGGTACCATTTCATTCATGCCCGTACCCAAAGGCGCCTCGCTCGACCCCGTGCAGACCCGGGCGACGATCCTGCGCGCCGCCACGACCCTGCTGTACGAGCGGGGGCTCGACGGCGTCGGGGTGGCGGAGCTGTGCGCGAGCGTCGGCGCGTCCAAGGAGACGCTCTACCGGCACTTCGGCTCGAAGGACGGGCTCGTCCAGGCCGTGCTCGAGGCCCGCAGCGACCACGTCGTGCACTGGCTGCGGGAGGCGGCCGACAGCGCGGGCGACGACCCCGCCGGCCAGCTCGCCGCGGTCTTCGACGCGCTCGGGAGCTGGTACGCCGAGCCCGCCTTCCGCGGCTGCGCGATCGTCAACGCCTCCACCCAGCGGCACGACGGTCCCCCGCGCACCGTCGCCGCCCGGCACCTCGACCGCCACCTCGACCTGCTGACCGGCATCGCCCGCCGGGCCGGGGCCCGCGATCCGGAGGCCCTGGGCCGGCAGCTGCTCATGCTGGTGGAGGGCGCCACCGTGCTCGCCGACCACCACGGCGAGGGCGAGGCCGCCGAGCTGGCCAAGCAGGCGGCCCTCGCCCTGCTGCGGCAGGGCGGCGCGGCGTCCCGGCCGCTCAGCGGCCGGTCCACTTGATCTCGTACGGCTTGAGCGTGTGCTCGTCGCCGTCCACGGTCGTGGTGACCTCGGCGTCGGCGGTGTTGACCAGCAGCAGCTGCTCGGGCTGGGCCAGCACCCTGACCTTGGCGTCCGATGAGGTGACCTGCTCCAGCTCGGCCCCGGCGGGGAACCACTTGACGAAGTTGGCCAGCAGCCGGCCGGTCGGCGTCTCCGCGCCGGTCCCGGAGTCCCACAGGCACGCCTGGCAGGCGCTGCCCTTGGTCTGCGGGTTCCAGTACAGCGCCGTGGCGGCGCCGCTCCGCGCGAACTCGATCATCGAGGCGGCCTGCACGGCGAGCCGCTTGGGCTCCGGCCACGTGGTGCCGTCCTCGGGCACGAAGTACCACTCTGACCACCAGACCGGCAGGTCGCCGACCTTGCCGCGCAGCCACTTGGTGACCGCGCCGAACTTCGCCAGCGCCCCGAACTCGTCGGGCAGCAGCTCGTGGGCGTCGGTGGGCGAGGCGCCGTCGACCACGACGAAGTCGGCGCCCTTCTTGTTCTCGAACCAGTAATTGAAGGCGTCAAGGGCGTTCTGGTTGACGACCCCCCAGTCGCCGCGCAGCTCGGAGTCGCCGGTCCTGTTGCTGTCGAAGCCGAGGTACGGGCCGCCGATCTTGGCGTCGGGCCGGGCCTTCTTCACCGCGTCGTACACCTTGTTGTACAGCTCGGTGTAGCCCTTGTAGTCCGCGGGCTTGGAGTGGTCCTTCCAGAAACCCTTCAGCTCGTTCCAGACCATGAAGTACTTGACGTCCGTGTACCTCGAGGCGACGGCCGCCGCCAGCTTGGCGAAGTCGTCGAAGTGCTGGGGGTAGGGGGCGTCCTCCAGGTGCTCCCGCCACGCCGAGTCCTCGGTGGGGCCCTGGGGGCCGCCCTTCATCCAGTCGGGGGCGCAGCACAGCGTGATGACGGGGACGCCGCCGGACTGCTTCATGAGGTTGAGCCGGCTGTCGAGGTCCTCCCAGAAGTACTGCCCCGGGTAGGGCTCCGGGTTGAGCGCGCCGAAGCCCATGATGTGCTGGTTCTGCAGCATCGGGGTCTGCGACAGCCGCCTGGCGACCGCCTGCTCGAAGCCCGGGTTGATGTTGTTGGCGCTGACGCCCGTGTGGGTGAAGCCCCAGCGGGGCCAGCCCTCGTCCACCTGCGGCCGTTCCTCCGGCGCCGGCTGGGACTGGGCAGGGGGCTGCTGTTGCCGGGCTCCAGTGGTCCCCTGCTCCGCCCGGTCGTTGCCGGAGCAGCCCGTCACGACCAGCGTGACGGCCGCCGATAAGGCGGCCGCCCGGCAGAGCCGCCGCCAGATCCATCCCCCGCTTGTCGATGCCACTCGAATCTCACCCGATCCTCGCCATCGCCATGCCGCCTGTAGCGTTCCACGGCAGGCGGGAAAGGGGCACACCGCGAGCGAGGTTCACAGCTAATCGTTATCGTCCGGCTGACGCGCGCCTCAGACGTACCCGGTCGAGCCGTCGGGGCGGATGGGCAGGACACGTTCCCAATGCACGTAGTCGTCGGTGCGCAGGGCCGACTCGTCGATCTCCACGCCCCAGCCGGGCCGGTCGGGCCGCAGCTCGAGGTAGCCGTCCACCGGCAGGTACGGGTCCGGGCACCACGTCGTCTTGTCCGGCTTGTACTCCAGCAGCTTCAGCCCGTGATGGGCGGCCGCGAAGTGCACGTTCACCGCTGTCGCCAGCGGCCCCATCGGGTTGTGCGGGGCCACGCTCGCGAAGTGGGCCTCGGCGATGGCGGCGATCCTGCGCATCTGGGCCAGCCCGCCGACCACGCACACGTCCGGCTGGACGATGTCCGCCCCGCCGGCCGTCAGCAGGGCCAGGAAGTCCTGCGGCAGGAACAGCGACTCCCCGGTGGCGAGCGGCACGTCGAGCTGGGCCCGCAGGTGCCCCCACGCCGGGATGTACTCGGGCCTGATCGGCTCCTCGAACCAGAGCGGGTCGTACGGGGCCAGCGCGTTGCCGAGCTGGACCGCCTGGCGCGGCTCGAAGATGCGGGCGTGCGCCTCGAAGGCGAACTCCCACTCCGGCGGGCTGATCGAGCGGATCTCGGCGAAGTAGCCGGCCGCCTCCTTGCACACGTTGCCCCACCGCCCGGCGTACAGGTCGCGCCGGTACGGGCTCAGCTTGAAGGCGGTGAAGCCGTACCTGTCGTTCATCTCCTGGGTGAGGTCGCGGCAGGCGGGCGGGTCAGGCGCGGTGTAGACGCCGCAGTAGACGGGGACGCGGTCGCGTACGTTGCCGCCGAGCAGCATGTAGACCGGCAGGCCCGCCGCCTTCCCCGAGATGTCCCACAGGGCCTGGTCGATGGCCGAGATGGCCGCCAGGCCGATGGCGCCCGGCGGGAAGCGGGCCTCCTGGAGCAGGCGGCGCACCACGTACTCGACCCGCCGCGGGTCCACGCCCTCGATCTGCCGGAACATGTACTCCAGCACCGGCGGCAGCGCGTGGTCGGGCCCGTGGTTGTAGGCCTCGCCCCAGCCGGCCAGGCCCTCGTCGGTCTCGATCTTCACGAGCAGCCGCGGCCGATTGCCGACGCGCTGCATGTACGTCCGCAACGCGGTGATCTTCATGCTTCTCCCTCTCGCCAGGCGGCCAGGATCGTGGCCACCTCCTCCCGTACGGCCTCGGGCAGCGCCCGGCTGGGCGGCCGGACGTCGCGTCGCCCGCGGAGACCGCCGGCCTGCTCCGTGACCACATCTGCGGCTTCGTCGAGCGCGTCCTGGCCAACGGCGGCCTCTCACCTTCTTCCTGAGGATTCACGCAGGTGGCGCGGAACTCGGGCGTCGGCGCGGATCGTTGGCCCAGCGGTACACAACCGATCTTCGACAGGGAGAACAGAGCCGTGGTCTTCAAACGGATGCTGGGTGCTTTCGGCGTCGGCGCGCCCTCGGTGGACACCGTGCTGTCCACCCCGAGGACCCAGCCGGGTGGGACGCTGCGGGGGGAGGTACGGCTCAAGGGCGGCGACTTCGACGCCCAGATCGAGCACATCACCCTCGGCCTGGTGGCCCGGGTGGAGATCGAGCACGGCGACGGCGAGCACGGCGGGCTCGGCGAGTTCGCTCGCCTCCAGGTGTCCGGGCCGTTCACGCTGCGCCAAGGGGAGGAGCGCGTCGTCGATTTCGAGCTGCCGGTGCCGTGGGAGGCGCCGATCAGCGAGATCGGCGGGCAGCCGCTGACCGGGATGGCGGTGGGCGTGCGCACCGAGCTGGCCATCGCCAAGGCCGTCGACAAGGGCGACCTCGACATGGTGGCGATCGAGCCGCTGCCCTCGCAGCTGCGCATCCTGGAGGCGTTCCTGGGGCTCGGGTTCGGCTTCAAGTCGGCCGACCTGGAGGCGGGCCACCTCTACGGGGTCCACCAGGAGCTGCCGTTCTACCAGGAGATCGAGTTCTACCCGACCGGCAGGTACGCGGGCCGGGTGGGCGAGGTCGAGGTGACCTTCGTGGCCGATCCCGCCGGGCTGGCGGTGGTGCTGGAGGCGGACAAGCGCGCGGGGCGCTTCTCCTCGAACGACGCCATCGGCCGCTTCCACGTCAGCCACCAGGACGCGCTCCACACGGACTGGGCGGCCGAGCTGGGCCGCTGGCTGGACGGCCTGGCCCAGTACGCGCCCGCTCACCACGGCGGGCACTACGGCGCGGTCCACCACGGCGGGCACCACGGTGGTCCCGGTCTGGGGGCGGTGGCCGCCGCCGGCGCCGCGGGCGTCGTGGGCGGCCTCGTGGCGGGTGAGATCGTCGAGGAAGTGGTCGAGGAGTTCTTCGAAGGGGAGGGCGGGGACGACTGGTGACCCGGTGGCGCGCCGCTGCGGCAGCCGGTGAAGTCCGGCTGCCGCAGCGGCGCGCTCGGTCGACCGGGCCAAAGGGCGCAAAGCCACGTCAACCGTGCAAGCGGGCTTCAAGCAAGGGGAAAGCGTCAGGAATAGGTTCGGACATCGTTACTTGATCGAGTCCGACCTGAAGGAGCCGACGTAACCAGCACCACTGTGTGGAGCGAACTGCGCGTGACCTCCACGCCGCAGCTGTCCATCTCGATCTCCCCGCACCTGACCGCCCTGGCCATGATCGCTGACGCCCTCGCCGGCCGCCGCCGCGGCCTGCCGGAGCGCTGGCGCAAAACGATCAGCTCGCGGGTCGGCAGGCAGGGACACCGGGCCGTACGCCCCCTCGCCGCGCCCGGCTACTCGGTGGTCCCCGACAGCCTCGTGCCGCGTACGCCCGTCAGCGGGGACGTCTCCGTGCAGGCCCAGATCGGCGCCCTGCGCGACCTCCCGTCCGACCGCCTGATCAATGATCTGGAGCAGGCGTTCGGCCGCGGGCCGCTGCCCGCCCACTGGCGCTCGGCGGCCGAACGCCCCGCCCCCTGGCTGGACGGCTACGCGAGCGCCCTCGCCGACGTCTGGCACGCCGCCGAACCCCTGTGGGGGCGCGCCCGCGCCCTGCTGGACAGGGAGGTGCGGCGCGTCGGCGTGGCCACCGTCCGCGGCGGCCCCGAGTTGCTGCTCGGCGCGCTCAACAGCCGCATCATGTACGGCGAGCGCGGACTGCTCATCGCCGACGTGGAGCCGAGCACGTACGAGCTTGGCGACCGGCGGATCGTCCTGGTGCCGATGCTGGCGGGCAAGGACGCGGTCATCGTCAGCCTCGACCACGAGGAGGCGGTCTGGATCGCGTACCCGGTGCCCGGCGCGGAGACGCTGTGGAGCCGGCCCGCCGCACCGGCGCACGACGAGTTGTCGGCGCTGGTCGGGCCGGTCCGCGCGGACCTGCTCGTCGCGATCGACCGGCCCATGACCATGAGCATGCTGGCGGCCGGCGTGCATGTTGCGCCCAGCAGCATCACCTACCACTGCGACCGGCTGAGCGCCGCCAAGCTGATCGCCAGGGAGCGGCGCGGCCGCGAGGTCTGGATCACCCGCACGGAGCGGGCGGAGGAACTGCTGGAGTTGTTCCGCCGCTGACAGGCGCTCGGCACGGCGACTGGTCAGAACGTCACCAGCGGGTCTCCGATGAAGTCGGCGATGAAGTTGACGAAGAAGAAGCCGAAGAACAGGAAGTTGAGCACCAGGATGACGTAGTGCCACGGGCGCGGGCGGGCCGGGCGCGGCAGTTTGCTGTTCAGATACATCAGCAGGAACGGATAGATCAACGCGCCCAGGTTCGACATGTTGGCCGACCACTCCACCAGCCCGACCGGCAGCGACTGGAAGATGATGATCGAGATGGCGATCAGCAGCAGGATCATGAACGGGTAGTAGAACCGCCGCGGGTCCCCTTCGATCAGGGCGCGCAGGCGCGGGCTGCTGGCGTTCGCGGCGTCGGTCGTCACGCGTACCATCGCCTCGAAGATGCCGAGCTGCGTGGAGAAGAGGATCAGCACGCCGACCACGAGCGCGATGTAGAAGCTCACCCGCCCGTACTCATCGCCGAGCGCGCTCGCCACGAACGTCGGCACGTTCGCCCGCGTCGGCTTCTCGCCGGCCATCGTGACGGCCTGCGCCATGAGGATCGTGGGGAGCAGCATGCCGAGGACGGCGCCGACGAAGAACACGCCCCACATGTCGATCAGCAGCAGCCGGTACCACCTGCGCCACAGGCTCCGGTTGCGCTCGTCGTCGGGGAAGGTGACGCCGCTGGCCCTGATCTCGCGCCGCTCGCCGCGCAGGCCCGAGATGTAGCCGACGCGGTAACCCATGCCGTAGCCCTTGTCCCGGTAGTGGCCCATGACGTACCAGTTCAGGCCCGAGGCCAGCGCGGTGAACCCGGCCAGGGCGCCGAGCTGGGTCGCCGTGATCCCGGCGGGCGGGGCGGCCGGGGTGAGGAACCCGCGGATGCCCTCCCACCACTGGCTGAACGGCACCACGAGCAGGTCGACGGCCACCAGGGCGAGGAGGATGGCGCCGACCATCACCCAGTTCGCCAGCTCGAGCGCGCGGCTGACGCGCTTGGCGGCCGCGGTGATGAGGAACACCAGCACCAGCAGGCCGATGGCCCACCAGCGCGGCTCGACGTCGCCGGCAGCCGGCGCGACGCCGTGGACCAGTGCGTAGACGCCCTGACCCGCCGACGCGGCCCATCCGCCCGCGACGAACGCGAAGATCACGATGAGCACGGACAGCGGCACCCAGAGCGGCCACCCCGGCGGCACCCGCCCCCAGCCGACCACGGGCGTCTCGCCGGTCGCGAGGACGTACCGTGAACACTCCACGTTGTAGAACGTCTGCAGCAGCGCCGACACCACGATCACCCAGCCGACGCCGACGAACCCGTACTGGCCCACGTTCAGGGGCCCGGGCAGCCATTCGCCGCTGCCGATCGAGATGCCGAGCGCGATCAGGCTCGGACCGACGGCGTACTTGAACAGTTCCTTGGTGCCGATCTTGGAGACCTTGAAGACCTCCTCCGGCGTGGGCAGGTCGGTGACTTCGAGATCCGGGCGGCTGACTCCGAGTGGGTGCGACATCTCACTGCCTCCTGCCGCCAGCGTGATCCTTTACCGCGGCGGCTTCAAGGCCCAATTGCCATACAGAATGCGGAATGCAGCTCAGACGCACTTCAAGCCCCGTAGCGTGCCGTTGCGGCACGTTACGGGCTTCACTTCCTACAGTAGTCATGTCGTCACTTCATGATTACAGGGGGGATCATGAAAGGTAAGCTCGTAGCAGCAGGTGGTGTGCTGATCACCGGTGCCGCGCTCTTCGGTCTGGCCGGCCCGGCCGGCGCGGAGGCCGGTCCCTGCCAGCTGAGCGCAGCCGACATATCGCACCCGCTGTGGGTCGACGGCTGGGGTGACCGCGCGGGTCTGCGCCGCTCCGGAGCCTGCACCGACCTCGCCGGCACGACCCGCCCGATCACCTACGACGCCGACCTGTTCACCGAGAGCGGCTACGAGAACTGGTACCGCACCGGCTGGGGGCGTGACCCGTACGTCACCTTCGAAAGCGCCCCGATCCGGATCTATCTCGACCGGCATCCCAGCCTGCAGGAGGAGCGCAGCTGGGTCAGCCGGTGGGGCAGCCCTGGGTGGAGTGCCCGCAGCGCCTGGGACGACGGCGGGTAAGCCGGTCCCGCACACGCCACGGGCGATCAGCCCGGTGTGATCCCGGGGCGCACCGACGGTGCGCCCCGGACGCGCATCCGGCCCCCCCTTGTCTCCGATGCTCGCCCGAACGCCCCCCGCGCCGCAGGGCGCCCCGCTGCTAGCGGTCGACGATCTCGTTCTTGCCGATCACCACGACCCCGCCCCTGGTCAGCGCGAACCGGGTGCGGTCGTACTCGAGGTCGAACCCGATCCGGGCCCCGTCCGGGATCACGACGTTCTTGTCGATGATCGCCTTACGGACGACGGCGCCCCGGCCGACCTTGACGTTCTCCATCAGCACGGAGTCCTCCACCAGCGAGTGCGAGTGGAGCACGACCCTGGGCGACAGGATCGACCTGATCGCCGTGCCGCCGGAGACGATCACACCGGGCGAGACCAGCGAGTCGATCGCCCGCCCCACCCGGTCGCCCTCGTTGTGCACGAACTTGGCCGGAGGCAGCGGGTCGTGGCCGGTGAAGATCGGCCACTTGTCGTTGTAGAGGTTGAAGATGGGATGCGCCGAGATGAGGTCCATGTGGGCCTCGTAGTAGGCGTCGAGCGTCCCCACGTCGCGCCAGTAGCCGCGGTCGCGCTCGCTGGAGCCGGGCACGATGTTGTTGGCGAAGTCGTACACGTCGGCGCCGCCCGACTTGACGAGCATCGGGATGATGTTGCCGCCCAGGTCGTGCTTGCTGGTGGGGTCGAGGGCGTCCTCCCGCAGCGCGTCGATCATCGACTGCGTCTTGAACACGTAGTTGCCCATCGACGCGAACACCTCGTCGGGCGAGTCCGCCAGCCCCACCGCGTCCTTCGGCTTCTCCCTGAACGCCACGATCCTGCGCCCCTCAGGATCGGTCTCGATCACCCCGAACTGGTCGGCCAGCGACAGCGGCTGCCTGATCGCCGCCACCGTCACGTCCGCGCCCGAGTCCTCGTGCTGCTCGACCATCTGCCGGGGATCCATCCGGTAGATGTGGTCGGCCCCGAACACGATCACGTGCTCGGGCATCTCGTCGTAGATCAGGTTGAGGTTCTGGAACAGGGCGTCCGCCGAACCCGAGAACCACCGCGGTCCGAGCCGCTGCTGCGCGGGCACCGGGGTCACGTAGTTGCCCAGCATCGCCGACAGCCGCCAGGTCCGCGAGACGTGCCGGTCCAGGCTGTGGTTCTTGTACTGCGTCAGTACGACGATCTTCAGGAAGCCGCCGTTCGCCAGGTTCGACAGCACGAAATCGACGAGCCGGTATATCCCCCCGAACGGCACGGCAGGTTTCGCCCGATCCGCCGTGAGCGGCATGAGCCTCTTGCCCTCTCCACCTGCCAGCACAACCGCGAGCACCCTCCGGGACTTCATGTCCAGGACGCTACCCTCAAATGGCCGATCTATCGACGAAACCCGGCATGGAGAATTTCCTTCGTGTCCAGATTTGGTGCGCAATGCACGATCGGGAGCTCCTGATCTTCGGCTTGTCGATGTGGTCCACGGGATGCGGGCCCTAATAAGCGCGAAACCCGCTGCTTGTGCTGGCCCGCTGAACGCGGGCCACCATAGGGTCGTGTCATGCGTGTTGATCTGCTCAGCCGGGAGTACCCGCCCGAGGTCTACGGCGGGGCCGGGGTGCACATGGAATACCTGGCCAGGGAGTTGCGGAAGCTGGCCGACGTACGCGTGCGCTGCTTCGGAGCCGAGCGCGCCGAGCCCGGCGTCTCGGCCTACCGGACGCCCGGCGGGCTGGCCGGCGCCAACGCCGCGCTGCAGGTGCTCGGCGTGGACCTGGAGATGGCCGCCGCCTGCGAGGGCGCGGACGTCGTTCACTCGCACACCTGGTACGCCAACTTCGCCGGGCATGTGGCCAAGATGCTGCACGGCATCCCCCATGTGATCACCACGCACAGCCTGGAGCCGCTGCGGCCATGGAAGGCCGAGCAGCTCGGCGGCGGCTACACGATCTCGTCGTGGGCCGAGCGGACCGCGCTGGCCGGCGCGGACGCGGTCATCGCGGTGTCGGAGGGCATGCGCCGCGACGTCCTGTCCGCCTACCCGGAGATCCCGCCGGAGAAGGTCAGCGTCATCCACAACGGCATCGACACGGCAGAATACGCCCCCGACTTCGGCAGTGACGTGCTGGACAAGCACGGGGTCGACCCGCGCAGGCCGTACGTCATCTTCGTGGGCCGCATCACCCGGCAGAAGGGCCTGGTCCACCTCCTGCGCGCGGCGCGCTCCTTCGACCCCGAAGCCCAGCTCGTGCTCTGCGCGGGCGCCCCGGACACCCCGGAGATCGCGGCGGATGTCACGGAGCTGGTGCGCGGCCTCGAGCGCGACGGGGTGTTCTGGATCCAGGAGATGCTGCCCAAGCCCGAGGTGATCCAGCTGCTGACGCACGCGACGGTGTTCGTGTGCCCGTCGGTGTACGAGCCCATGGGGATCGTCAACCTGGAGGCGATGGCCTGCGAGACGGCCGTGGTGGCGACGGCCACCGGCGGCATCCCCGAGGTCGTGGCCGACGGGGAGACGGGCCTGCTCGTCCCCATCTCCCAGGGCCCCGACGGCACGCCGCACGACCCCGAGCGGTTCGCCGCCGACCTGGCCGAGCGCGTCAACACGCTGCTGCGCGAGCCGGCCAGGGCGACGGCGCTCGGAGTGGCGGGGCGGGCGCGGGCCGTCGAGCACTTCTCCTGGGAACGCATCGCCCACCGCACGATGGACCTGTACGCGGCACTGCGCCCCTGACCGGCCGGCCCACTGCCCTCCTCCAGGGAGGTCAGCCGAAGCGCGCGGGCGCGGTGGCCGTCACACCAGGCCGCGGCGGCTGGCCTGGGCGCCGGCCTGGAAGCGGGTCTCGGCGTTCAGCTCGTCCAGCAGGTGGCGCAGGCGGCGGCGGAGGCTGCGCGGGCTGGTGCCGAGCTGGCGGGCGATGGCGTCGTCCTTGAGCCCGGCCGCCAGCAGCGCCAGCAGCCGGCGGTCCTCCACCCCCAGCTCCGACGTGTCCTCCCCGGCGGACGACGGCGCGCCGGGCTGCTGCCACAGCTCGGGACGGACCGGCAGCGCCTCCCGCCACAGGCGCTCGAACAGCTCCACCAGCGCCACCACCATGGTGGACCCCGTGATCAGCACTCCGCGCGTGAGCGGCGGCTCCATGTTCATCGGCATGACCGCCCGCCACCGATCGACGATCGCCACCTTGAACGGCAGCTCCGGCAGGATCCGCGCCTCCTCGCCCGCCGTGATCAGCTTGCCCACCTCGTCGAACGCCCCCGCGTGGTCGAAGGCCTCCGGCGTGTAGATGGTCCGGTAGCGCACGCCGGCGCGGAGCAGGCCGGTCTGCAGCGGGTTGTGATAGTCCAGCACGTACGGAGGCCGGTCGAAGGTCAGCACCTCCTCCTTGGCCTCCTGCTGCAGCCGGACGTACCATCGGGCCTGCTCCTCCGGCCCCGCCAGCACCTCGAACTGGCCGCCCTCCTCCGGGTCCTGGCCGACGGTGCGGAAGGCCGCCTCCAGCTCGTCCGCCGTGTCGGTGAGCCGGTCCAGCTCGCTCTGGAGGCCGCGCACCAGCGAGCGGATCGCGGTGCCCGGGTTCGTCGCCGTCCACCGGGGCGAGCGCCCCCACAGGCGGCTGACCAGGCCCTTGGCGCGGAGCCTGGTCAGCGACGACTGGATGCGCCCCGCGCTCTCCCCGCTCCGCCTGACGAGCTCCTGAACGGTGATGCCGGGACAGGCCAGCACCCCGCGGTAGATCCGTTCGTCGAAGGCGCTGATCCCCACGACCTCCAGCGCACGGCCGTCCTCAAGCATGCCCTCGATCTTGGCCACTTCCGGCAGTTGCCGCAATAGGCCACAGAAACCACCTTGTCACCAAATTTAACTGACAACTAGAAACCGGGATGTGCTTCAGCGAAAGACCGCCATTCTGGGCGTGGTGCTGACGGCCGCCGTGGCGGCCGCCACGCCGGCCCAGGCGGCCCCAACCCCCGCCCCATCCGTCAAGGCGACCCCGGGCCCGGCCCAGGCAGAGCCGCCCCAGACGATCACGCTCATCACCGGTGACAAGGTCACCCTCCGCCGGCTCCCCAGCAAGCAGACCCAGCTCGACGTCAAGCCAGGCCCCGGCAGGGAGAAGGTCACCTTCGTGCACCGCCGGGCCAAGGACGGGCTCAGCATCGTCCCCGTCGACGCGATGCCCCTGCTGGCCGCGGGCAGGCTGGACCCCCGGCTGTTCAACGTGACCCGGCTCGCCGCCCTCGGCTACGACGACGCGGCCAGCCCGTCGCTCCCGCTGATCCTGACGTACCCGGACCAGACCGGCGCCGCCACGCTGCGCGCCGCGGGCGGGCGCCCGCTGCCCGCGATCAACGGGGTCGCCAGGAGCGAGCCCCGCACCGGCGCGGGCACGCTATGGAAGAGCCTGACCGGGCAGGCCAGGACGGCGGACGCCGCGCCCGCGAAGATCTGGCTGGACGGCAAGGCCAAGCTCTCCCTCGACGTCAGCGTCCCGCACATCGGCGCGCCCCAGGCCTGGGCGGCAGGCCACACCGGCAAGGACGTGCCCGTCGCGGTGCTCGACAGCGGCTACGACCCGGGCCACCCCGACCTCCAGGGCCTGGTCACCAAGGCCCAGAACTTCACCGAAGAGCCCGACGTACGCGACCTCAACGGCCACGGCACCCACGTCGCCGCCACCATCGCCGGGAGCGGCGCCGCCGCGGGCGGCAAGTACAAGGGTGTCGCGCCCGGCGCCAAGCTGCTGATCGGCAAGGTCTGCCTGCAGAGCGGCTACTGCCCCAACTCGGCCATCATCGAGGCCATGACCTGGGCGGCCGAGAACGGCGCCCGCGTGGCCAACCTCAGCCTCGGAGAGCCAGACTCGCCCGGCGAGGACCCGGTCGAGCAGGCCGTCAACAGCCTGTCGGAGAAGTACGGCACGCTGTTCGTCATCGCGTCGGGCAACGACGGCCCCCAGGCCCTCGGCTCCCCGGGCACCGCGGACCGCGCACTCTCGGTCGGCGCCTCCTACCGTGACAACGACACGGTCGCGCAGTTCAGCAGCACGGGCCCGCGCGAGGGCGACGGCGCGGTCAAGCCCGACCTGATCGCGCCCGGCGTGGACATCGTCGCGGCCAGGGCCGCGGGCACCTCCCTCGGCTTCCCGATCGACGACTCCTACACCGTGCTGAGCGGCACGTCCATGGCCACGCCGCACGTGGCCGGGGCCGCCGCGATCCTCGCGGGGCAGCACCCCGATTGGAAGGCCGGCCAGATCAAGGCCGCGCTGATGGCCTCCACCGCGCCCGCGCAGGAGCTGGGCGCCTACATCCAGGGCTCCGGTCGTGTGGACGTCGCCCGTGCCGTCACCCAGCAGGTCACGGCCGAGCCCGCCACGCTGAGCATGGGAGAGATCGAGCTGCCCGGCTCCGGGCCCAGGGAGAAGACGCTCACCTACCGCAACGACGGCGACGCCGCCGTCCGGCTGGACCTCAGCGTGATCGCCAAGGACGGCGAGGGCGCGACGGTGACGCCGTTCAAGCTGGACGCCACGGCCGTGGAGGTGCCCGCGCACGGCACCGCCCAGGTCAAGGTGACCGCCGAGCCTGGCCCCATCGGCATCTTCAGCGGCACGGTGATCGCCAGGAACGCCGACGTCTCCGTACGCACCGGCATCGGCATGCGCGTCGAGCCGGAGAAGCGCGCGGTCAAGCTGACCTTCACCGGCTCCGACGGCCGGCCCGCCCAGGCGGCTTTCGCCGGAGTGATCGACCTCGACGCCAAGGACCAGCGCAACTACGACATCTCAACCGGCACGCTGGACCTCAGGCTGCCGCGGGGACACCGCTACACCGTCGTCACCCTCCTGCTGGACAGCGACGGCGCCATCGTGATGGCCGCCGACCCCGAGTTCACGCTCGACGCCGACCGCACCGTCGCCGCCGACGCCCGCAGGTCCAAGCCCGTGGACGTGCGTACGGAGGAGCCGACCGCGCGCCTGGCCATCGGCATGCTCGGCATGCTCCAGCTGGTCGAGGGCGAGCAGCCCTTCGGCGTGGACGTGGACCTGGCCGGCATGTGGGGCGCGGACCGCGTCGAAGGCATCAAGGCCATCCCGACGAGCCGCACGGTCAGCAAGAAGTTCGCCTACTACCGGTGGACGCAGTGGGCCAAGCCGAAGGGCGACGGCGGCTACGACGACAGCCCGTACTTCTACCACCTGATGAAGGCCGAACCGCGCATCCCAGCCGACCCCGGCTACCGCCCGCGCCGCCGCGACCTCGCCCAGGTCACCTCGACGTACGCGACGCAGAACGACGTCAAGTTCGGCGAGCACCATGCCCTGCCCGTGCTGTACGGGACGGAGCTGGCGTGGATGCCGTACGGGCACCTGTCCCGCTTCCCGCTCCCGTTCCGCAGGACCGAGTACTACACGCCCGGCGACACCGGCTGGTACCCGTCGTTCATCCAGTACCGCACGCCGCCGGACGGCTGGAACGACACCGACCAGTTCTTCTTCGGCGACACCAAGGTCTACCGCGCCGGCGAGAAGAGCACCGACCGGTGGAACACCGGCGTCTTCGCGGCCGCGCTCGACCCCCGCGGCGACTACAGCTGGCGCGAGGAGAACCTGCTGCAGTTCTCGGCCGGGCTGTTCGAGGACGGCACGCCCGACCGCGTCTCTTACGGCGAGTACACCGCCCCGCAGGCCAAGCTCTACCGCGACGGAAAGGAGATCCTCGCGGCCGACTACCTGATCGGCTCGGTCGAGGTGCCCGCCGAGACCAAGGAGAGCGAGTACCGGCTCACCATGACCGCCGACCGCGATCCGAAGCAGACCAAGCTGTCCACCCGGGTCAGCGCTGAGTGGCGGTTCAGGTCGAAGTCGGCCGAGCCGGGCAAGCGGCAGGTGCTGCCGCTGCTGGCCGTCAAGATCAGCCCCGAGCTGGACGACCGCAACCGGGCCGCAACGGGCCACATGCGCATCCCGCTGAGCATCCAGCGCCAGGCCGGCTCGCCCGCCCTCGGCCTGCGCACGCTCACGCTGGAGATCTCCTTCGACGACGGCCGCACCTGGCTGCCCACGCTGGTGCACCCGTCGGGCAAGAGCGGCTGGTCCGCCGAGACCTGGCACCCGGCGAGCACACGCGGCAAGTTCGCCTCGCTGCGCGTCACGGCCGCCGACCGCGGCGGCAACGGCTTCACCGAGACCGTCATCAGGGCCTTCGAGATCAAGTGAGTCACGGGAGCCCCGCCGCGCGCCGGCGGGGCTCCCTTCATTGAGGCGTCATCTGACGCGCTCCAGGACCACGACCGGGATCTCCCTGTCGGTCTTCTTCTGGTACTCGTCGTAGTCGGGCCAGGTGCGGGTCATCAGCCGCCAGAGCTCCGGCTTCTCCTCCGGCGCGGCCGTGCGGGCGCGGGCCTTGAACTTGTCGCCCATCACCTGCGCCTCCACCTCGGGGTTGGCCAGGATGTTCTTGTACCACTGCGGATGATCCGGATCCCCGCCCTTGGAGGCCACGACCACGTGGTCGTCGCCGTGCTTCTGATAGATGAGCGGCGTCGTGTAGGGCCTGCCTGACTTGCGGCCCTTGGTGGTGAGCAGGAGGACAGTCGTGTTGTTCCACTCGTGTCCTTCGGCGCCGTCGGTCTCCTGGTAACGCCGTACATGTTCCTTGCCGTAGAGCATGGTCCCCGACTACCCATCGCGGGCGTGACCTCACCGTTACGCGCCGAGGCCTGTACGAGAAGTTAACAACCCAGGAGCTGGCCAAGGGAGCTGGCATGTCGATTCCGCCGTGTCGAGGGAGTTGTGACTCCTCCGCTCCCTGATGGGAGCGCTTCTCGCCAGGCCGCTTCGGCAGCGTCGCGAAGGGCAAGCCCTGCCCTGAGAACGTTGATCGCCGCGTTGACGAGCTGGCCCGGACGATCTCGCTGACCATCGACGGGCTCGACGGCCCGTACCCGCTCACCCACCACCGCATCGACCGCGACCACTCCAACGTGGAGAGCGGCCTGGCAGTCGATGGGCGGCGGCGGCAGCGTCACCGTGACCTTCGACCTGCCGATGCCGGGCGTGTCCTTCATCGAGCTGACACCCTAAAGGGGCGACCGCTCGTACCGGCGCACGATACGGTACGGGGCGATGTGGTGGTCAAATGCCCGGTTCTGTACGGGTACGCAAGCCGGTGGGAGCCTGTGCCCATGACCGAACCGGCCGGAGCGCTGGCCGCCCGCATCGAGCGGTTCGAGCAGGCCGCGGATCCCGGCTTGATCTGGGATCCCGAGGCGCTGGCCGAGGCCGAGCAGGCGATGCGCGCGTGCGCCGGCGACCGGTCCGACGCGGTCACCTGGCGGCTCATCGGGATGCTGCACCTGGCCCGCTACCGGCTTGACCAGCGCATCACGCAGGACGCCGCGGTCGCGGGCGCGTTCTTCGCCGCCGTGGCCGTGGCCGACCCCGGGCGCCTTCCCGAGAGGCTGCGCGGCTCGCAGGTCCCCTCCGGCGACTCGGCCGACACGTGGGCGGGGCTGGTGGAAGAGGTGTTCCAGCACGTGGACCCGGCCACGTACCCGCACGTGGGGCTGCTGGTCCACGCGCTGGTGGGGCGGGCCATGGCGGACCCCGCGCCTGAGGTGGCCGACCGGCTCGGGGAGCTGCTGTTACAGGAGTCGGTGCGCTCGCCCGACCCCGCCTGGGCGCCCGGCGCGCTCGCGCTGCTCGGCGGCGGACTGGTGCGGCTGTTCGGGGTGACGGGGGAGCGGGAGCACATCGACGACGCGGTGCACGTGCTGTTCAGGGCGGCGCTGGCCGAGCCGGCCCACGCGGGGGAGCTGGCCACGGCGCTCGGCATGGTGGCGTTCGGCGACGAGGAGCTGGTCAGGGCGTACCTGGTGGCCGCGGGGACGGCGCCGCGCAGCCAGGAACGGTCGCGGGCGCTGCTGGCGCTGGTGGAGCTGGCCCACGCGCGGTCGGCGGGGTCGTACGCCGACCGCGATCTGCTGGCCTTCATCAGGGTGGGGCAGTGCGCGCTGGACTTCTGGCACGACCAGTGGGCGCATCCCGGCGTGCTGGCTCCGTACGCGGCGGGACTGGTCGAGTGGTTCGTCGTCACGGGGGACGAGCGCTCGTTCGAGGCCGGAGCCGAGATGCTGGAGGCCCTCCATGTGACGCCCGGCGAGACGGCGCCGGGGCTCGGGACCGACCCGGTCGTCCGGCTCGGCCTGCTGGGCGAGCGCCGGTGGAAGCGGTACGGCGTCACCGGCGAACCGGCCGACCTGGACAGCGCCATCGAGGTCATGCGCGAGGCGACGGGGCTCGCGCCGAGCGGGCACCCCGACCGCGCCAGACTGCTCGCCGACCTGGCGAACTTGCTGCTCGAGCGGGCCGTCGTGACCAGGGGAGAGCCCGCCGAGCCGGTCGCGGCCGCCCGCGCCGCGCTCGCGGCCCACGGCGATCGGGATCCGGCCAGGGCCAGGGTGCTGCTGATGCTCGGCCGGGCGCTCCACCTCGAGCTCAGCGTCGGCAACGCCGACGAGGCCGTCGCGGTGCTGCGTGAGGCGCTGGCGGCCGGTGAGGGGCCGGCGTTCCGCGCGGAGGCGTACGAGCTGGTCGCGGAAGTGCTGCGGTGGCGGGCCGCGCGGACGGGGCGGATGGAGGACCTGCACGAAGCGGTGGACGCCGCCCGCCAGGGCCTCGAGCTGGCCGTGAAGACCTCCCGCGACCAGGCGCCCGCGCAGCGGGTGCTGTGCCGGGCGCTGCTGGCGCGCTTCTCCGCCCTGGGCGACGTGCGTGACCTGGATGAGGTGCTCTCGCTCGCCAGGGGCGGGGACCCCGAGCTGCTGTCCCGGCTCGGCGCGGTGCTCGACGGCCCGCTGCCGCCGGACCCGCAGCTCGCCCAGTCCGCCACCTCGCTGGCGCTCGCCCTGCCGGATCTCCCGGATGGTGACGTGGCGGTCAAGCTGCTGCGTTACGCCGGGCGGCAGGCCGACTCGCCGGGCGAGTTCCTGCTGGAGGCGGGGCAGCGGCTGAGCGAGCTCGGGCGGCGGCGCACGGCCTGCGTCGTGCTCGGGCATGCCGCGGAGGCGTTCGGCGCGGGCTCCAGGATGGCGTACGCGCTGTCCGAACAGGGGCTCGTCCACCAGGAACTGGGCGAGCTCGACCTGGCCCTGGAGTCCTTCGAGCGATCGGCGGCCGCCTACCGCTCACTGGGCGCGGCCGGGTCCGAGGCGCTCCAGCTCGGGCACATGGGCTTGGTCCTCCGCCAGGCGGGCGACCCGGCCCGCGCCCTCGAACACCACCAGCGGGCCATCGCCCTGTGCGAGAGCGCCGGGCTCGCCGCGGAGGAGGCGGACCAGCAGGGACACGCGGCCGAGGCCTGCCTGGCCGCCGGCGACCCCGCAGGCTCCGTCGCCTGCGCGGCCAGGGCCCGCGAGCTGTATCTCGAGCTCGGCGAGGCGCGGCAGGCGGCCATGGTGCTCGCCCCCGCCGCGAGGGCGGCCCTCGACCAGGACGACCTCACTTCCGCGGGGGAGCTCATCGCCGCGTGCGCCATCGAGCTGGAGGCCGCCGGGGCGTGGGAGGAGGCCTGCAGGACGCTCGACGCGCAGGCCGTCCTGCTGGCCGGGCGCGGCCACCCCGGCCAGGCCGCGGCCTGCGAGGCCCGGCTCGTGGAGATCGTGCGGCGCAGGGGGGAGCGGCGCGAGCCCGCCGACGAGTGGTACCGCATCGCGCGCCGCCGCCGCGACTGCGGCGACGCCGACGGCGCGAGGACGGCGTTTCAGCTGGCCGAACGCGAGTACGAAGTCCTCGGCCACTACGACGGGGCCGCCTCGGTGCGCTACAACATGGCCGTGCTCGCGTACGCGGAGGGGGAGACGGAGCGGGCGCTGGAGGAGTTCGGGGCGGCGGGGCAGGGGTTCGCCCGGCTGCGTGCATCCGCCAAGGAGGCTTCCGCGCTGACCATGCGCGCCTCCTGCCTGACCACGCTCGACCGCTTCGACGACGCGCTGGCCGACCTCGACCGCGCGCTGGAGCTGGCCGCCGCCGAGGGCGACCCGGAGACCCTGCTCATCGCCACGCTGGGACGGGCCGCGCTGGACGTGCGGCTCGGCTCGTGGCAGGAGGCCGGGGAACGGCTGAACTCGGCGCTGGGGCTGGCCGCCGGGGATCCGCTCAAGGAGGCCGTCGTACACGACCGGCTGGCGGCGCTGGCCGCCCTCAGCGGTGAGCTCGGGGCGCAGGTGGAGGCGCTGGAGCGGGCGGTGGCCGGCTTCCGCGCGAGCGGCCGGCCGGGGCTGGCGGCGCTCACCTCGATCAAGCTCGGCTTCGCCCTGGAGGAACGCGGCGAGTTCCGCCGCGCCCGAGCGGCCCTCGAAGACGGCCTCACCGGCCTCGCCCCGCCCCTCGCCGACCTCGACCCGGCCGAGCACGGCGGCTTGGCGGAGCAGGGCGCCCCGGCCCAGAGCGGTGGCGCTGTCGTGAGCGGCGGTCCCGCTGGGTACAGCGGCTTGGGGGAGTCGGGCGGCTCCTTCGAGCTCATCGCGGCCATGGGCGGCGGGCTGGACGCGGAGCTGCTGTCGCGGCTGGCGAGCATCCAGCTCACTCTCGGGGACGTCACCCGCGGCCACGCGTCCTTGGCCGAGGCGATCAGGGCGGGCGGCGCCCAGGCGGAGCGGCTGGAGACCTGGCTCCGCATCGAGGAGGCAGAGGCCGCCGGCGACCTGGAGGGCGCCCGTGCCCTCGCCGAGCGGGCCCTGAACACCCGCCCCGTCGTCTCAGAGCTGGGCGCGGACGGCCGCCCCACCGCCTCCGGGCACCGTTCGTTCCTGCTGGCCAAGCTCTCCGCCTTCTGCCGCGCGCTGGGAGATCCGGAGGCGGCCCACGCGTACGCCGCCCGCGGCTACGCGCTACGCGGCCACCTCGCCATCAGCCACCTGCGCAACCTCGGCGCGGCGGCCGCCGGGCTGGGCCGCCTGGATGAGGCCGCCGAGCACCTCACCCAGGCGGTCGCCCTGGCCCGCGACTCCGACACCGTGCTCCCCGCCGATCTCGTGCAGGCCCTCGACCTGCTCGGCCGCGTCCGCACCGACCAGGCCCGCTGGGAGGAGGCCGCCCGCGCCTTCGACGAGGGCCTGGAGCTGCTGACCTCGCCGATCTGGCGCCCGTTGCGGTCATCCTTGCTGGCCGGGCGGGCCGCCGTACACCTGAAGCTGGGCGAGCTCGCGGAGGCCGAGGCCCTGTATCAGGAGGCCATCTCGATCGGGGAGGAACTGGGCGGCCGGGGGAACCTCGCGGACGCCTACGCCGACCTCAGCCTGGTCTGCACGCTGCGGGGCGCGGTGGAGCAGGCGACTGCCTTCGCCGGAAGGGCCCTGGACCTCGAACGCGCCGGCGGCCGGACCCGCGGCGTGGTCCTGGCCCTCATCATGCGTGCTCGCCTCGAGGAGTCCGCCCAGGCCGGGGTCTGGCTGGCGGAAGCCGCGGCGCTGGCTCAGGAGATCACCTTCTGGCCCGGGACAGCCCTCGCCCTGAGCCGCCTCGGCGCGCTCGACGTGGCCGCCGCGTCGTACGCCCGCGCCCACTGGCGGCTGACCGAGGCCGTCGAGCTGCTCGAGGAGCTCGGCCACGACGTGGAGCTGGGCATCGCCCTGCACAATCGATCGCTCGCAGCGGAGGAACTGGGGGACCTGCCGGGCGCGCTCGCCGACGCGGAACGCGCCCGCGAGCTGGGCCACGTCTCCGACCGGGTCATCGGGCTCGCCGTCCGGCTGGGGCACGGGATGACGGCTTGGAGGCACGTGGAGCAGGCCAAGTCCAGCACGCTGGCCGCCCAGCTCGGCCTCGGGCATGCGCCCGGCACGGCGGATCAGGGCGAGCACCGGCTGGACGCTTCGCAGCCGCGCGACGAGCCCGGGGCCGGGGCGGCGCCGCGCGCCGACGAGCACCGTCCCGTGACCGCCGACCCCGAAGATCAGTGCTGGCCCGCGCCCAGCAGCGTGCCGGGCGATCAGCGCTGGTCCGCGTCCAGCGGCGTGCCGGGCGATCAGCGTTGGCCCGCGCCCAGCAGCGTGCCCGGCGAGCTGCTGGAGGCCGAGCGGCGCGGGCTCGGCACCGTGCGGACGCTCATGTCGGCCGCTCGCAACACCCGTGACCCGGCGGAGGCCGCGGCGCTCATCCAGCGAGCCCGTGCCGCGCGGGCCGACGTCGAGGCGTTGTGGCGGCGCATGGAGCACCTCGCCCCCGACTACGTCGCGCTGCGCCGGGGCGCCCCGCCCGCCCGGCGCCAACTCGACGCCCTCGTCGCCCCCGGCCAGGCCGGGGGAGCGGTCGCACTGGCCGGCTTTCACGTCGGCGAGGAGAGCGTGACGGTGCTCGCCCACCGCACCGGCTGGCCCGAGCCGCGCGCCTTCCCCACCACCGTCGGCCACGGCCTGCTGGCTGACTTCACCGCCACCATCGACGGGCGGCGGCCGGGCCTGCTGGACATCGAGGCGCGCCGCCACCGTGCCGCCCTGTGGCGCCGCCTCGCCGACCTCCTCCTCGCGGACGCGCTCGACGCGCTCGGCGACGGCCTGGACCACCTCTACCTGGTCCCGCACGCCGAGTTCCGTCGAGTCCCGATCCACGCCCTGGCCCCGAACGGCCGCCCGCTCCTCGAACGCTTCCCCGTGACGTACGGCCCCTCCGTCGCCGCCCTGGCCGGCCTCGCACAGCGGGCGCCCTCGGCCGCGACCCGGTCACTGGTGATCGGCTACACCGCGGAGCCCGAGAGCCGGGCCGCGCTCGAAGCCGAGCCCGAGAGCCGGGCCGCGCTCGAGGCGGCGGCGCAGGACGTCGCCGCGCTGCTCGGCACCCAGCCCCTGACCGGCCCGGCGGCCACGGCGACCGCACTCCCCGGCACCTGGGACGTGGCGCACCTGTCGTGCCGCGCCGTGTCCGACGCCCGCGACCCGTTCGGCTCCGGCATCAGGCTCGCCGACGGCCTCCTGACCGCCAGGCAGCTCATGAGCATGACCGTGGACGCCAGGCTCGTCGTCCTCACCGCCATCGAGCGCGGGGTCGCGAGCGGAGCGGGCCTGGCCCACGCGCTCCTGCACGCGGGCGCCAGGTCGGTGCTCCTCCCGCTGTGGCCGGTCTCCGCCGAGGTCACCAGGGCCCTGATGCGCGACTTCCACACCAGGCTGCGCTCCGGCACGGCCCCGGCACAGGCGCTGCGCGAGGCCGTGCTGGAACTACGCGACCTCTACGGCCCCGCCGAGCCCGACCTGTGGGCCCCCTACGTCCTGGTGGGCCTCTGAGCGAGCACCTCGGCCGGCCGTCCCGGCGTTACGGCGCGTACGCGGCGATGAGCAGCCGTTCGGCGTGGTCGAGGTAGTCGTCCAGGTACGCGGCGGCCTTCTCCGGCTGTCCCGACTCGATGAGGCCGAGCAGCGTGCGGTTGCGGTCGACGAACGGCTCGTGGAACGCCCGCGGATTCTCCATCACGTGGAAGACCAGCCGCAGCTCGGCCAGCAGCTGACGCATGGCCTCGTCGATCCTGGGACTGCCGTTCAGCGAGACGAGCGCCTGGTGGAAGCGGATGTTGGCGGTGCCGACGCCCTGCCAGTCGTCCTGCGCGGCGGCCCGCTCGGCGTCGAGCACGGCCTCCTTGATCACGGCCAGCGCCTCCGGGGCGGGGCCGAGGCGCACCGCGGCCCCTTCGAGCACGCGGCGCACGCGGTAGAGGTCGGAGACGTCCTCGGCGGACGGGAGCCGGACGAACACGCCCCTGTTGAGCTTGTGGTCGAGCAGCCGCTCGTGGCCGAGCAGCCGGAACGCCTCGCGCAGCGTGTTGCGTGACACGCCGAGACCCTCCGAGATCGACTCCTCCGACAGCCGCTGCCCGGGGCGGAAGAAGCCCTCGCTGATGCGGTCGCGCAGGATGTCGGCCACCCGCTCCGCGGTGCTGCTGCGGCCCAGCCGGGGGCGGTCCTGGGAGAGATCTGCAACCACGTTGTCCACATTCGACAGCGAATCATGGAGCAAAACTCTTGTCGAATTGTTCAACGATTCTTATGTTGAAGAGAACCCCCTAGACCAAATCGAGGAGCGATCGAATGACAGGCTCCGCGCAACAGACCCGGCGGGTGATCCTCGCCAGCCTGATCGGCACGTCGCTGGAGTGGTACGACTTCTTCCTCTACACCACGGCCGCGACCCTGGTCTTCCCCAAGCTGTTCTTCCCGTCGCTCGACCCGTTCAACGCGACGCTGGCATCACTGACCACCAACGCCGTGGCGTTCGTCGCCCGGCCGCTCGGCGGCATCGTGTTCGGCCACTTCGGCGACCGGGTGGGCCGCAAGACCGTGCTGGTGGTGACGCTGCTGGTAATGGGCGTCTCGACGTTCCTCATCGGCGTGCTGCCCGGCTACGCGAGCATCGGCGTGGTGGCGCCGATCCTGCTGGCGTTGCTCAGGTTCGTGCAGGGCCTGGGGCTCGGCGGAGAGTGGGGCGGCGCGGTGATCATGTCGCTCGAGCACGGCGACGGGCGGCGGCGCGGCTTCAACGCCAGCTGGCCGCAGGTCGGCGTGCCCGCGGGGTACGTGCTGGCCACCGGGCTGCTCACGGTGCTGTCGTTCACGCTCTCCGACGCGGCGTTCCTGTCGTGGGGCTGGCGGGTGCCGTTCCTGCTGTCGGGCCTGCTGGTGTTCGTCGGTCTGTGGGTGCGGCTGAAGATCACCGAGTCGCCGCTGTTCGCCGAGGTCGAGGAGCGGGGCGCCAAGGCGGAGATGCCGCTGCTCGAGGTGCTGCGTACGCACCCGCGGGCCCTGCTGTCGGCCTTCACCGCGCGGATCGGGGCGGACGTGGCCTTCTACACCTTCACCGCGTACATCATCGTCTACCTCACCGCCGTGCTGAAACTGCCGCGCTCGTACGCCCTGAACGCGGTGCTGATCGGGTCGGCGCTGCAACTCGTGCTGATCCCGCTGTCCGGCGCGCTGTCGGACCGGTTCGGGCGGCGGCCGGTCTACTTCGCGGGCGTGGTGGGCGCGGCGGTGTGGGTGTTCGCGTTCTTCCCGCTGCTCGACACCAGGTCGTTCCCGCTGATCGCGCTGGCCGCCGTGGTGGCGCTGGTCACCCATGCCGCGATGTACGGGCCGCAGGCGGCGTTCATCGCCGAGCTGTTCAGCACGCGCCTGCGTTACAGCGGCGCCTCCATGGGCTACCAGGTGGCCGGCATCGTGGGCGGGGCGCTGGCCCCGATCATCGCGCTCAAGCTGTTCGAGGCGTACGCGTCCACGGTCGCGGTGTCGATCTACGTGGTCGTCGCCCTGGCGGTCACGGCCCTCGGCCTGGCCATCGCCCCTGAGACCCGCGACCTCGACCTCTCCGAGACGCCCCAGGCCAAGGCCTCCCTGCCCGGCCAGGTGGGACCGTTCGCCTGAAACGCATCTTCCCCTGAAACGCCGCGAAAGCCGCGGGCGGCGGCTGCCGGCGCCGCCCGCGCGGAAGGGTCCGGATGAGAATCGCCCTGATCGTCGTCGCCGCGCTCATCGCCATCCCCCTGCTCCTCGGGGGCGTGGGGGGCCTGGAGAGCACGGGCGGCGGCGAGGTGGCCGTCATCCGCGACGGCGGACCCCTCGACGACAACAAGGTGCGCCAGGTGATCGACCCCGGCGCCGGCCTGACCTGGACCGGGATGTGGTCGTCTGCCCACCCCTACCCGGCGCAGCAGCGCTTCTACACGATCACCGCCGACGCCAAGCGCGCCACGGCCCTCGGCGTGGACGTGGTGACGGTGCCGAGCAGCGACGGCGTGAACCTCGGCATCGAGGGCACCCTCTACTTCACGCTCAACCTGGACCACGAGACGCTGAAGACGTTCGACGACAAGTATGGCACCCGTACCTTCCGCGCCCAGGACGACCGCGCGCTCTACCCGTGGGACGGTGACGAGGGCTGGTCCGCCTTCTTCGGCCAGGCCGTCCGCCCCGTGATCGACAACGCGCTGCGCGGCCAGATCGGCGCCATGCGCTGCGCGGAGCTGGTGCCATCCTGCTCGCTGCTGGAGAGCTCCGCGCTCAAGCCTCGCGACAGCAACGCCAACATCGTCAAGGTCCAGGACGCGGTGAACGCCTCGCTGGCCCGCGACCTGCCGGTGACGTTGGGCGGCCAGTTCTTCACCGGGCTGCGCTTCACGCTGGTCAAGGTGACGCTGCCGGGCGAGGTGCAGCAGGCCGTGGACCGCTCGCTGGCCGCCTCGGCGGCCGTCTCCGAGGCCCAGGCGAAGGTCGCCCAGGCCAAGGCGGAGGCGGACGCGAACCGGGCCAGGCAGGACGGCTACGACAAGTGCCCCGCCTGCGCCGAGATCGAGAAGCTCAAGTCGCTGCCGCAGGGCATCACGGTGTACGCCCCGGGAAACCCGCAGTCGGTCGTGGTGCCGTCGCGTTAGACCACCTGCCCCTGAAGGCGGCCATCGAGATCAGGAACACGACCTGGCCGGCGAGCGCCACGGTCAGCCACGTCTGCCAGCCGCCGGCCCCCACCACGACCGGGGAGACCACCAGCATGGTCACGATCATGACGCGGACGACCATGCCCCAGATGCCCAGCGCGGAGCCCTGCAGGCGGGAGTCGACGTCCTCGGCGTCCTCGGAGAAGCCGGCCATCCAGGGCACGTACGCGATGCCCATGAACAGGTAGAGCAGCGCGAACACGACCGTGACCTGCGCCGCCGGCACGCCCGGGCCGACGATGGCGATGAAGTACGCCAGCGCCGCGACCGTCAGGACCGTGCCGGCGGCGGTGAACGGCTTGCGCAGCTGGATCCGGTCGGAGATCCGGCCGACGACCACCACCGCCAGGGCGTTGAGCACGATGCCCAGCGCGACGACGCGGTTGGCCGCGGCCGCGTCCATGCCGAACGAGCTGGTCAGGATGGTCTGGCCGAAGATGGCGAACGTCCAGTAGAGCACCTGCCAGCCGGTGTTGCCGAAGACGTGCGCCCACAGGTGAGGGTGCCTGAACAGTTCCCGCAACCGGCCGTGCCCGGCATGCCCCTCGACCTGTACGGCCTGCTCGGCCTGGAGCACCTGCGCCCGCAGCGCCGCCGACGGCTCGGCGATGTGCCAGATGATGATCGCGCACATCGCCAGCGACACGGCGCCCATGATGATCGCCTGCGACTGCCACGCGTTGCCGAACAGCGGCAGCGTGACCCCCGCGATGAACGAGGCCAGGAACGACGCCCCGACCGGCCCCCATGTCCAGAACGCGAACGCCTGCGCCCGTCCCATCCGCGGCGAGAAGTCCCGCACCAGCGAGGCGGTGATCGTGATGCCCGCGCCCTCGATGAACAGCATCAGGCAGCGGATCCAGAACAGCCCCGCCACGGTGTCCACGGTGGCGAGCAGGAAGTTGCAGGCGGCGGTGATGGTCAGGGTCGGCACCAGGATCGTGACCCGGCCCCACCGGTCGGACAGGATGCCGCCGAACCCGGCCGAGATCCCGGCGATCAGCACCGACAGTGCCGCGATCCGCCCGTACTCGGTGAGCGACATGCCGAGGTCGTCCATGAGCAGGGGCAGGATGGTGGCGAGGGTGGTCTCGAAGTTGGCCACCAGGCTCGCCAGCACCGCTATCGCCAGCAGGAAGATCCGGCGGCCGCCGACCGGGTAGACACTGAGCTCGCGGACATAGAACGGCTTCATTCCCATCCTCCGGCGGACGGTCCTCGGACTGTGTCGGCGGGGGCGCGCCCCACGGGGTCGGGGGTGCGCGCCCTCTCCACTCCCCAAAGGGACCGCAACCCCGCTCGGCGGGAGGTCGTTCTAGAACGCGTTTCTAGTTGCTTCAGGGTTTCCGTTTTGTACGGATAAGTCAACGTTTTGAGGGATCACGATGTGATCTCGTTCACACTGCCTGCGTTGTGACGGAATCGCCATCTATTCCCGGAACAACATCCACCGAATAGGCATAAACTGCGCGCCTGTGAGCCTGCCTGTACGTGAACGTTCCCCCCGGCCGGGCGGCGGTCGCCACCGCCGTCCCGTGCCCACGTCCCTGCCGCCGGACGCCCCCGTGCTCGTGCTCGCCACCCCAGGCGACACGGCCGGCGTGGCCCAGGAGATCGCGGCCGTCGTACGCGTCGACAACCCGCAGATCGAGGTGCGGCTGACGAGCGTGACCGACCTGGCGGACTCCCTGCCCACCGGCCGCGACGCCGTCATCGTGCCCCTGCTCACCTGGGACGACCCCGTGGTCATGGCCGAGATCGGCAAGGCCGTGGCGGCCACCGGCTCCGGCGCCGCCGTCACCGAGGCGCTCGGCCCGCACCCGCTGCTGGCCGAGGCCCTGCACATCAAGCTCGCCGAGCGCGGTCTGGCCAGGGCCGACCGCGTACGCCTGCTGAACGTCTCCAGCCCCGTGGACGCCGTCATCCTCGCCACGGTCGGCGGGGACCGCGCGGTGCTCGCCGTGCAGGCCACGGCGGTGCTGCTGGCCTCCCGGCTCACGCTGCCCGTCGTCGCGGCCTCCCTCGACAGCGAGCCGGGCGTCGGCGTCGCGGCCCAGCGGCTGCGTGCGGCGGGCGCCGAGCGGCTGGCCATCGCGCCCTGCATGATCGGCCACGAGGCCCCCGCGGGCATCGTCGAGCAGGCCGCCAGGGCGATCAACGCCGGGCACGCCGAGCCGCTCGGCTCCCACAGCGCCGTCGCCGAACTTGTCGCGCGAGCTTACGGTAGTCAACTTGCCACTTGACCAGGGGTTGTGAAGATCGCGGGACTCGCTGTACGGTCGGCGAATGCGGCGGGTGGTGTACGACAGCGAGCGGCTCGGCCTGCGTGAAGTCACGGAGGCCGACGTGCCGGCCCTGCACGCCGTCTACGGCGATTCCGCGGCCACGCAGCACATGCCGTTCGGGCCGCGCAGCATGGCCGAGGTGGCGCAGCTCGTCGACCAGGCCATGGCGGCGGCCACGGCGGAGCCGCGCCTGCTCTACGTGCTGGCCGTGGTCGACGCGGCCCACCGCGACGTGATCGGGGTGGCCCGCCTGCGCATCGAGGCCGAACACTCCCACAGCGCGGAGATCGGCTTCGGTCTCCATCCTCACCAGTGGGGGCGCGGGATCGGCACCGACCTCGTGCGGTTACTGCTGTCGTTCGGGTTCAAGAAGCTCGGGCTGCACCGCGTCTGGGGCGCCCGGTCCCCGGACAACCTCCCTGCCCAGCTGTCCATGCTGACCGCCGGGATGGTGGAGGAGGGCCGGATCCGGCACCACGTGCACACGCCGCACGGCTGGCGCGACTCGATCGTGCACTCGGCCCTGGAAGACGAGTGGATCGAACGTTAGACCCGCCACCCCTTGATCGCCTCTTCCGCGACCTGCTTCAGGGCTTTCGTCCCGTCCACCGTGAAGTCCTCGACCTTGGCCGCGTCGAGGATGTCCGCCAATTCCCCGGCTCTGTCGAGGTGCCAGTCAAGTCCCTGAGGGTCGTGCACGTGCCGGCCCCGTAGCCGCCGGTGGGTCTCCGCGAGCGGGACACGGATCCGGCACACGGTGAGCGGGACGCCGAGCACCTCCTCGTGACGTGCGCGCTCGTCGCGGTGCTCGATGACTCCGGCCAGCACCAGCCGCTCCGCTCCGGCGTCGAGGAAGTTCGCCGCCACGGCGCGGAGATTGCGCATGGTCAGCGCGCTGTTGAAGGGGTCGCCCGGCGGCGCGGGCCAGGCGCGGCGGAGCCAGTCGAGGTCGATGACCGCGTAGGGGATGCCCTCGCCGGCCAGCACGTCGCCGACGGCGTCGGCCACGGACGTCTTCCCCACGCCGACAGTGCCGGTGATCAGGAGTGCGGCTGCCATTCCCGCGATCTTACCGGCCCAGGATTCCCGCAGTCGTGGCGCGTCCGAAGCGGGGCGCGGGAGTGGCGTGGGCCGTGATTGTCGGTCGGGCGTCCTACGATGTGGCACCTCACGGAGGGATGAGTCCAATGCTCGACGCGCTGATCGTGCCCCTGTTCGTCACCACGGACCTGCCGCTCGAGGCGGAGCTGGCCGAGTTCGGGGAGTTGCTCGCCGAGGCCGCGCGCGTGCTCGGCCACGAGGGCGCCGGCTACGACGCGTTCCTGGCGGGCAAGGTGTTCTGGCTGGACCGCCCCGTGCTGCCGGAGCAGCGCCCGGCGGCCGAGGTGGAGCTGCGCTTCGCGGGGATGCTGGGCTACCTCGCCGCCTCCGGCCCCGGTCACACCTCCCGCGACGTGGTCTGCGACGTGCGCCAGGCCATCGGCGAGGCCGTGGCGGGCCGCTACGGCGACGTGGGGGTCGCCCCGGCGGTGTTCGCGATCCGCGACCAGGACGTCCGCGAGCGCACCCCGGAGTCGGCCCTCTACATCGACACCCGCGACGCCACACCGGAGCTGGTGACCGCGGCCAGGTCATACCTGTAGCCAGGCGGGCCCCCTCCCTCAGCGGCGGCGGAAGACAACAGGATTGTCGCGATCGCGCGTCGGTGAGCTCGCATCCTCGGGCCCCGCGATCGTGCCCACCGCCAGGACGTCGTCGGGGCCGTTCTGCCGGATGTCCGCGAGCGAGCCGCCCGGCACGGCGGGGACGGTCATCCGCTCCACCCCACGCCTCCCGGTCGAACGTGGCCGATCTGTGACCAACCGCGTACATCAGGTGGAGGTCTAAACGGGGTGAGCGAAAGGATCCCGACCATGAGGCACCCCTCAGCGATCGCGGCGCTGCTGGCGTCGGCGGTCATCGGCGGGCTGGGGCTCACACCCGGCACCGCCCAGGCCCAGGCAGGCACACCGGCGGCCCGCGCCGCGTGGATCAAGTCCTGCCACGACAAGAAGGACGACATCGACTATCCCTGCGGGCAGTGGAAGCTGATCATGCGGGACGGCAGGCAGGTCGTGGTGCGCGACGCGGCCGGCACCGAGATCGACGCCAAGGACGAGACGGCCGCGTTCGCGATCAGCGCCGACGGCCGCGTGCTGGCCTACCAGCGCGCCCGCGACCACCGCCTGGTCGTCCAGCCGGTCGCCGGCGGCCCGGCCAAGCTGCTGCCGAAGTCGGTGGTGCCCGAGGGCGCCGGTGAAATCAGCGTCATGCTGTCCCCCAAGGGCGACAAGGTGATGATCGACTACGGGGACGAGCCGCTGCGCCGGCCCGTCAAGGTGATCACCGTCGCGACCGGCCAGACCGCGACGCTGCCGCTCGGGGACTCCATGCTCGGATTCAGCGGCGACGGCGACGAGGTGCTGACCAGCCGCGACCTGAGCGACAACACCACGCGGCTGACCGCGTACCGGCTCGGCGGCGGCTCGATCAAGCGGACGCCGCCCCAGGTCGTCCACGGCGCGGAGGCCCTCGCCCTGGCCCCTGACGGCCGGACGCTGGCCGCGTTCATCGCGGGCAACCCCGGCAAGAAGAAGCCGCCCAGGGTGCGGACCTACAACCTGGAGAGCGGCGAGCTGTCCGCGGGCGCCGACCTGCCGCTCGAGCCCGACGCGGTGACGGTGGCCGCGTGGTGGAGCCCCGGCGACCGGCTCCACGCGACCGTGATGCGCGGCGACGACGGGAAGACGGCGGTGGTACGGGTGCTCACCGTCGATCCACAGTCCGGCAACGCCACGCAGACCGACAGATACACGATCAGCAAGACCAGGTACGAGCACGTAGAGGCGGGGGAGTGAACGACATGAGAGCAAGGATCCTCACGGTCCTCGTGGCCGCCGCACTGGCCGCGGCCCCCGGCGTCGCGTACGCGGATCCGCACGCGCATCAGGGGCACGACAGCATCAGGTACGCCTCCATCAAGAAGTGCACGTCCAAGACCCAGACGGACAGGCCGTGCGGCGACTGGCGGCTCGTCATGCACAGCGGCAAGAAGAGCGTGCTGCCTGACGCCCAGGGGGTCGCGCTCGACGCGAAGGGCAAGAAGCTCCCCTACTCCCCGGCGCCCATCGCGGTCAGCGGGAACGGCCGGCGGGTCGCATACTTCTCCAAGACCGGCAGGCTGGCCGTGCGGACGCTCGGCGGCGGCGTCAAGCTGTTCGCCGAGAACGCGCTGCCCCGCGTGGCCCAGAACGAGGTGACCCTGCTCCTGTCCGACGACGGCGGCAGGCTCGCGGCGCTCATCGGGGGCGAGAAGCCCGCGAGCACGCGCGTGTTCGACACCGCCACCGGCGCCCGGCTCGGCACCGTGCCGGCCGACCGGTCGCTGCTGGGCTTCAGCTTCGACGGGGACGAGCTCCTCACCAGCGTCGACGGCGACGAGCCCGTCACCGAACTGGCGGTCTACACCGACACCGGCGATGAGGTCGTACGCGTCGCGCCGCCGCAGGTCGTCGTGTCGAACGCGCCGCAGGCGCTGTCCGCCGACGGCCGCACGGTCGCGAACGTCGTGCAGGGCGCCAAGCCGGAGCTCGTCCTGTACGACCTGCGGACCGACCAGGTCACCGCCCGCAAGAAGATCAAGCTCCCGGACGCGGACATCCACATGATCGACTGGACGGGGGACACCCAGGTGACCCTCCACATGCTGTCCGGCGGCGACAAGATCACGATCGTCCAGATCGACACCGAGACGGGCAAGGTCAAGGTCAGGGACAAGTACACACTGCTGAAGGACACGTTCGTCTTCGCCGCGTGCGGCGGCTGACGTCCCTTCTGCTGCCGGTACGGCGGGGCCGGGGGAGCCTCGCCGTACCGGCATCCACTTGGAGTCGGTGTCGCACGGACCGGGCCAACCGGGTTGGCGATCGAATGCATGTTTGAACTGTGTCGTAGACTCGGCACCATGACAGCCCCGTTCCAAGCGTCTCTGCTCGGCCTCGACGAGGAGCTCGGGGTCGGGCCGCTCGGCGCCACGGTCCGCAGGACGCACCTCGACCACGGCGCCTGGATAGACCTGCGGCTGGGCTGGCTCTCGGGCGCGGACACGCTGTTCGAGCGGCTGGCCGAGACGGTGCCGTGGCGGGCGGAGCGGCGGCACATGTACGACCGGGTGGTGGACGTGCCGCGGCTGCTGAAGTTCTACGACGAGGGCGAGACGCTGCCCGACCCGGTGCTCGAGGACTGCAGGCGGGCGCTCAACGAGCATTACGAGGAGGAGCTGGGTGAGCCGTTCCGCACGGCCGGGCTCTGCTTCTACCGCGACGGCCGCGACAGCGTGGCCTGGCACGGCGACACGATCGGGCGGGGCAGCACCGAGGACACCATGGTGGCGATCGTCTCGGTCGGCGATCCCCGCCCGCTCCTGCTCCGGCCGCGGGGCGGGGGGCCGTCCGTCCGGCATGATCTGGGGCACGGGGATCTGATCGTGATGGGCGGGAGTTGCCAGCGCACGTGGGAGCACGCGATCCCGAAGACGGCCCGCCCCACGGGGCCGCGCATCAGCATCCAGTTCCGGCCCCGCGGCGTCCGCTGAGGCTACTTGAGTGTGAGGCGTGCGACGCGGCCTGCTTCGCCAGAGGCCCAGCAGGACAGGTCGCGGGTGCACGACACCGTGTCGAACGAGCCGCTGTCGAAGGTCTCCCAGCTGCGCCCGCCCGACCACGTGACGTCGCTGCCCGAGGGCCCCACCGCGATGGCCGCGAACGGCAAATGCGGGAGCCAGGCGACTCCCGACCGGTACGCGGGAGGCGGCGTGGTGGCCGGTTGCCAGGTGGTGCCGCCGTCCCCGCTCACCGCGCCCGCGCTGGGGGAGGCCTGCTCGGGCCGGTAGTCGCCGCCGACCGCGATGCCGTGGTGGCGGTCGCGGAAGGCCAGGCCGAAGACGCCGCGCGCCGGGTCGCCGGCGGGGATCGGCGTGTCGGTGACCGTCCAGGTACGCCCGCGGTCGCCCGAGTGGAACACCCGCGACCGCTCCGCCCCGCCGCTGGCCAGCCAGGCGTCCCGCCCGCCCGCCGTGACCAGGCACTGACCGCTCGCCGCGAAGCCCGCCTCACCCGGCAGCGCTTCCGGCATCCCGTCGGCGGGCAGCACCTGCCAGCTCCGCCCGCCGTCGTCCGTCGCCAGGAGGCGGAACCTGCCGTCCACGGGGTCGCTCATGGCCAGCCCGTGCCGCCGGTCGAAGAAGGCCAGGCAGTCGTAGAACGCCTTCGGCTCGTCGTTCCTGAACGTCTCCGCCCACGTACGCCCCCCGTCCTCGGTCCGGTAGACGCGCGAGTCCGTACCCTCGCCGATGGACAGCGCGACGGCCCGGCGCGCGTCGAACGCCTCGATGTCGCGGAACTGGAGCGCGGCGGTGCCGGGCGGTGAGACGTTCTGCCAGCTGCGCCCGCCGTCCACGGTCCGCAGCACGGTGCCGCCCGAGCCCGAGGCCCACGCCACGTCCCGGCTGACCGGCGACAGGCCGCGCAGGCGCGCGGTCACCCCGGTCTCCTTGAGCTCCCAGCCGAGCCTGGGCGTCCCGGCGTGGGCGGGGAGGGCGGTGGCGAGTACGACGGCCGCCGCTGACAGCGCACCCAACGCGAATCGAAGCTTCATGTCGGGCAAACTAGCCCAAAGGATCAACACCGTCCATGGGACGGAGGATGAGCTACGCGGCCTCGCGGGCCGCGCCCCACGACAGCAGGGTGTCCGCCGTGTCGAAGCGGCGGCTGGAGTCGGACTCGCCGAGCAGCACGCCGACCAGCGTCCGGCCGTCCCGCTCACCCGCGAACGCCAGCGTGAACCCCGCCGCCCGCGTGAACCCGGTCTTCAGCCCGATCACTCCCGGCTGCCGGAGCAGCCGGTTGGTGTTGCGCCAGCTGTACGAGCCGTGCTGAGCGGTGGCGTCCAGCGAGTGGTACCGGGTGCCGGCCACCTCCTTGATCAGCGGCACCTGCAGCGCCTTGGCCGCCAGGAGGGCCTGGTCGCGGGCCGTGGAGTAGCCGTCGCCGCGCGGCGTGGGCAGGCCGTCGGCGTTGACGTACTCGGTGTCCTTCATGCCGAGCTCGCGGGCGGTCGCGTTCATCTTGGCGACGAAGCCTCCGACGCCGGGTCCGTACGCACGGGCCAGCGCGTGGGCGGCGTCCGCGCCCGAGGGGAGCATCAGGCCGTACAGGAGCTCGCCGACCGTGAGGCGGTCGCCGGGCCGCAGGTTGGCGGTGGTGCCGCCGCCGTCCTCCGCGTACTGGACGTCCTCCCGGTTGATCCGCACCACGTCCGTGGGCTTGGCGGTCTTCAGCACGACGTACGCGGTCATCGTCTTGGTGACGCTGGCGATCGGCAGGCGGTCGTCGGCGTTCTTGCTGAACAGCTCCTTGCCGGAGGAGGCGTCCATCAAGTAGGCGGCGTTGGCGTACACCGCGGGGGTGTCCTGCCGGACGGTGGCCACGGCAGGGGCGGAGACCTGGGCATACGCGGGCGCGGCGAGCCCCGTGGCGAGGGCGAGGGCGCCTGCCACCGCGGTCAGGCGGGCTTTCCGAATACGCATGGCTCCCAGGCTGCCGCCCCTTTTGACGTGCTTTTGCCGAAATGACACGAATTTTGCAACAAGCTGCCTAGAAACGCCGATATAGCCGGGGAAATCGGTAGGTAAATCTTTTGCCGGATACGTCAGTGAGCGCTCCAGAAGTTGTCGGCAACGCGTTCGCCCGCCAGCAACTGCGAGAACAGATCCTCCCACAATGGCATCACCAATTCCGGTGAGTACGCCTGCGACGCTTTAGCTGCCGCCTTTCCCATCCGCACCCGCAGCTCCCGATCGCCGATGACCCGGCTCAGCGCGGCGGCCAGCGCGTCCACGTCCCGCGGCGGCACGAGCACGCCGTCCACCCCGTCCGTCAGCACGTCGCGCGGTCCGGTCGGGCAGTCGTACGCGACCACCGGCAGAGCGTGCGTCATGGCCTCGATCATCACCATCGGCAGGCCCTCGAAGCGTGAGCTCAGCGCGTACACCGAGGCGGCGGCCAGCTCCTTGTCCAGCCGCTCGGTACGACCGGGCAGCTCCACGTGCCCGCCCAGCCCGTGCCGCTCGACGAGCCCCTCCAGCTGCGTCCTGCGCGGTCCGGTGCCGAAGATGCGCAGCCGCCAGCCCGGATGTTCCCGCACCACCTGCGCGAAGGCCTCGATGAGCAGGTCGAACCCCTTCTGCGGCACCAGCCGCCCGGCCGCGATCACGACGGGATCGACCTGCTGGGAACGTTCCCGGTCGACGCGGTGGACCGCGTTCGGGATCTGCACGACGGCGGTCGTGGGCAGCAGGCGCTGGTACTCGAGCCGGTTGGTGCGCGTCAGCACGGTGATTGCGTCGAACCGCCCGTAGTAGCGGGCGATCTCGCTGCGGATGCCGTCGGGGTACGCCGACAGGTTCATGTGCTCCTGGGCGACCTTGATGACGTTCCTGGGCGCGCGGCGGGCGGCGATCAGGTTCAGCGCGGGCCTGGTGGTCACCAGGATGCCGTCGCGCAGTTTGGAGACGTAGTCCATGGCGGCCCACTCCACCCGCTCGGTGAAGTAGTCGGCCGCGAACTCGCCGCGCGGCACGATCTTGCCGCGTACCCGGCGCCAGGCCCGGCGCCCGATCGAGTCCGGCCGCGTGCCGCCGCGCTGGTCGACCAGCGCGGTGATCCGGACCCGCGGGTCGAGCGCGAACTGGGGGGTGGAGCGCCGCCGTACCACGCTGACCAGCTCGACGTCGTGGCCGGCGGCGGCCATCGCGTTGGCCTGGTTGACGACGGTGCGGATGGTGCCGCCCATGCCGTAGGCGTGCAGCATGAGATAGCGGATCTTCACGCGAGATACCCCCAGGTCCGGCAGATGGGCTTGAGCACGTCCGGGATCTGGTCCTCGGCAGGCAGCTCGCGTGCGGGCTGGACGGTGCCGGATCGGATCTTGTCGCGCCAGTCCCCGAGACCCTTCTCCAGGACCGGCTGCTTGCCGTAGGAGAGGATCTGCGGCTCCCATTCCAGCCCCAGGAACTCGCAGATCTCGCGGGTGACCCGCGCGGGATCGGCGCTCAGCTCCTCGTACCTGACGGTCAGGCCGGGCAGCGCCGACCTGGCCCGCTGGACGGCCTTCATGTAGCGGAGCGCGTCCAGCGCGGCCTCCTCCGGGGTGCGCTTGTCGGGGGCGGCATCGTGCCACGACGCGGCGATCGAGGCGGGGTGGCGCAGCAGGAAGAGGAAGCGCGCGTCGGGCCAGCAGGCGGCGATGCGCTGGTGGGCGAACGCGTTCGCGGGCGTCTTGTCCACGATGAACCGCTTGCCGCTGCGTACGAGCTCCCTGTGCAGGACGCGGTCCCACAGCAGGTGCTCGAGGTCGGCCTGGTTGTGCCCGAGCGCGGCCATCGCCTTGGCGGCCAGTTTCGTGTCGAACTGCACGCGGAGGCGGCGTATGTGCAGCTCGTGCGGGGCGTGCAGGGCGGAGTGGGCGTTCAGTATCGCGCGAAGGAGCGTCGAGCCGGACCGGACGGGCGACAGGAGGAACACAGGGGCTTCGAGCAGCCGGTCAGTTAGCGGATCCGCGGGCGGTCTGATCTCGGGAACGGGCGGGGGAGAGGGAGCTTTCCCCACCCGTTCGAGCTGGAATCCGGTGAACCTGACCAGCGCTTTGTTCATTTTGCGCTGCCAGTTCATGCCCAGGCAGACTACCCACTGTTCCTGGCAATTCCCTGGCAATGGTAAAGAACGCCTATTTCACATAAACATCCACTACTGGCCGGCGAGGCCCGTGTGCGCGACGCCGCGGATGATCTGCCGCTGGAAGAGCACGAAAATCACCAGCAGCGGCAGCCCCGCCAGTATCACCGAGGCCATGATCTGCGCGTACCGCAGCCCGAACGTCCCCTGCACCACGTTGGCCAGCCCCACCGGCAGCGTCATCGTGTTCGGGTCGGTGGAGACGAGGAACGGCCAGAGGAAGTTGTTCCAGGTCGTGATGAACGTGTAGATCGACACCGCGGCCAGCACGGGACGCGACAGCGGCAGCACGATCGTGAAGAACACCCGCCAGCGCCCGGCGCCGTCCACGAAGGCCGCCTGCTCCAGCTCGGGCGGCACGTCCTGGAAGAACTTGAACAGGATGTACACGACCAGCGGCGCGGCCACCTGCGGCAGGATGATCGACCACCAGGTGTCGACCAGGCCGAACGCCACCATCTCCGCGAACAGCGGGGCCATCAGCACCTGCGGCGGCACCATGATCCCGGCCAGGATCACCGCCAGCAGCGCCCGCTGCCCCCTGAACTGCGTGCGCGCGAACCCGTACGCCGCCATCGCCGAGAACAGCACGGTCATGAACGTGACGACCACCGCGGTCACGGTCGAGTTGATCGCCCACTTGACGATGCCGCCCGTGCCCAGGACCAGCCGGTACGCGTCCAGGGTGAGCTCGCTGCCGAACCACTGCAGCGGGATCTTCGTGGTCTCGGACTCCGGCTTGAGCGAGGTGGCCACGGCCCACAGGATCGGGGCGAGCCAGACGACCGCCAGCGCCAGGGCGATCACCAGCAGGACGAGCTGGCCGGGGCTGAACCGCTTGGTCATGACGAGACCTCCGCCCGCTTGCGGAACAGCCGGAGCTGACCCAGAGAGACGATGACGATCAGGACGAACAGGATGTACGAGACGGCCGACGCGTAACCGATGCGGTAGCCGGTGAAGCCCATGTCGTAGGCGTACTCGATGATCGATCTGGTGGAGTCCTGGGGGCCGCCGCTGGTCATGAGGTAGATCTGGTCGAAGACCTTCAGCGAGGCCAGCAGCTGCAGCACCACGATCAGCGCGGTCGTGCGGCCGAGCAACGGCAGGGTGATGGAGCGCAGCTTGTGCCAGGCAGAGGCCCCGTCGATGGCGGCGGCCTCGTACAAGTGCTCCGGGATCGACTGGAGTGCGGCCAGGTAGAGCAGGAAGTTGAAGCCGACCGTCCACCAGACCGTGGTCAGCACCACCGACCACATGGCGGTCGACGGGTCGGTGAGCCAGGTGAAGTCGGTGCCCAGCGTGCCGTTGATCAGGCCGTACTCGGGCGGGTAGATCATCTGCAGCCAGAGGATCGACACCACGGCCGACGGCAGCAGGAACGGCCCGAAGAACGACAGCCGCCACAGCCACTGCACGAACCGCAGGTTGTGCACCAGCAGCGCGAACGCCAGGCCCAGGATGACCAGCGGGATCGTGCTCAGCACGGTGAAGACCACCGTGTTCCACAGCGAGTGCCACATGCGCGGGTCGGCGAACGCCTCCGCGTAGTTGGCGAACCCGACGAGGCGGTCGTTGGTGCCCGCGATGTTGACGCTCGACAGGCTCATCCGCAGGCCCAGCAGGACCGGCCAGACCAGGAAGACCACGTAGATCAGCAGGAAGGGCGCGACGAACAGCAGTCCGTGCTGCGTCCAGCGGCGCTTGACCTTGGCCTCGGTGACGGGGGCGGCGGCCGCGGGCGCGGCGATGGTGGTGGTCATCATCGCTCCTGCTCGGGGAAGGGGTTCGGGGCGGACAGCAGCCGGCTCAGCGCGGCCTTGGCGGTGGCCAGGCCCTCCTCCGGTGTCTGCTCGCCGCCGATGACCGGGGAGAACGCCTGGCCGAACTCGATCCACAGCCGCGAGGCCGAGCCGGTGAACCACACCTGCGGGTCGAGCGCGACCTCGGTGATGACCGAGCGGTATTCCGATTGGGGCTGCAGCGCGAGGTACTCGGGCTCCTGAAGGGCGGGCAGGTACGCGGGCACATGCCCGGCGACCGCCCAGTCGGCGCTGTTCTTGACGAGGTAGGCGATGAACCGGTACGTGGCCCGCTCGACCTCGGGATCGCGGTTGCGCTGGTGCGGCAGCACGAACGAGTGGCAGTCGGCCTGCGCCGCGCCGCTGCCGAAGACGTCGGGGAAGCGGGTCATGCTGAACGGCGTCTTGCGTTCCTTCAGCCCCGTGGTCTCCCAGTCGCCGTTCCACAGGAAGGCGGCCTGGCCGTTGGTGAAGTTGGCCACGGAGGCGCCGTAGTCGGTGCGGGTGTCCAGCAGCCCGTCCTTACCGAGCTGCTGCATGAACCGCAGCGTTTCGAGGGCCTTGGCGTCGTCGACGGCGATCTGCGTGTTGTCGGGGGACAGCAGGGCGCCGCCGCTCTGCGAGTAGAGCGTCCACCACACCCGCCACGGGCCGACCGTGCCGAGGCCGAGGTCGTCGAAGTTGAGCGGCGGCTTGCCGCCCATGGCGTCCTTGGCCTTGCGCAGCTGGTCCAGCAGCTGTTCGGTGCCCTTGGTGGGCTTCAGCTTGCCGTCGGGGCCGAGCAGTCCCGCCTTGCCGCAGATGTCGGTGTTGTAGTACTGCACCATCGGGTGGGCGTCGAACGGGATCGCGTACAGCACCCCGTCGAGGTGGGCGCGCTCCCAGATCGGCGGGCTGAAGTCGGCGGCGCTCAGGCCACTCTCCTCCAGCAGCTTCACGTTGATCGGGTCGAGGATCTCCCCGGCGCCGATCCCGGCCAGCCGGGCCAGGTGGAAGGTGGCCAGGTCAGGTGAGCGGCCGCCGGAGCCGGCCATCGCGATCTTCGTGTAGTACGGCTCGCCCCAGGCGAGCACGTTCTCCTCGATGAAGATGTCGGGATTGTCCTTGGCGAACGCCTGGACCATCTTGTTCATGATGATCCCGTCGCTCGCGCCGAGAAAGTGCCAGTACTTGACGCGTGTCTGGGACGAGCCCAGCCCCATCGGGATGGCGCATCCGGTGGCGGCGGCGCCGGCGAGTGCGAGGGCGCCGCCGAGGAGGAGCCGGCGGGAGACTTCTGGGGGATCTTGCACGGTGGCCTCTTCCTACGAGCCATCGCTTGGGCAGGTTGTCGAGGGCCGGGAGCTTGTGCGGAGCTCTCGCTTGGCTCCGGCACATTTTGTTGCGCCGGGGTTACCCGAGTGTTAGCGGTAACAACAAGCCTGTCAAGACCTCTCGCCGGTGGGCCGACCTGGTGGTTCGACCTTGACCGGCCACCTTGTTATCGCTAACAATCTGGATCATGTAACGCCCGCGAAACCCAGGAGACCCCTCCGTGCACCACGCAAAGCTCACGCTCGATCCCGCTTTCAAGGTCGCCCCGGTCAGCCGGCGCACCTTCGGCACGTTCGTCGAACACCTCGGGCGCTGCGTCTACACCGGCATCTACGAGCCGGGCCACCCCTCGGCCGACGACGACGGCTTCCGCGGCGACGTGCTCGACCTGACGAGGGAGCTGGGGGTGTCCACGGTCCGCTACCCGGGCGGCAACTTCGTCTCCGGCTACCGGTGGGAGGACGGCATCGGCCCCCGGGAGAACCGCCCCCGCCGCCTGGACCTGGCCTGGCACAGCACCGAGCCGAACGAGGTCGGCGTGGACGAGTTCGTACGCTGGTGCCGCAAGGCCGGCGTCGAGCCCATGATGGCCATCAACCTCGGCACCCGCGGCATCGAGGCGGCGCTCGACATGCTGGAATACTGCAACCACCCGTCCGGCACCGCGCTGTCCGACCTGCGCGTCGCCAACGGCTCCAAGGAGCCGCACGGGATCAGGATGTGGTGCCTGGGCAACGAGATGGACGGCCCCTGGCAGACCGGGCACAAGACCGCCCGCGAGTACGGCCGGCTCGCCGCCGAGACCGCCCGCGCCATGCGCATGGTGGACTCGTCGCTGGAGCTGGTCGCCTGCGGCAGCTCGAGCTCGTCGATGCCGACCTTCGGCACGTGGGAGGCCGAGGTGCTGGAGGAGACGTACGACCTGGTGGACTTCATCTCCTGCCACGCGTACTACGAGGAGAAGAACGGCGACCTCGGCAGCTTCCTGGCCTGCTCGACCAACATGGAGTACTTCATCCGCTCGGTCGTGGCCACCGCCGACCACGTCGGGGCCCGGCTGAAGTCGCGCAAGCGCATCGACATCTCCTTCGACGAGTGGAACATCTGGTACCTGTCGCGCTTCCAGAACGCCGAGCCGCCCGCCGACTGGCCGGTCGCGCCGCGCCTGCTGGAGGACCACTACCACCTGGCCGACGCCGTCGCCTTCGGCGGGCTGCTGATCACCCTGCTGCGCAACAGCGACCGAGTGACCGCCGCGTCGCTGGCGCAGCTGGTGAACGTGATCGCGCCCATCATGACGGAGCCCGGCGGGCGGGCCTGGAGGCAGACCACGTTCCACCCGTTCGCGCAGGCGTCCCGGCTCGCCGCCGGCGACGTGCTGCGGGTGGAGCCGGTCTCGCCGACGTACGAGACGGCCGAGTACGGCGAGGTGCCGCTGGTGCACGCGGTGGCCACGCACTCGGAGGAGGGCACGACGCTGTTCGCGGTCAACCGCTCGACCGACGGGCCGCTCTCCCTGGAGCTCGACGCCCGGGCGCTCGGGGGCGCGCGCATCGTCGAGGCCACCACCCTGACCCACCCGGACGTGTACGCCCGGAACACGGCCGAGGACCCGGACCGGGTCGCGCCCAGGCCGAACACGGACGTGGAGCACGATCCGGCCCGCGTGCTCCTGCCCCCGGTCTCCTGGAACGTGATCCGCCTGGCCTGACCGCGCCCCGGCCCTTGGCCGGGCGCCCGGGCGTCGAGCCGTGTGCGGCGGAGAGCCGGCTCATGGGTTGAGTTGGGCCAGCTCGGGGTGACGGGCTAGCTCGCGGCGGGGGCGGTGCTCTCCCGCACCACAAGCTCGGGCTCGACCAGCCGCCGCCGGTCGGGCTCGGTGCCCGCCATCCGGTCGATCAGCAGGTGGAAGGCGTGCCTGCCGACCTCACTGAAGTCCTGCCGTACGGTCGTCAGCGGCGGCCAGAAGTAGGCCGACTCGGGGATGTCGTCGAACCCGACCACGCTCACGTCCTCGGGCACGCGCCGCCCCGCCTCACGCAGGGCGCGCAGCACGCCGAGCGCCATCTGGTCGTTGGCCACGAACACGGCGGTGACCTGGGAGTCCTGCGCCAGCCGCTGCCCGAGCTGGTAGCCGGAGCGCGAGCTCCAGTCGCCACGCAGCACCTCGGGCACCGGCCGGTCCGCGGACTCCAGCACGTCGCGCCACCCCTCGATGCGGCCGTTGGCGTCGAGCCAGTCGGCCGGTCCCGCCACGTGCCACACGGTCCGGTGGCCGAGGCTGAGCAGGTGTCTGGTCGCCCGTACGGCCCCGGCCCGCTGGTCGACCTTGGCCACGGGCACGGGGATGTCGTCACCGGCATCGACCGCGACCACGGGCATCTCCGGCGGCAGATGCCGCAGCCCGTCGGCGGCCGACTCGTGCGGCGCCACGATGATCACGCCGTCGACGGCCTGGGCGCGCAGCCGTTCCACGCCCTCCTCCATCGACCTGCGGTTGAGCGAGGGCAGGCTGGCGATGCTCACGTTGAACCCGGCGTTCCTGGCGGCCTGCTCGATGCAGTAGAGCGTGGAGGCGGGGCCGTACAGGGTGGTGTCGATGCTGACGACGCCCAGCACCCCGGACCGCCCGGTGACGAGCTGCCGCGCGGCCTGGTTGGGCCGGTAGTCGAGCTCGCGCACGGCGGCCAGCACCCGGGCCCTGGTCTCGGCCCTCACCCGGTCGGGCGCGTTGAGCACACGCGAGACGGTCATGGCGGAAACGCCGGCGAGTACGGCGACGTCCATGAGCACCGCGGGCCTGCCGTCCCTGGATCTCACCGAGGCTCACCCCCTCCCCGATAACGCTAACAGGCAAAGCCCCGGAACGCGCGAACCAATATCACCCACGGAAGCGTTCCCGGAAGGCCCCGGGGAGAAAAGCAAGGCCTTCCATGAATAGGCGCTTCGCGCACGAGATTCCAGACAGCGCTCCCCAGGGGGCTCGCGCCCCCTTCGACCCCCGGAAACCCTCGCTCGCTCCGCTCGCCATCACCCGCCCGTTGCGCGATTACCCAGCCTGCGGAGCCCGCCCCCTCGCTCCCCCTGGCCCTGGACCAGGCTCCACAGATATGTCGTTGGCCAAGAAGCCCGCCACGTAAAGGGCTCCACCGCCGCCAGAAGCCGAGCAGGCCATGCCGGCAGGGCAGCCGTCTTGGACGCACGCCGTCACAGCCACTCCTTGATGGTCCCGCGATCACCTCATACGGACGGCGAGGTGTTGTAGCGGGTTGCCGCGGCTCGGTGGCGTTTGCAACGGTTGATCCCGCACTCACCGGTCACCTGCGCGCAGACCGATCCCGGCAACTGCGAGTTGCCGGGACCGACAGACGGCAGGTCAGGGCCGCACGGAACCCAGACTGACCGGCAAGGACAGCGGGCCGATCGTGAAGAACGACGGGGAGTAGGGGATGTCCCCCGGGTCGATCGCCAATTTGAGCTCAGGCAGCCGCCGATACAGCGACTCGAGCGCCAGCCGGCTCTCCAGCCGGGCCAGCGGGGCGCCGATGCAGTACCGCGGGCCGTGGCCGAACCCGAGGTGCCCGGTCTGCTTCCTGGTGATGTCGAACTGGTCCGCGGTGTCGCCGTACTCCTCCGGGTCGATGCCGGTCGACTGGTAGACCACACCGACCGCGTTGCCCTTGGGGATGTGCACCCCCGAGATGGTCACGTCCTCCGCGGTGAACCGGAAGCTGGTCATCATCACCGAGTGGCGGTAGCGCAGGGTCTCCTCGACCACGTCGTCCCACCGGTCCTCGGCCTTGGCCAGCTCGAGCTGGTCCGGGTTCTGAGCCAGTGCCAGGATGGCGTGCCCGAGGAGGTGGACGGTGGTCTCGTGGCCGGCGACCAGCATCAGCCACAGCACGCCGACCAGTTCGTCGGTGGTGAGCTTGTCGCCCTCGTCACGAGCCTGGACGAGGCCGGAGGTGAGGTCGTCGCCCGGCTCCCGCTGCTTGCGTTCCGTCAGTGCGTACAGGTAGGCCTGAAGGTCGTTCTGAGTCGCGAACGCCACCTCCGGCGGAGTGGTGTGCGCCAGCAGCGTGGAGGTCCAGTTGCGCAGCCGGAGCCGGTCCTCGGCGGGCACGCCGAACAGCTCGCAGATCACCCACATCGGCACCGCCTCGGTGAAGGCGGGAACCAGGTCGACGCCGTCACCTGCGGCCACCACGTCGTCCAACAGGCCATCGATGATCTGCTGGACCCGCGGCTCCAGAGCGCGCACCCGGGCCGGCGTGAACGCCTTGCCGACCAGGCCGCGCAGCCGCCTGTGGTCGCCGCCGTCCTTGGTGGACAGGTGACCGCCCTGAACGATGGCACGCAGCGGCCAGTCCTCGGGGATCGACCCGTCGTACAGGGCGGGCCAGTGCTTGGGATCCCTGAGGAAGGTCGTGTTGTCCCCGGCGAGGATCTCCCGTACGGCGTTGTGGGTCAGGGCCAGGTACGCGGGCACACCACCGGGGAACTCGACCTGGACCACGGGAGCGATCTCCCGGAGCCGGATGCAGGTCTCGAGGGGGTGTTCGTCCACAGCGGGGAAGGAAGGAAAGGTTGCTGTCATTTGATGCCCTTAGTGTGGAGGAGGACCGCTAAGCGACGAGCGCCCTAATCAAATATCTGTTGTGATCTCCAAAACAACACGGGCAAGTGATCAGTAACGCAATGGTTACATTGCGCTCACCTGCGCTGTATTACCGCAACTTGGCAACGTGCTCAGCGTGCGCCTGCCCGTGGTGAGCGGGTCAACATGGCGATATCGGAGCCGAATGTGACCAGCATCTGCCCCCGCGGCGTCGTCGTGAGGGTGTCGATGTAGCAGGGGAAGCGCATGACGGGCCCGAACCGCTCTCCGGTGTGCAAGTCCCACGCCTGCACGGTGTCCGGTCCGCCGGATACGGCAACCGGCCGGCCGTCGAGTTCCACGCAGGCCACCAAGCGGACCGCTTCGCCGCCATGCCCGACCATCGGGCTACCCAGCCGGCGCTGGGCGGCCAGGTCCCATCTGCGTACCGTGCCGTCATCGCTGCCGGTCACCGCGATGGGACGGCCGTCCACCTCGGCGCATGCCAGGGCGTGGATGGTGTCGGTGTGGCCGGTCATCGGCGTGCCGATGGGCTCTCCGGTGGCCAGATCCCAGACCTGTACGGTGTCCTCGCGCTCGCCTTCGTCGTTCTCGTGCGTCCAGGCGCTGGTCACCACGACGGCGCGCCCGTTCAGCACCGTGCATGCCACCTCGTGCACCCAACCGCTGCCGGGGGCGGGCGCGTCGAACGGCTCGCAGCTGCGCAGGTCCCAAACCCGGAGGTCGCCATTGCAGAGCGAGACCGCGACCGGGCGGCGGTCCACCCAGGTGCACTCCACTTTGTCCATGGAGAACCGCCCAGGCTGAGTGGTGTGCACCATCGGGCTGCCGACCAGCTCGCCCGCGCCCAGATCCCATAGGACCACCGACCGGTCTATGCCCGCGACCGCAAGGTCGCGGCCGTCCAGACGCAGGTAGGTGAGGGCGGCCACGTCCTCTTCACGGCTGTCACCGGTGGGGAGCCAGATCATCGGTCCGCCGATCGGTTTCCCGGTGGCGAGGTCCCACAGCCGGGCGTACTCCTCCCAAAGGTCGCCGTCCTCCTCGGCATGGTCGGAGCCGCCGGACATCACGACGGCGCGACCGCCGATCTCGGCAGGGGCCACGGCGTGCACGTCCATGGTGTGTCCGACGACCGGCCGTCCGGCAGGCTCGTGGGCGCCCACGTCCCAGGCCCGTACCCATCCGTCGTAGCCGCATGTCACCGCCACCGGACGCCCGTCGACGACAGCGCAGGCAAGCGCGCGCACATAATCGAAGCCCGACGACGGCCGGCCTACCGGCTGTGCGAGCAGTTCCCCTGCCGCCAGGTCCCACACCCGGACGGTGCCGTTCCAGTCGCCGACCAGGGCAACGCGGCGCCCGTCCAGATCGGCGCACGCGATGTCGCGGGCCCCGCCGGTGTGCCCGCCAAGCGGTGCCCCGATCAAGGCGTGTTCGGCCAGGTCCCAGAGCAGCACCTCCCCACCCGCGCAAGCGGCGACCGCCACCGGCCGGCCGTCCAGGTCCGTGCACGCCACCGTGGTCATGGGGTGCTCGCGGTGGTAACCGGGCGGGATCAGCTCACCGATGCGTTCACCGGTCGCCAGGTCCCAAACCAGGCCTCGTTCCCCCGCCGTCACCAACACGATCCCTCCGTCCACCGTGGTGCACGCCATCGCCTCCATATCGCCTCCGGCGTGCCCGGCCATCGGCCGCCCGATCCGCTCCCCGGTGGCCACGTCCCACACCTGCGCTCCCCTCCGGCTGCCGGTGACCACGACCAGGCGACCGTCGAGACAAGCCGGCACCAGTAGCAAGCACGAGTGGAAGCCCCGCGTCGACATCGCCTGAACGGGTTCGCGAGTGACCAGGTCCCAGACCCACACATCGCCGTGAGCGTCCAAGCTGGCGATCACGGGTCGGCCGTCCAGTTCGGCGCACACCACGGCTTTCACGACGGCCTCGTGCCCGGCGAACGAGTCACCGACGGCCGAGCCCGTCGTCAGATCCCACACCCGCACCAGCGTGTCGTCGCCACCGGTCACCGCTACCGGCCGCCCGTCCAGCAGCGTGCAGGCCACCGCGCCGGCGCCATCCTCGTGCGCCGGGATCGCCAGGAGCCGGCGCTGGCCGGCCCCGTTGCCGGTCGCCCATCTCGGCGTCCACTCCGGCCACGCCGCCCCCGCGACGGACACCTCGGCGAAACACCTCGCCAGCTCCCCGTCGCCGAGCCGAGCCGCATCCAGGCTCAATATCTGCCGCCGCACCTCCGGGGGTTCGTCGCGATGCCACGTCAAAGACAGCCGGTAGACGGCCGTCGCCAGCCGCGCCCGCGGGCTCCGCGCCCGGCCCAGCAGCGGAATCACCTCCGCCGGGTCGGCCATGACCAGGTACGCACAGTCGCTCAGCGCCAGATCGGCGTCTTCCGTGTTCCCATCCATCTCGATGATCTTGATAGCAGACCGAGCACCCTGAGTACATCCGATTACCGCGGCCCCATCGCCACGAACGCCTCTGGCCCTACGCCCGTCCAACTGAGTACGAATACTCATGTGCCGTTCTGGCGGCCTTTCATACGCTGAAATCATGTTTCTGAAGCTGGCCGCTGCCACCGGCCTGTGGCTCGGGTGGGCAGCAGCCGCCGCGGCGGCCGCAACCGCGGCCGGCCTCTGGTTCTGGTGGACCGCCCCTGGGGCCGACGGCAACGACCGGTGGAAACTGGTGGCCGCCCAGTCGTCGGTCACCTACGGCCAGGTCATCGCCACCGGCGAGCACGAGGCCTGGGCCTTCGGCTGGGACATCCTCGGCATTGGCGCCTGGCTGCCGATGGCCGACGGCCCGCACCGCCCCACGGTCTTCCACTGGGACGGCGACCGCTGGGAGAAAAGCGACTTCCCGGTAAAACGCGGCAGCATCGGCGCGGTCGCCGCGTCCGCCCCCTCCAATGTGTGGGCCCTGGCCGGCGACGAGGGCGGCACCGCCGTCCTGCGCTGGGACGGCCGCGCCTGGACGACCGTCCAGAGGCTGCCCGTTACGGGCGAGAGCCTCGCCGTCACCGCTGACAACGACGTGTGGGTCTTCGGCGACCACAAGACCTGGCACTACAACGGCGCCACCTGGTCGGAACAGAGCGTCTCCTTCCGCGCCTTCCGCGTCAGCGCCCGCTCTGCCTCCGACATCTGGGCCCTCGACGCCGACGCCCCCTGGGCGCACCACTTCGACGGCAAGGCCTGGACCCGGGTCGACCTGACCGCGGCGCTACCCAAGGCCCCGCCCCCGTCCGACGATTCCCCGCCCGACCCGTCCGGCCCTCGGCTGACCGCCATCACCGCCGACCCGTCCGGCATCTGGATCACGGGGGAGATCGGGGCGTCGTCGTTCCTGCTCTCCCAGACCGGTTCCGGCTGGCGCAGCGAGGACACCTCGGCGAAGGCCGGACGCATGGTCCGCGACCTCCCACCCGTCCCCGACGGCAGCGGCGGCCACTGGTTTCTCGGCTCCACCGACATCAACGGTTACGACTCCGCCCTCGCCCACCGCGACCCCTCCGGCCACTGGACCAGGGTTCCGTCCGGCGGCGAACTGACCTCGCTGTCGGCCGTCCCCGGCGGCCCGCTTCTGGCCACCGGAGTGATCGGCAAAGCTTCAGGCGTCTTCCGCAACCTTCCCTGAAGAGGACCTGCAGCATATTGGCGTCCTTCCCGAGGCCGAGGCTTCGGAGTCAGCCTTTCAAGGTCAGGAGTTCGTTCGTGAGGCCGGATCTGAGGGCCGTACGGCCACCGAGATCTATCGAGCCCTGAACATCAAGGCGGCTGACCTTCGGGAGATCGTGGCCCAGCTCGACACGATCGAAGTCATTAAGGGACACAGCGCCAAGGGCGCCGGGGGACGCCCGAGCATGCGCTACATCACATGATGCCCGAGCCGTCCGGGGAAACTAACGAACTGATCGATCTCGACACCGAGGAAACCCCCGAGATCGCTACGGAGCCGCCTGCCGAGTTGGCCGACGCTGAGCAGGAGGCAAGCATGGGGCAGAGCCCCCCGGGCGAAGAGGCCCCCGCCTCCCTGCCCTTCTACCTGTCGGATGAAGAGTGGGAAGAGATCGACGCTGCGCAGAGCGTCACGCCCGAGCCTGAGACGGCTTCTGAGCCTGAGCCGGATTCCCCGGACGCGGGCGGCGGTCAGGTCGTGGCTCTTGCCGGGCAGGCTGTCGGAGGTCCAGATGATTGTCCCGTATGGTGAGGCGATGACCTGGACGTTCATGCCGTGGACGCGGTGTTTGCCGGAGAAGAACGGCCGGTCGGCCTTGACGCGGTCGGTGTGGATGAGCATGCCGTCCAGCACCAGGTAGTGCAGCCCGTTCCGAGTCGCCTTGCGTAAGGCGTGGTCGAGCTTGGGAGAGCGAGCCTTCAGCTGGGCTACGGTCTCTTCCACGTACCGCCAGGCGGTGGTGACCGATACCCCGAACCCTGCACCCAGTTCGGCGAACGTCTCGCCTTTGCGTAGGTAGACCAGCGCCGGCAGGGCCTGCTGGCCGGGATTGAGCCGCCGCCACACCGAGCCGATCGCCTTGCGGTGCCGCCGGATGATTCCGGCGACGTAGTTCAGCGTTGAACGCGACAAATCGACCGCAGCACGGTAGAACAGCATCCGAGGCCCCTGGTGTTGGCGGATGGATTGTGGTGATCGACCCGTCTACCAGGGTTTCTCTATGTGGTCAGGCGAACGCCAGGGTCGCGATCATGATGAGACCCGCAGGCCTCCGACGGAGGATGAAAGGGTTCAGTGTGCGGCACGCCTGGGTCAGCGTCTCCAGACGGTGGCGTCCAAGGTGACGGTCTCCTTGCCGAATTTGATCACCTGGAGCCGAGCGACGGCCCCGTTCGCGGTTCTCACGCAGAGAATGTCGTCTGTCCGTGCAATGACATACGTATCCTTCCCCGCCTGGGCCACGGCCGCGCACTCGGCCCGGGAGTTCACCTGTCCTGGTGCGACCATGAGTTTGGTGTCGTTCATGGCCTTGAAGTCCACGTCGGCGATTTTCCAGAGGATCTGGGCGGCATGGATGTCGATCTCGGCGTCGCCGCCGGCAAGGGTCTCGGAGTCGAAGTTGACGTCCTCGACTTTGGAGTATTCCAGGGTGAGGGGGCCTCGATAGGCGGGAAGGGGCTCGGGAGACGCGGTGACCGTCACGACGGATTGCGGCTCGCTTGCGGTGCAGCCTGTCACCCCCAGAAGGAGAGCGGCGACGATCGCGGTCACTCTATGGCCTGTACTCACCTTTGGCACGATAGAGGCGGCGGAATGCCCGGTACGGCTGAGGCGCCCGCGCATGTTGTTCTCCCTTATTCACGGCGCCCAGCCGTGCGCTAAGGCCGCCAGGTGCGGATCATGCACCGCAGCTTAACGAGCACCGGTATAAGTCGGGTATGTCGCCGTGGGGTGGGCCACTACACGAGGTCGCGACGATGATGGCGAAGTGTCACTGGAGTATTAGTACTACAGTCATGTTTTGTGATCTATAGTCGGATCCGTGTCGGATGTGGTGACGTCTGAGGATCTCCAGTCGTGGGCGGCGGGGCTGGATGA